>CAYORF010000096.1:0-10359 GCA_964406305.1 uncultured Anaerolineales bacterium | reverse complement strand
CAATCTTTATACTCGCGATAACGGGATCCCCGTTTCGCTTTCATCTCCTTGTCACATATTTTCCGTTCTCTCTACCTCCGATTGTCGGTCGGTTGGTTGTCCCTAGGATTTCGCCTTCTAAAAGTCAATATCTGTATCCGCTTTCATTATGTGAACAACAGTATCGGTTTCAGTTTCGACACGTTTTTTCCACGCTTCTGGGTCCTGGGCGATCAGCGGCCAGGTATTGTAATGAGCCGGGACCACATGTTGGGGTTGGATCAATTTAACGGCCCTTAAGGCATCATCCGGTCCCATAGTGTAGTTGTCGCCGATGGGCAATACCGCCAGGTGAACCCCTTCTTCTCCAATCAAAGACATACCGGCGAATAGCCCGGTATCCCCGGCAAAGTAGACCTTCTTTTTATCAGGTGTGGTAATCAGGAAACCGGCTGGCATGCCGCCATAGGAGCCGTCTGGTAGGGCAGAACCGTGAACAGCTTGAGTCAGTTTAACATATCCGAAGGGATAATCATGCCCTCCGCCGATATGCTGAGGAAAAGTTTCAGCCCCTGCATCTGACATCCATCTGGCAATTTCAGCATTAGCAATCACCTTGGCCCCTGTGTGCTTGGCGATCTCCACTGCATCGCCTACATGGTCACCATGCCCATGAGTGATAAGCAAGAAATCTGGTTTCAGGTCCTCGGGTTTAATTTGTGTGCTTGGATTACCACTAAAGAAAGGGTCTATCAGCATTTGAAATTCGTCGATCTTCAGTCCAAAAGTACCGTGACCGTAAAATGTGATCTGGTAGCTCATAAAACCTCCAGCGCTGTTTGTAATAGGATCTAGGTTGATCTCCTATTAATTATATGCCAGCTTTAAGATTTGATGTAAGGTTCAGAATTCCTGGATCATAATCTGCACAACAACATTTACTGGTTAAGGTAAAATCAGAACAAGTGCATAACAACAGATCTGACATTGAAAATATCCTGAGAGGTTCCTTATGACAATTCCTGCTGACCGATTTTATCTTGGCCGTATATTTGATCCCAAAAAGGGAGAAGTTACACCGGAGACATTGCTATATGATCCGGATGATCTGACCACCCATGCGGTTTGTGTTGGTATGACCGGATCCGGGAAAACCGGCTTATGCATCGACCTGCTGGAGGAAGCCGCCTTACAGGAGATTCCGGCCTTGATGATCGATCCTAAAGGAGATATTACCAATGCCCTTCTGCACTTTCCGGAATTAAGGGCAGAAGACTTTGTCCCCTGGGTGAACCCGGATCAAGCCCGTAGGGAGGATAAAACCATTGAACAGGCGGGGGCAGATGCGGCTGCCTTATGGACCAAAGGCTTGGCTAAATGGGATATCGGTCCTGACCGAATCCAGGCATTAAAAGATTCAGCCCATTTTGCGATCTATACACCGGGGTCAGAAGCGGGAATCCCGGTTAACATCCTGGCTTCCTTAAAAGCCCCTGGAATTTCCTGGGATGAAAACAGGGAAATGTTGGTGGAAAAAATATCCGGCATCGTGATGGGTTTATTGGGGTTAGTAGGTCTAACAGACCTTGATCCGGTGAGGTCCAAGGAACACATTCTAATCAGCAATATCTTTGCAAGCGCCTGGAGCAAGGGAAAAGACTTGAACTTGACAGAGTTGATCCTGCAAATCCAAAACCCGCCTTTTGAGAAATTGGGTGTGCTGGAATTGGATAATTTCTTCCCTGAAAAAGATAGACAGGAACTATCCATCCTGTTGAACAGCATCCTGGCCGCTCCCACTTTCCAGACCTGGATGGAGGGAGAACCCCTGGATATTGAAAAGCTAATGTATGGGGCCGACGGCCGACCCCGCCACAGCGTTTTTTACATTGCTCACCTATCCGACGCGGAAAGGATGTTCTTTGTTACTCTGCTCTATGCAGCCGTAGAAACCTGGATGAGAAAACAAAAGGGTTCCACAACGCTGCGGGCATTGATTTATTTTGATGAGATCTTCGGCTATCTGCCTCCTGTGAAAAATCCTCCTTCCAAAATACCCATGCTGCGGATGTTAAAACAAGCCCGCGCATTTGGCATTGGCCAGGTCCTGGTAACCCAGAACCCGGTGGATGTGGACTATAAAGCTCTCTCTAACACAGGAACCTGGTTTATTGGTAAGCTGCAAACTGAGCAGGATAAAAACCGGCTCCTTGATGGGTTAGAAGGCGCAGCCCCGGGATTGGACCGCAAAACCTATGACAAAATGATTTCCGCACTGGATAAAAGAGTTTTCCTATTGCACAATGTTCATGAAGACGAACCGGTTTTGTTCCATACCCGCTGGGCAATGAATTATTTGACCGGACCGCTGACCCGAGTTCAACTTCCAGCCCTCAATGATCTGGCCGGAGCAGGTATGTCAGCTACAGTACCAGCTGCTCCAAGCAAACTAAAAAGTCCCACAAGATCAAGTGCAAGTGGACAGAGTTTAACCAGTACCAGACCGAATGCCCCGGCCGGAATTGGTGAATATTACCTGCCGAATAACCTGAGTTTTCTGAAGGCTGTGGATCAGGCAGGGATCACTGCTCCTGAGCAGGCTAATTACCAGGTGGCTTATAAACCCGCCTTGATCGCCCAGGCGAATATCCGTTTTATGAAGAGGAATTACAACCTAGATTATGACCTTGTAGTTACTGCACTGGTGCGGGAAGCAGACCAGACCGGCCGTGTGCGCTGGGATGACTGGACTGCCGATCCGATCGACCTGGATGACCTTGAACCGGGCGCTCGGGCAGAAGCCCGTTTCCACGACCTTATATCACCTTTATCAGATGGTACAAAGCTGCGTGAGCTGGAGACAGATTTTAAAGATTGGATCTATCATTCAGTAACTGTATCTGTCCGGTCCAACGAAGAGCTGGAAGTATTTGCCGGCCCCGAAGTATCCCAAGGTGATTTCCGCCGAATGTGCGCAGAAGCAGCTGAAAGCGCGCTGGAAGAAGAGAAGAAAAAAGTGACGGCTTCCTTTGAGAAGAAATTGGATACTATAAAGGATAGATTGATGCGAGAAAAGCGGGAGTTGGATGAGGATGAGGTAGAACTTTCTCAACGCAAGATGGAAGAAGTTGGAAAACACGCCGAAAATCTGATCAGCTTATTGGCCGGACGTCAGCGAAGCATAAGCACCTCACTCACTAAAAGACGGATGACCAGCCAGGCCAAGGCTGATGTTAAAGAATCTCTTGATACGATCGAGCATTATAAGAAGGAAATTGAGGATTTGGAAAGAGACAGACTGAGTGCCCTGGCTGAAGTAGAAGAAAAATGGCGAGAGATACTTGAAAGCAATACAGAGATTCCTGTGACGCCATATAAAAAAGATATCCTGATGGATCTATATGGTGTGGGCTGGCTGCCGTATTATGTTTATGATGATGAGGGTAAACAGGTTGAGCTGGCGGCTTATGCCTAAGTGAGGATATGGGATCATAGTGTATATTTACTCGCGGGAGAGCGTTAGCTCTCCCGCTTCATTTAAGAAACAGGAGCTTGATCAGAGACCCCTGTCACTTTTCTTATTAAAGGAAACCACACTATTTAAAATAAATTAAAGACATACACGGCTAATCCCCCCATCAAAATCCCGATCAAGGTACCAACCAGGATATCGGAGAAATAATGCACGCCCAGTCCTATACGAGAGATATCTACCAGCAGGGTCCAGACTACCATTATCAAACCAATCCACCAGAAACCTGTCAAGAGCATGATCACGGTCAGCATGGTTGCCCGGGCTGCGTGGCCGGAAGGGAATGAATGTGGGTCTGAGCTGCGGTAGACCTGGCCCCATTTACCTTCAGGGCGGGGACGTTTAATCAGGAATTTTAGGATCAGCACACTGACAGCAGTGAAGAAGATTCCCAGAAATAATAAGGCAATCTGCGGCCGCCAATCGTGGGGACCGACAAACCACAGTAGCACTAATGCTACACCCCAGAACCAGGAATCCCCAGAGTGAGCCCAAAAGGCTGCAATCCTTTTAATCCAGGCTTTATCCTCGGGGATGCGGATCCTTTTAGAATAGAGGGCATCTTTTTCTAGTAGTGTTTGTAGCGACATGGGATCAGGTTAACTCTCTGCGGGCAATCTCTAGTTGATGTGGTTTATCAATGTCCATCGCGATTTCTGGATAGGGGCATATTAATCCCTTTCCCGTAATATCCAACTGACGGGTTACTCTCTCGACAGCAGCGTTGAATGTTAGTCTCCGCAAGAGCAGCAGGATCAGAATATTAAATCCAATTAAGCGTGCCTGGTGTAAATAACTTTTTCTGGCCTCGAAGATCTTCCGCCAGAAATCTTCCCGCGATTTATAAAGATCCATGTTGATCACGGAGAGATCCCCGCCGCAGACATTCATATCCCGCAGCTTAACATAGGATCTGGCGGAATCGGGAAAGCGTTTTTCCATCTGGCTCTGTTCAACGACAGCATAATAAAGATCATCATTTGAGGCCAGGGATGAATTGATGATCCAGTTGACAACTTCTGAAGTTATCAGGGGGATGTCTGAAGACACAACTGCGACAGATCTTCCATCAGGGTTATGTTCCAGTACAGCTTGAGCGCCGCGTTGAAAATTGAGAATGATGTCTTCGGAGGATGGTTTGTAGGTGATGATCTTACTAGACTGGATTTCCGTTTGCTTGTCTTCGCAACCGACGATCACGATCCCATCAATTGTATCTGCCTGATCCAGGGCATCCAGAACCCATTGGATCATATATTTCCCACCGATTTTCAGCATGGCTTTGGCCTTGCCTTTGGTATCGGGGTAAAGAGGTGAATCTGGGTCAGGCACTCCGCCTGCCAGTACGATTGCGTCCATTACCGTAAATCCTGAATCTGGGCTTTGAGGTTAAGTTGGTCAATGATCTGGTCAAGCTCCCGGGTGGTTAAAGGTCGGTTTTTCCCTGCAGCAGCAACCAGAGCAGCTTCAAACATATTCGTCCCAAATGACCTGCCGTCCAGGACAGGTGTGGTTGTAACCAGGAAATCCACACCGCGATCTTTCAGGAAAGTAACATCAGCCTCAGTGGTCGTGTTGGTGACAATCACTTTTCCGGAAAGGTCATCCGGTGCATGTTGCATTATATACAGCCAATCTCCGGCGATCACCTTGTTGGCTGCGTAATATTTCTCGTATTTTGGCACTACCTCAAGTTGCTTTTCACCTGTGGGGTAAAGCATTGAAATTGGCATCCTTCCAACGATGGGCAGCAGGATTGCTGCTGCGAAATTGGCCATTGGCACGGTATTGATAGGAATTGGAATTTGCAGGCCGAACATCAAATCACCAAAGGTTAAATCATACCCGGCATCGATAAATGATTTGGACATGCCCCCGCGAGTCAACCCCGCAACCAACAGCACCGTTTTGGGTTGAATGATATCTCCCAGTTGTTTTTCCACATCCTGCATGATTCTGGCTTCGAGGGTAGATTTCAGACCTCCGCCATCTACAACCGGTGTAGTTACCACATCCCGGATGAGTTTTAATCCCGCATACAGGGGATAGTCCCGTTTGAGGGCATGGATATAAAGGTCAATTCCTCCCACTCCAAAGGCGTCTACCTTTCCGTCCAGATCACAATAAAGTTGATAAGCTTTTTCTTCATCACCATCTGTCCCAATACGTTCAATAGAGACTTCTTCCCCCAGTAGCGTGGTCACTACCTTTTTATCGCGTGATTTTGATCCCAAGCTGACACTGACAGCTCTCTTCATCGAGCCCTTCTTTATATTAGTATTGATGTCTGTAAATTATAACGTAGAGATTGAATTGTAGTTACCCAGTACTGGTTGGGTGATTAAGTTAAAAAGAAACAAGCAGCCTGGGCCTCAGGCTGCTTGTTTGGTTATCAAGTGATTTAGTTTAGGGGATTTGGAGTACAGTCCCCGGAGTCAGAACCTGGTCAACGTCCAAGTCATTGGCCGAGGCTATTGACCTGGGATCAACATCTCCGTACAGGCAGGAAATTGAGTACAAAGTATCTCCGAAAACAACGGTGTAATTTGATGGGTGATATTGCAAGGCACGGTCACCAACAAAAGCTCGACTGTCAGAAGGTATCTGAACTGTATATCCGACAGGTTGGGGAGTGCCGGATACGTAACCGTTATATGTTTTCAGGTCATCGGGAAGGATATTGAATCGACGGGCTAAACAGAAAATGAATTCACCCTCATGCAGAGTGTAGGAATCTGGGATAGCGTACTCGTAAACCTCAAGTTCCTCTGTTTCCTCAGTTTCTGCGGCAGGGTCTGGTGTGCTGGTTGGTTCGACAGCTTCTGAGACGGTAGCAGAGGGGTCTGTCAACGACTCTTCTGTTGCCTCAGGCACCTGGGTTTCACCGGCTTTTGGGGTCTTCGCAATTGCCGTTTCAGTCGCCTGGCGGGCAATCGCGCTCAAGTCCATGGTGACTGACAACGGCGGCGGCGTAGATGCAGACATCGTGCAAGCCGAGAACAAAAGCGCCGAGATAATGATGATAAGGACGATCAGGCTGGTTTTTTTCATCTAACAGTCTCTCCTTGTGGGGGTCCTACCCCTCTTTGTTTGAGCATCTATTCAAGATATCAAATCAATCAGGGTTGATTTGATACTAGCATAATAGGTAAATAGCGTCAAGAAAGAATAAATCTCCTCGACTGTTCCTTTACTTTGTGCAAGATTAATGCCAAATTGAGATGTTATTTCATCTTCAACTGGAGTAGAGAGCTTAGCTTTGATTGACCCTCTGCCTCCCTTCTGATAAACTAAAGATTGTACAGTTAAAATTCTCCCATTCCAATTATCCAGCAGGGTGTTAATCTATGTCTCAAGTTCTCTATTTAAAATGGCGTCCAGGCGATTGGGATGAGGTAATTGGCCAGGACCATATCATCACTACATTGAAAAATTCTGTTCGTCAGGATCGGATTTCCCACGCCCAAATATTCTCTGGTCCACGAGGTACAGGGAAAACCAGTACAGCCAGAGTTTTGGCCAAGGCTGTAAACTGCCTAGCAGAGGACCCTGCGGCTCGGCCCTGTAACGAATGCGCAAATTGCCAATCGGTGATTAAGGGTGAGTTCCTGGACCTGTTAGAAATCGACGCCGCGTCCAATACCAGCGTGGATGATGTCCGGGAGCTAAGGGAAAAGATCAATTTCTCTCCTAATGTAGGACGATTTAAAGTCTATGTCATTGACGAAGTGCATATGCTTTCCACGTCTGCGTTTAATGCCCTCTTAAAAACCCTGGAAGAACCCCCAGCCCATGCCATCTTCATCCTGGCAACTACTGAGATCCACCGCATTCCCATTACTGTCATCTCCCGCTGCCAGCGCCACGATTTCAGAAGAATTTCTGTGGCAGAGATAGTAAAGCAGTTGGAAAATATGGCAGCAGCGGAGAAGATCACGGTCAACCAGGATGTGCTGCGTTTGATCGCCCGCCAGGCCACGGGGAGTTTGCGTGATGCTATTTCCATCCTGGACCAGCTGTCCAGCGCAGAAAATGTGATCACAGCAGATTTGGTCCATCAGATCCTGGGCACATCTCCGGACCAGGCCGTTCTGAATTTTGTAGATGCGATGCTGGCAGGAGATTCTGGTAAAGGGTTGAATACATTACATCAATCTTCTGAACGGGGAAATGATCCAGTTCAGTTTACCAAGCAAGTGGTGTCTTATTTCAGAAATGTCCTGTTGATGAAAATGGATAATGCGGACAGGATCGATGTGCCGGAGAATCTTATCCCGACCATCACGTCTCACAGCAAAAAAATAACGATGAAAGAATTACTGGACCTGATCCGCGTTTTTAACAACGCCGCTAATGATCGGGGCGCTTCCTGGCAGCCAACCCTTCCTCTGGAAATGGCTTTTCTAGAGGGATTAGAAGTGATCAATAAAGATGGAGCGGCTACCAGAGAATCAGAAAGCCCACAACCAAAAGTTAAAAAGGACAGCCCAAAACCAGCCCAGAAAACTCACCAGGAGCAGACGCCTTCCCCGAAGGAACCCCCTCCATCGAAAACTGAGAAAGACGGACAGCAACCGCTGACCGTTTTACAGCAGTGGAGAAAGATCCTGGAAGGTGTCCGGGATGTAAATCCTGTAACTCAGGGTATCTTGAATTCATGCAAACCCCTGGGGATCAAAGATAACCAGTTGGTACTCAGTTTTCAAAGCGATGCCATCAAGGAAAAGATTGATGGTGGAGAGCATATTAAGGTTACCGAAGATGCGATCGAAAAAGTTATCGGAGTTAGACTTCCTGTACTTTGTGTTGTGGGAGGAAAGGACCAGGCAGACCTGCCGGATGGTGTGGACCCGGATGGATTGGTAGCAGCCGTGGTTCGGGATCTGGGAGGTAGTTATGTTTCCGGCCAGAATGAGAACTAGTTTTGCTGGGAAGTTATTTGATTTGTTTTAGGAGGACCGCATGGCAAAAAGATCAAAAGGTAGCGGTAGCGGCCTAGGCGGCCAGGGTGTGATGCAGCAGATCCAACAGCTGCAGGAGCAGATGCTCAAAGCACAAGACCAGCTAGCTGAGGAACAGGTTAATGGATCAGCTGGGGGCGGCGCAGTGCAAGTGGTCGTGACCGGAGACCAGCGAGTTTTGTCAGTAAGTGTTGATCCGGGGCTAATTGAAGACGGTGACCAGGAAATTTTAGAAGACTTGATCCTGACGGCGATAAACCAGGGGCTGGACGAATCCCGGAAACTAGCTGAGAGTAAACTGGGTCCCCTCGCTGGACAGGGACTTCCTTTCTAAGGGAAGGAGATTGGAACTATGCTGCCAGAACCCATCCAACAATGTATTGATGCTTTTGCCCGGCTGCCGGGCATCGGCCCTAAAACAGCAGCTCGCTTGGTTTTTTATTTACTGCGGACCAGGGACAGCGATCTATCCAAAAAGCTCGCGGATTCATTGCTGAACTTGATATCAGGGACTGACACCTGCCCAGTTTGTTTTAATATGATGAACGCTGGTCGGGAACAGTGCAGTATTTGTGGGAATGAAAATAGGGATAGACAGGTGATCTGTGTTGTAGAAGAACCGCTGGATGTGCCGGCTTTAGAGCGGACGTCCGGATATCCTGGCCTGTATCATGTCTTACATGGGGCGCTATCACCCGTGGAAGGTATCACGCCGGATGACCTCAAGATCAAGGAGTTGATCAACCGGGTTAAGACAGGTGAGATCAAGGAAGTCATCTTAGCTACGAATCCCAGCATGGAAGGGGATGCGACCGGGATGTATCTGCAGCAGCAGCTGAGCGAATTTGAGATTAAGGTCACGCGCCTGGCCCGTGGTTTGCCGATGGGTGGAGACCTGGAATACGCCGACCAGAACACTTTGCTGCGGGCATTAATGGGCCGGCAGGAAATGGATTAAAAGGCCCAAAAAATATTGCTCAACAATTGCTCTTGATTCACCTTGACAAGGAGTGATAAAGCACTATAATGATGCAGGTTTTACTCACAAAGATTTCGCCCATAAAACGGCAAATCTAAAAAACCGAAAGAATGCAGACCCTGTGCGGAAGCGCAGAAATGCGCAGATGCAAAATCGATTTTCCTGAAGGAAATATCGGTGGGGTCTTTTGTTCTCTATGTTGACTGCCCTTGACGCTTAAAAGCGCGGGTGGTAGAATAGAACCCGCTCTTAAAAAGGGCCTTGTACCTTAACAGCTGAATAGTGATAGAAAGCCAAAAACAGCAAAAACAAATCTTTGAGATAGAACTTCGTAATCTGATCCCACACTCGTTGTGGGATAATTTTTGCGGAGAGTTTGATCCTGGCTCAGGATGAACGCTGGCGGCGTGCCTAATACATGCAAGTCGAACGAAGATGTTCTTGAGTTTACTCGAGAGCTCTTAGTGGCGAACGGGTGAGTAACGCGTTGGTGACCTGCCCTAAAGAAGGGAACAACCTCGGGAAACTGAGATTAATACCCTATGTGCTTCTTAAGATTAGATGCTTTTGAAGTAAAGGTTCTGTGGACGAAAGACTACAGTGCCGCTTTAGGAGGGGCCTGCGTACCATCAGCTAGTTGGTAGGGTAATGGCCTACCAAGGCGATGACGGTTAGGGGACCTGAGAGGGTGACCCCCCACACTAGCACTGAAACACGGGCTAGACACCTACGGGTGGCAGCAGTAGGGAATCTTGCACAATCGACGAAAGTCTGATGCAGCAACGCCGCGTGTGCGATGAAGGCCTTCGGGTTGTAAAGCACTTTTCTGAGGGAAGAGAAAGGACGGTACCTCAGGAATAAGTCTCGGCTAACTACGTGCCAGCAGCCGCGGTAATACGTAGGAGGCG
>CAYORF010000095.1:0-10385 GCA_964406305.1 uncultured Anaerolineales bacterium | reverse complement strand
ACCACTTCTCCCTGGGCATACTCGGACGGGATGGCTGTAGTCCCGCTGGTAGGAATGGATTGCTGATCTTCTACTACGATTGCTAGTTCCTGGACTGGAACCTGCCCTGAGATCTGGACTTGATCTTCACCAATGATCGCCCGGATTGGTACGATCAGATTTTGTTGGTTGATCTCCTTTTCGATTGTGATGGTTGCACTGGGAAATAGCATCCCTGCGATGGCCAAGACAGCTAAAACCCCTCCGATGAAAATTGAGATCCTGGTCCAGGGCTGAAACTCTTTATGGACAGGTTTGTAATCCCTCGGAAAAAGATCCCTATCCCGGACCTCCACTACCTTATCCTCTAATTCTCGGCGTTTGAACTCACGGAAGGATTTTCTCCAGGGCTGCAGCTGGGCGGTTTTTCGGGATTGGAAAACTGGAATCCCCGCTTCACCAGCTTGAAATATCACTTCAGCATCCTGGGTCAACAAAGCGAGTTGGCTTCCGTGGGAAGAGCAATACCGTTCCAGCAAGATCAAATCAAGCCGATTGCGAAGAACTTTCCCCCGTTCTGGCCAGACCAGAAGGACTCGCGGCGTCTGAGACGAGTCCATTTTATCTCTCACGGAGACAGTATCGTCATGAGCCTCAAGCTGAATAATTTGGGTTTTCACGGAAGTTATTGTACCAAAAACAAATAAAGGATACGATTTTCTCAGAGGAAACCGTATCCTTCTAATTTGGGCAGGGAATGAGTCCCTCGAAGGGACTCATTCCCTGTTATATCAACTATTTTTTCTTTTCCTTTATCCAGCCAGCAACACTATTCAGGGCCCCGGGCAATTTTTCCGGGTCCTTCCCGCCAGCTTCTGCGAGATTGGGGCGGCCCCCACCGCCTCCTCCAACTTGCTGGGCGACGTGTTTGATCAGGTCACCAGCTTTGATCCCTTCTTTGATCAGATCCTCTGTCACAGCTGCGATAAGTCGAGGTGATCCATTTATTACTGTACCCAGAACTACTATACCCCGTTCGGGTACTTCTTGGCGAAAACGATCCGCTACCATGCGCATTGTATCCAGGTCAGATTCATCCAGGATCTTAGTGAGCAAATTGATCCCATCTACCAGCTCTAGGTTTTCCAGGGCGGTTTTCAACTCAATCACCGCAAGTTTTCGCAATAGTTTATCCCTAGATTTCTCTGCTTTTTTCTGAAGGTCAAGCAGCGCACTCACCTGGGATGCAAGCTGATCCGGTCCTGTGGAAAGTGATTTGGCAGCCGTTTTCAATTCCTGGAAGCGAGATTGAACCAGTTTATATGCTTCAGAACCTGTCACTGCTTCGATTCTACGGATTCCGGCTGCTGTGCTTCCCTCACTTGTGATCAAGAATAAACCCACTTCACTGCTGCGGCTGCAGTGGGTACCACCACAAAGCTCGTAGGAAAAATCTCCCATCTTGATGGTGCGGACAACATCGCCATATTTTTCACCGAATAATGCCCGGGCACCTTCATCAATGGCTTCCTGAAGGGGCATAAGTTTAATATTGAGGGAGTGGTCTTCTAAAATGCGGCGGTTGACCTCTTCCTCTACGCCCAATATCTGCTCATCGGTTAATCCATGATTATGTGTGAAATCAAATCGCAAGTGATCAGGGGCTACCAGAGACCCTGCCTGGCGGGCATGTTCGCCGACGATTTTATCCAGAGCAGCGTGTAGCAAATGGGTGGCAGTATGGTTCCGAATGATATCCTGGCGACGTTTCCGATCCACTGTAGCTGTTGCCTGATCTCCTGTTTTTGGAGTCCCTTTCACCACAACACCTCTATGGACAATCATTCCAGCTGCTGGTTGATAGATATCCTGAACAGCAATTGACCAACCATCTCCTTCAATAGTCCCGGTATCGGATACCTGGCCGCCGGATTCCATATAAAAAGATGTGTTTGGAAGGATGACCTGAACTTGATCTTTTTCTTTGACTGATTTAACTTTTTCATCATCCTTGATCAAGGCCAGGATCGAGCCCTGGACGATTAGTTCATCGTAGGGATTGTATCCAACACCGTCAGAATCCAATCTGTTATCTTTTTGCAGGTCGCTTAGCAGCTCCCGGTATAGTTCTACTTCCTCTCCTCCAAGATCACCCAGGGCGTGGCCCGCGCCGGAGTTCAATCGATGCAGTTCCATGGACTCTTGGAAGCCTTCTTCATCAACTTCAATTCCATATTCTTTGGCTATATCCCGGGTTATCTCAAGGGGCAAACCAAAAGTTGTATATAGATCACCTGTATCACTCCCTGATAGAATATCTCCTGGTTTATGTAAAAGCATTATATCCGTCGCATGGAGAGTGGCATTCTCTAGCGTTTGCTGGAACTGTTCTTCTTCCCTTGTGATTGTGTTAAGGATGATCTTCCTGTTCTGTTTGAGTTCCGGATAGGCCTCCTGGTAAAGATCGACTGCTAGTTCAGCGATATGTCCCAGGAAGGGGGAGTGTAAACCTAAATGCCCGCCAAAACGGTATCCTCGTCGGATGATCATGCGGCAGATGTAATTTCTCCCCATATTTCCGGGTACCACACCATCTGCAATCAGGAAGGCTGCAGCCCGGGCATGGTCCGCGATTACTCTGTACGGAGTGAAATTCTGATCTCTTTCTTGATCCGAATCACCGGTCAATTCTTGAACGGCTTCAACGAGGGGTAATAGCAGATCTGTCCGATAATTGGAATTGACATTCTGCAGGATTGCCACAACTCGATCGAGGCCTAATCCAGTGTCTACGTGTTTTTTGGGGAGGGGATCCAGTACTTCTGGCCCCTTACGGTTGTATTGGATGAATACAAGGTTCCAAATTTCGGTAAATCGGTTTGTATCCAATACATCTTTATCGGTGACTGGACCCTCTTCGGGCCGGAGATCGTAGTGGATCTCAGAACAGGGGCCACAGGGACCCGTATCGCCCATTTCCCAGAAATTTTCCTTTCTTCCAAGGTAAAAGAGCCGGTCCATTGAAAACCCCGGTTGTGCCTCCCAGTATTTGACCGCTTCATCATCGGTTGGGATCTGGCCTAATTCATCTTTAAAAACTGTTGCGTAGAGGCGATCTTTTGGAAGCTCCCATACCTCGGTCAAAAGTTCCCAGGCATAAGAGATCGCTTCCTTTTTGTAATAATCGCCAAAGGACCAGTTGCCCATCATTTCAAAAAAGGTATGGTGAGTGTCATCTTGTCCGACATCTTCCAGGTCATTGTGTTTGCCGGCTACACGCATGCATTTTTGGGAGTTGGTTGCTCGTTGATAATCCCGTTGATCCGTTCCCAGGAACACATCCTTGAACTGAACCATTCCTGCGTTTGTAAATAATAATGTGGCATCTCCTCCTGGAACCAGCGAAGATGAGCGCACTAAATTATGTTTTTTGCCAATAAAGAAATCAATATATGACTGTCTGATTTCATTCCCGGTTTTCAGTTTTTTACCCATATTTATCCCTTCATACACTTTTAATAAAATCAAAACCCGGACAATGTTGCTGTCCGGGCAAGATCTTGAATCGTTCTATCACAAGCTAATCAATCCAGCGTTGTGCTGCCCGGCTCTGATGATGTATCTGAGGCGGCTGCGCAGCCGATTACGGCAGCCGCCTGGATAGCAGCGGCCGGTGCTGAATTTTTTTGAGAATAGAATCCGTAACTGATCTTGGTCATCTCAAATATTATACAGGATTGTTGTAGCATGGGCTAGTACCAAGAATTCAGCCAGGTATTATTGTCTGGAGGATTATCATGATTTCGCTTGTTATGAGAATCCGATTTATTTTCCCTGGATATGGTAGAATTTGTACGGTTTAATAATCAGGATAGAACATTTTTTAATCTATCCGATGACTAGAAATAAACCACTACCGTGGAGGATAGAAAAAGAAATGGGCAACTTAAGGCGAATTGTACTGGATGTATTAAAACCCTTGGAACCCAATATTGTTGACCTTGTGATGAAGATTTCCACCCTAAATGGTGTGGAAGGGTCTAACATCACTATTTACGAAATTGACCATCATGTAGAGAACGCAAAAATCACAGTCGAGGGAGAACAGTTATCCTATCAGGAACTGCATGACCTGATCGTGGAAACCGGGGGAGCCGTTCATTCGATCGACGAAGTCGCTGCTGGAAAAAGAACTGTTGAAGAAGTTGTTACCCACCAAGACTAAGCATGAAAAATAACCGTTTTCGGTGGTCATCACTCTCGGAATTCCTGGAAGAACTTAAAACCTATAACCAGATTGCGGACATTGGCGAAATTGCCCGGCGCTATTTTGCCATGAACGCTTTTGATGGTGTGTTAACAACCATCGGCGTGCTGGCTGGCAATTACCTGGCAGGAGTGCGTGATTTGTCCATACCCATCCGAACTGGAATTGCCACTTCTATCGCGATGGGGATCTCGGGCCTATGGGGAGCATACCTGACTGAAACAGCTGAACGGCAGCGGGAGCTGTCAGAGCTGCAAAAGATCTCTTTGATCGATCAAAAAAATACATCGATCGGAAGGGCATCCCGATTTGCCGCGATCGTAGTATCTGTAGTCGATGGCCTGGCACCTGCTCTGGCGGCAATGATCGTCATGACTCCGCTGTTTTTAAGATCATTTATACAAGATCCAGTTCTGAGTTATGCTCTGGCGGGTGGTGTTGCTTTATTGGCCTTATTCGCCCTGGGTATGTTCCTGGGTAAAGTATCTGAACAAAATTTGCTTGGTTACGGGGTTAAGACCCTGCTGGCAGGAGTGGTAGCTATAGTCATAAATTTCCTGCTCGGTGCTGAGTAAAACTCATCTGGTTTAAACTCATGAAACGTTATTTATACCTGACAGTTTTTATATCCGGTATGACCACACTGGGCATAGAATTCGCTGCCTCCCGCTTGCTGGGAAGTGTTTTTGGAACCAGCAACCTGGTCTGGGCAGCCATTATCGGTTTGATTCTTATTTACCTGACAATTGGTTACAGTCTGGGTGGACGATGGGCTGATAAAAACCCCAATTACAAAACTTTCTATACAATTTTGGTCTGGGGCGCGTTCAGTGCGGGGGTCATTCCCTTTATCGCCAGGCCGGTTTTATATGCGGCAGCAGATGCATTTGATCAACTCCAGATCGGAGTATTGTTTGGCGCTTTTGGCGCCGTTTTAGTGTTGTTAGTAGTTCCTATTACATTGCTGGGAACAGTTTCACCTTTTGCCATTCGATTGGTCCTGACTGATTCTAAGGACGCTGGCAAGACAGCTGGAAGGATCTATGCAATTTCAACTTTGGGTTCTTTTCTGGGAACATTCACTCCTGATTTGTTATTAATCCCCTGGTTGGGTACCAGATTGACTTTTGTGGTTTTCTCACTGGTTCTTCTACTTGTGGCTTTAATTGGATTATTCCTGTCCGAAGGTTGGAGAGGTATTTTGAAGTGGATCTGGATGCCAATTTTGATTCTTGGCTTGGCTTTCTTGTGGGGCAGTGGTCCGGTCAAGACACACTCTGCCCAAATCTACGAAAAGGAATCCTCCTATAACTACATTCAGGTCTTGGAACAGGATGGATTCCGGTATTTACGGTTAAACGAAGGCCAGGGTATCCATTCCATTTATCATCCTGATCAGTTAGCTTACTGGGGGACCTGGATGCAGGTCCTGCCAGCTCCTTTTTTCAACACTCCATCATTCATATCTGGTGATGTCAAGGACATGGCCATTATCGGCCTGGCAGCAGGAACTTCAGCCAAACAGGCTACAGCTGCATTTGGCGCGATCCCAATTGATGGTTATGAAATTGATCAGGAAATTCTTAATGTCGGACAGACATATTTTGACCTGACGGATCCAAACTTGAATCCTATCGCACAGGATGGCCGCTGGGGTTTGGCTCATTCGGGGGAAAAATATACGCTTATCAGCATTGATGCTTATCGGCCGCCATATATTCCCTGGCATTTGACAACAAAGGAATTTTTCGGAGAAATCTACAGCCACCTGGATTCAAATGGAGCCCTTGTACTGAATGTCGGACGGGTTCCCGAGGACGATGAGCTGTTATCCGGTTTGGTTGCTACAATTCAGACGGTTTTTCCATCGGTACATGTGATGGATGTACCGGGAGCATATAATTCAATAATTTACGCTACAGTTCTACCTACCAGCTGGGAAAATCTGGAAGAGAATTACATCCTTTTATTAGCAGAAGATAATACTCATCCGCTCCTGATTGAGTCTATTCGAATTGCCCTGGAGGGCAAACGCCCTTTACCTTCTGGCGGGATGGTCTTTACTGATGATAAAGCTCCAATTGAGAGGATCACCAACCAAATGGTGTTACGCAATATTTTTGCAGATCCGGCCTTGCTGGGAGAAGGCAACCAATGACAGTAATAAAAAAAGTATTCAGTGCACTTATCATTCTTTCTATTCCGATAATTATCAGTGTTTTATCGATCTTGGTACTGCTCAGTCCGATATTCACAAACCTGGAATATCGCCGGCCTGGTTTTCCAGATGATAGTTACGGCTTTACTACAGCGGAGCGGTTGGATTTTGGCAATCAGACCCGGCGCTACTTGATCAGCAATAATACCCTTGAGGATCTTCAGCAATTAGTTTTTGAAAATGGAGATCCGATTTATATTGAACGAGAGTTATCCCATCTGGAAGATGTAAAGATCGTGCTTCAGGGAGTCCTCAAAGTATTTTATGGAGCGGCGGCTGTATATTTTCTTGGTGGTTTGATCGCCCGATCGAGAGGTTGGCAGAATATTTATTTAAAAGCGATTTTCCTAGGTGGGAAAATAACTGCAGGGTTATTGGTAATGATCCTGTTTTTAACCTTGATTAGTTTCCAGGCTTTGTTTACGAATTTCCATTTGCTCTTTTTTGAAGGTGACAGCTGGTTGTTTTTCTACTCAGATACTCTAATCCGGCTTTTCCCCGTCCAATTCTGGCAGGATATTTTTCTGGTATTTGGAGTCCTGACCTTGGCGGGGGGAATTCTGTTGGGATGGGTATTGCCAACCAGGATGAAAGAAATCCCGGAAAATGATGAAGAGGGATAGAGAAAATTTGATTAAATTAAAAGGCAGCGACCTGCAGTTCACAGTGCTGCCTTTTTTATTTACATAACTATATCGATCAGGCGCCGAATTTCTGTAATCTTCTGGCATGCGCCAGGGCGAGGGACATGGTTTCTACAGCGGGGAACGTTCCCAACCCACCCCGGGCACAATTTTTCTCATTAAATGCTGTTTCCCAATCGGTCCGATGTGTTTTCGGAGCCCACATTAGAAATGGCACCGGGTGCCAGGAATGGGATTTTAATAGTGCGGGAGTGGAATGATCTCCTGTGACCATCAAGACATCGGGTTTGAGGTCCAGCAGGATCGGTAATGCCTGGTCCACCTCTTCGATGATTTTTGATTTGGCTTCCAGGTTGCCATCTTCCCCATAACTGTCGGTCTTTTTGATGTGAATGAAAAAGAAATCATGTTCATCCCAGTGTTTTTCTGCGGTTTTAAATTCTCCTTCTGCACCTGCTCCAACCAGATCGAGCACATCCATTCCTACTAATCGGGAAACGCCTTTATACATAGGGTATTCAGCTATACAGGCAGCCTGCAATTGATAGGCATCCTCGTAAGAAGGCAGGCCGGGATCTGTTGCAAAGCCCCGAAGAAGAAATCCATTGGCGATCGGCTGATCTGCCAGGGTTTTATAAGCTTCGATGATCCATTGACCCATGAATTCGGCAGCCTTTTTAGCGTCAGGTTTTTGTGCTTCAACCTTCAGGGGCGGAACGCCTTCTTCTTGTGGATCCGTGTCATTTAGAGCAGGATCCAGACCCTCGCCTCGCATTACAATCACAAAACGGTATTCCTTCACCTGGCGAACTTCTACTTCCACACCTGGAATCTGGACCTGATTGAGTTTTTCGATCACAGGAGCGGCATCTTCCTGAGAGATCCTGCCAGCTCGACGGTCAGTGACATTTCCTTCCCCGTCAAGAGTACATAGATTACCGCGAGCGGCGATATCACCAATTTTTACTGATAAATTGACGCCAGATGCAGATAAAGCGCCGCGGCCGATCACAAAATCCAGGGGTTCATAACCGAAAAGCGCCAGATGGGCTGGACCAGAACCAGGTGTGATGCCATAGCGAATAGGTATGGTTTGGCCGAGTGTACCATCCTTGGCTAGCCTATCCAGGTTAGGTGCGTTGGCTTTATCCAGGGCGGTTTGGCCGTCCGGGGAGGTAGCGATCCCACCCAGGCCGTCCAATACCAGCAAGACGATTTTTGATCCGTTATCATCCAACAAAGGTTTTAAATATGAATAAGGCATTTTCTTCTCCTACATGAAAACGTCTCCTTGCAAGCAGTCGGCGAGGAGACGTTTTGTTTACTTGTTTTCTGTATCTCTTACCGGACGACCTGCTCAGTTTCCTTGTCGAAAATGTGCATGTTATTCATGTTGAAGGCCATAGTAACCTTGTCACCCATTTTGTAGCTTGTACGAGGATCTACGCGGGCAACATATTCATCCTCGCCGCTCAATAAGAACAGGAAGATCTCGTTCCCCATTAATTCAGTAAGATCAACTTCGGTCTCTACGTTCTGGGCAACAATGGCTGGTGGGGCGAAGTTGGGATCGTGAATATCTTCTGGGCGCAGTCCAAAAATGACAGTTTTACCAACAAGAGCCTTTAAGGCAGCCCGGCGGTCTGGGGGTACTTTAACTGCAAAGGATTTAGTTTTTACGACTATTTCCTTGCCTTCCTGGACAAGTTCTGCATTAAAGAGGTTCATGGCCGGTGATCCAATGAATCCTGCCACAAAGAGGTTATTTGGGCTGTCGTATAAATTCTGAGGAGAGTCGATCTGCATTAACACACCATGATTCATGACGGCAATACGGCTGGCCATAGTCATGGCTTCCGTCTGGTCGTGAGTCACATAGATAAAGGTGGTTTCCAATCGCTTGTGCAGTTTGGTGATTTCGGCCCGGGTTTGAACGCGCAATTTTGCATCCAGGTTTGAGAGGGGCTCGTCCAGCAGGAAGACCTGGGGGTCACGGACAATGGCCCGGCCCAGGGCAACACGCTGGCGCTGGCCGCCGGAGAGCTGGCGAGGCTTTCTATCCAGCAGAGTAGTAATGCCCAATATCTCAGCGGCGTTATTTACCTGATCAGCGATCTGGTCTTTGGGATAATTCCTTAATTTCAATCCAAAGGCCATGTTGTCATAAACAGACATATGGGGGTAAAGAGCATAGCTCTGGAAAACCATTGCGATATCCCGGTCTTTCGGGGCGACATCATTTACAACGCGGTCACCAATTATCAGAGTTCCTTCAGTGATGTCTTCCAGGCCAGCTAGTAACCTAAGCGCTGTGGATTTCCCGCAGCCCGAAGGGCCAACTAATACCAGGAATTCCTTATCCTCAATCTCAAGACTGAGGTCGTTGACGGCAACTACTTCGTCAAAACGCTTATATACGTGTTCATACTTTACGCTAGCCATGAAGCTATTCTCCTTTTAGAAAGTTATTCGGCGGATGGTTTACATACGGAAATAATTATACAACATGTAACTTGAATAATTCAAGCTGTCCATTATTATTTTCTTCCTTTTCTCTTTATTGAATAGATGTGAGACTTTATCCCTTGTGATTTACCCTCTCTCAATATAGAATTGGGTCATGTCCAAAGAGCGAGATACTCCGGTAAGAAGACAATACCTGGATATAAAAAAACAACACCCTGGAACGATCATATTCTTCAGGCTGGGTGATTTTTATGAAACCTTTGATGAGGACGCCGAAATCGTGTCCCGTGTTTTGGACATTGTGTTAACATCCCGCAATATTGGTAAAGGTACTCGGGTTCCTATGGCTGGAATCCCGCACCATGCTGCAGAGAATTATTTGTCGCGGTTGATCGATAAGGGATACCACGTCGCTATTTGTGAACAGGTGGGAGATGTTCCAGTTGATGGGCTGATGCCGAGGAAAGTTGTCCGGGTGATCACGCCTGGTACGATCCTGGAATCCAGCTTGCTTCCGGGTGATGGAAATAACTATCTTGCCAGTTTGGTCTTTGATGACAAAAGAGCCGGCATCGCCTATGTCGATATCACCACAGGTGAGTTCGCAGTTACAGAAATCCAGGAGAACCATCTGGAGGACTTGATAAGATCGGAACTTCTAAGATTAAATCCAGCTGAAGTCTTATTGCCCGAAAGTCTGAAGATCGATCAAGAAGGATTGGGCGCTCATTTCACTTCGTTCCCGGCCTGGCGATTTGAAGAGGAGCGCTGTCTTGATGTTCTGAAAACCCATTTTAAAGTCAAAACCCTG
>CAYORF010000094.1:0-10400 GCA_964406305.1 uncultured Anaerolineales bacterium | reverse complement strand
ACACCAGCTTGGTGAGCAACATCGCGGATCGTAATATTGGAGCGGGGCATAGGTTTTCCTGGACAGGCAAATGTTACCGGTCACATCAGCAAGATAAAAATAATGGACCTATGTTACCGGTCACATCATTTATTCTATAGTATAAAAATCTTTCTCACTTGTCAACAGGAAGAAAATCATATAATAGGATCAACTCATGAGAGTAGTTTTGAAAGATGAAAGAGGTAAGATACTGTAGGATAAACCCCTCTTACCTAACAATTCATTTGAGTGCTTATAGGGTATACACGGCTTGCTCTGTGTGCTGATATCAACCTAATTAACACGATGTCAGATGCATACATAGAAACAATGAAAATAATAGACAAATTTCACACTGAGGAATGGATTTTATAGACAAAAGCCCCCTGTGGGCACAATGGGCAACTTCCCATTCTATTTAGAGGTATTTATAGACAATGAACAATTACAACCTGAATTAAAAGGTTGAATTGGGAGGAGGGATAACTCTTATTTTTGAGAAATCGAGTCGCCAATCCAGTGAATTAATTAAATTTTGGGTGCAGTTCTGGTGCAATCCTGGTGCAATTGGCATGGAAAGGATGGATTTTATGTTCTTGATGGACAATTTCTAGTCCACTCTATCGAGAGGATGGATAGGAATTTCCCCCATATACAGGATGTTCACCGTCTCTGTCCAATAGAAGATCAGATGTTTATATTGGGCGGTGTTTTTTTCATATGGCATTACACTCACTGATTTTCGACATTCTTATTGTTGCGACCCTTCTTCAAGATGCCCGACCCTAGCTGGAAGAGCCTTCGGCCGACTAAGGCGAACCATATCACTAGGAACAGGGTATACGGCAGAATCACGAGCAGGGCGACAGTTGCCGATGGTGTCAGAGCTTGTCTGAGATAATCGGCTAATGACAGCGCATGTGCTAGAATTCCCACATAGGCGGTTGATCTGCTGAAGGATTTGCTCTGGAGCATGACCGATGAGACTATCAGACCCGCAACGGACACAAGGAAGAGGCCCATGTTGAAACCACCAACGGCGCGTTGGTTCGTATTAGCAAGCACTGCCTGCCCTACCGCCAAGAATGTTGATCTCTGCGCGTCTGTCGTCGCAGCAGCGTACTGGTTGCTGAGGGAAAGCATGGAGAAGGGATTATTCGTTGCAAAAAAGATCCCAATCCCCAGGAGGGCAAAGGTCATAGCGATTGCCATACGGCCTTCATTAGCTTTTCTGAGCACGAAGTAGAGGGCGAGAAATACCACAGTGAACATTGCGTACATCGGAACTTCCAACCCCCAAAAGTCCAAAAGTCCAATGATTCTATTGCTCTGGAACAGCATGAACCAGTCACTTACCGTGCTAGGCTGCGGGTAGAAAATGTGAGCAACAGCCTCGCCCAGGATTGACACCACCACGATCAAGGCAGCCGCGCCGCCAAGTTTGTAGAGGCTCTTATAGGCGGAGTCAGCGGTTTCGGTATTAGTAACTTGATTCATCTTCAGTTATCCTTTCCGTTTTGTCTGATGAGCGGCCAGTGTCGCCGCCTAACGGATGAGCTTTGTGAAGCATCCTGGTTAGGGCACCCGGAGCACCTCAAAAGAGCAATTACGGACGATGGGTAGCTGAATGTGCTCAACCTGACTAGCAAGGCAGCAAACACCAGATTGAGAAGTGAACCACCAGCCCACCAGAATGGAAACAGGAACATCATAAAGATCCCACCAATAAGGAGACCAACCCGAACAGCCTGTCCTTTAAGGAGCAGCAGCAGGGCAATGATAGTCTCAAATAGGACAACCAGGCCAACCATGAATTGAATGTAAGGAATAACTAATGAAGACCATAATCGACGGTATACAGGAAAGAAGGATAAGTCGGCGAATGCTGAGTAAATGCCTGGGTTGCTAGTTACAATCACAGCATTTACAACTGCCCCTACTAAAAAGATCACCGCGAATCCGAGCCTGCCTATTTCATTCCATTTTTTCATATATTCCTTTAATGGCTTCCTAACCCAAGATGAATCATGTATTGTATTCCAAGGAAATCTGACAACAATCCCATCACCATATTCCGTATCCCAATACCTAGTGTCCGATAATAGTAGTATGTACGGATTATTCTTATTCTTGTATCCCAAGACAAAATTTCTTTCTTGCTCTCTAAACCCCAGACCAGGTGTGATTTTTCATCTAATCCAGAACTCTCAACCACTTTTCTGTTTGCTATTTTCACCCCTAACGGTGAACTCACATCAAAGAATATCTCACTATTTGAATAAGTATCGATGAGCCGAATAATAAAATCTTTTATTACTTGTTCTTCAAAGTAATAGAATACTCCTGCTGCAATGAATAGCACATTTCCGCTAACTTCAATATTCTCTAACCATTCCTTATCCAGAAATGATGCGACAATGAATTTCCTCCTCTCATTTTCACTCATAAATTTGCTTCTAAGCTCAATAACATCCGGCAGATCTAAGTCATACCACTTGAATTTTCCATTATCCGTTCGCTCAAAAGTAGTGTCTAACCCGCAACCAATATTGACAATGGTTCCTTCTGGATATCTCGTTAGAAATTCCTTTATTACTTGATCACAAAATAGACTTCGTTTTATCCAGGCAATTTGGCTGAGGTCATCAATATTTTGGGTGATTTGTGAAAAATCAAAATCAACCTGTTCAATAATCTTTATTGCTGTTTCGTCAACTAACATTGGTTTCTGTTTTTTCGATTCTACAGCCCGACCCCAAAGAGGTAAAAACAGAGTCTTTTGTACATCACCAAGATTGATATTTACTCTATCTGTCATTATTCTTTTCCTTATTATCGATTATCGGCTTAACGGATGAGCTTTGCGAAGCATCCTGTGAAGGGCACCCGCAGCCACTTAATCAGTATAAAACAAAAAACCTGCTGGTCCTGTTATTTATGATTTAATACACATCGCTTTTACCGGCTATCGGGTGGAGCGGGGGTTAGCCTTCAGCATCTTCATATTTATCAATTTGGCCAACCGTGTAGTTCATGAAATCCAAGGTTTCTTGAAGTAAATGAGGTTCTGCCCGCTGGCCTATTTTGACTCCAAAACGCACACCTTTCCGTTCTTCCCATGCCTGATCTATTGTTCTTATCCATTTTGGGTCTACCATTTGTCTGGCCCATTCTGCTGCAATCTTCTTTGATTGCACTGTTCCTGTATGTAGCACATGCAACATTCTGCAATATGTCAAAACATAAAAAGACTGACCGAATCTGGAATTCTGAAAACTAATCGGACGCTCTAGTTCATCTTCGTATCCCTTTATCTTTTGAAACATTGTTGTTTTTATCTCGTTTTTCAATTCAAGTATTGGTATTGGTTCTAATATGGCTTTGGGTTCTTGACCAATCAAAGTGATTCCATGCTCTCGTAATATCCACCGAACATGCCATTTGTTATCATGAGTTGATTTTTCAAACTGAGTGCTTCCATTATCGAAATAATATAATTTCTTTTTCCCTACCGTATTCCAATCATTCAGATCCCTGATGCTGATATATGAACCTTCTAAATGTTTGGCAGGGTAACAATCGATGCTGTGAATTCTTGTCTGGATTTCTTGAAGAAGTTTTATGTTTGTTTTGGTTAATTCATTTTCGATTACACTAATGAAATCTACATCGCTATCCAAGTCGAAATCGCCAGATGCAAGGGAACCAACAAGATAAATTCCAATAAGATTTTCTGATATTTCTTCTTTGACATCCGCTACAAAGATTTCAAGCACTCTCCGTAATTCAGGATAAGGTTTATTGGGGATTTTTTTATCATCAATGAATTTCATTTGAATAATGTGGTGTTTTCGTAGTTTTCTAATCTGAAGGCTAACGGATGAGCTTTACGGAGTACCCTGTATGGGTTGCGAAGCATCCTGTGAAGGGCACCAACATACGGGTTTGTTTTTCCCCATCCTACATCCCTGGTCATCCGTCTTAACCGGCTGTCGGGTGGAGCGGTAGCTAGCCGATCAATGAAATAAGACTAATCAATACAAGTTATTATGTTTACCAATTAATAGTGCCTAATGTTCTTGGCTGGGTTCAAGAAAGCGCAGACTGAGGTTGGCAAGCAATATCGTAATAATGATTGCCAGACTTGGGAATAACATCAGGAATGGATGGGTTTGCAGGAACGGACGGGCAGCATTGATCATTGCCCCCCATTCCGGGTGAGGGAGCTGAACACCGAATCCCAAAAAACTTAGACTGGAAATACTAAGAATGCTGCTCGCAAAACTCAGGCCGAAAAGGGTAATGATCAGCATAGTGATGTTGGGTATGATGTGGCGCCGGATGATATGCACCGACCCGGCGCCCAGCGCCCTGGCAGCCACCAGGTATTCAGAGCTCAGAAGGGAGTAAACCTGTCCTCGCAGAATACGCGCATAGCCCGGCCACCGTACTATGGTCAGCGCGATCACAAGACTGCGCATGCCAGGTTCGAAGATACTGATAAGCAGCAGTGCAAAAAGCAGCGCTGGGATGATCATCAAGATATCTAATATCCGAGTCATCAATTCGTCCCAGATCCCACCTTGGTAGGCAGAAACGGCTGCCCAGAACGCGGAGATCAATATTGAGCATGCAGCGATTAACAAGGAAGACCCTATGGTGACACGTCCTCCATAAAGCAGCCGGGTTAACAAATCTCGCCCCAATTCGTCTGTCCCCAGAAGATGGATCTGGTTTGGCTGAGTGAGCTTTTCGGCGAAATTGATCGCGTTAGGTTCGTAGTTGGTAAACAGCCCTGGGAAGGCACAGGCAAATACTATCACAGCAAGCAATGTCAGGCTGAGAGCTCCGATGACTGTACGCGTCATGATGTTCGCCCCCTTCCTAATCTCTCAACGGTTGTCGGATCAAGGAAAAAGTACAGGCTGTCGATTAATATATTGATCAGGACGAAGATTACCCCTGTATAAAGCAGAATGCCTTGAATGATTGGAAAGTCGCGTGCCATAATGGAATCAACCAACAAACGCCCGACCCCATTCCAGGCAAAAATAGTTTCAATGATAAAGGAACCGCTGACCAAATTGCCCAACTGAATTAAGAGCGCGGTGCTGATAGGTAGTAACGCCGGTTTGAGCGTATGAATCAGGATGACACGAATCCGTTTCAGCCCTTTCGCATGAGCGAATTTGATGTAGGGCTTTTCCGAGATTTCCCGGATACTTGAACGGATTACTTGAGTTGTCCAACCAGAAAGGTGAACACTGAGGGCAGCGACTGGCAGCACATAGTGCTTCCCTGTTTCATGCCCAATTGCAGGCAATAACTGCAGATCAACTGCGAAAATCCAGATCAAGAGGACGGCCAGAAGGAATACAGGAACAGAATAGTTAATCCAGGCCATACTCTGGATACATAGATCAAGGATCTTATTATTTGTGACTCCGGCCAAAATGCCAAGAGGGAAGGAGATGATCAGGGTCAAACTAAATGTGACCAAGCCCAGGCGTAGGGATGCAGGTAGGCTGCTCTGGATTTCTGCCAGGACCGGTCGTTTTGTGCGTGAGGAGTAGCCCAAATCCCCTTCAAAGAGGACCCTTTGCAGCCAGCAGCGGTATTGCTCTACCAGACCTCTGTCAAACCCATACTCGCGTCGGATTTGTTCAACCATTTCTGACGGTGCTTCCGTCTCGCGGCCCTGATTGGCAATCAAGACCGCTGGGTCGCCCGGCATCTGGCGCACCATCACAAACGCCACCGCTGAGATGACGAACAGGTAGAAAAATCCTAAAAATATCTTGCGAATGATGATTTGCTTCATACTGTATCAGATGCTCCCCTGAAGGGAATCCGGGGAAGCATCTTCGCTCCGTTTTTATAAACGATTTTATTCTGCAATCTTGTATACTGTATTCAATGAAGGGCGGAAAATAGCATCCAGCGTCAGATCAAAGACAGTATCACGGGTGGCATAGAGGGTGACCTCGTGATAAATCGGTGTAAAAGGAGTTTGTTCAATCAATATCGCCTGAATCTCATCATAATACGCTTTCCGGGCTGCTTGATCCACTTCAGAAACCGCTTGATTAATCAAGGTCTCGATTTGATCGTCTTTATAACTGATGCTGTATTTGCTGTTGAAAATACCTTCCGGCCGGGCCCAATAAGTCATAAAATCGTCCGGGTCGCCGGAGGACATGGTGTAAGGGCGCATGCTGATATCATACTCATTGTTTGCCAGCATCTCGTTCCAGGTGCCGCCCTCAACTGTCTTAATTTCAACATCTATTCCCAGGTCTACTAGCACAAACTGGATGATCTGGGCGATCTCGCCATAAGGCCAACGGTTTGCCAGTCCGCTGTTGAGAACAAAGGTCACCTGGACCCGATCGTCTTCTAGTATGGACTGCGCCAACGCTTTCGCTTCAGTCGGATCGTAAGCAGGTGAAGCTGCTGGGTTGACCCACTTATCGGCAAGTTGGGTGATCAAACTCGTACCGGGAACCCCATAGCCATAAACTGTCTCTCTAACAATCAGCTCCCGATCAATAGCCAGGGAGACGGCCTGCCGCAGGGCCTGATTATCAAAGGGAGGTTTGTCGTTGTTAAAGAACAGATAGTGAGTGGTTAGCACATCGACGGTGAAAAGATTGAGATTATCATCATCTTTAATGATCTCACTCTGGCTGGGAATGATCGATCCCACATCAGCGATGACATCGATTTCCCCGGTCTGCAGCGCCTGCAAGCGGGTGATGGAATCGGGGATGTAGCGGTAGATGATGCGTTTGACTTTGGGTGGCTCTCCCCAGTAGTTTTCGTTGCGCTCCAGTACGATGCGCTCGCCATCTACGTACTCAACAAATTGGAAGGGGCCAGTGCCGTAAGGAACCGGTTGGTCCAAGCCTTCCTGATTGCGGGTGCCGGGGGAGAGCATGGCTGATTGGAAGTAAACCAACAAGTCCGGAAGCGCCGGGGTGGATTCGGTCAGATAAATGGTAAAGGTGCTATCATCCACGACTACCATACGGTCCAAATTCGGCAGCGGGGTGTAGTTCTCATGGATCCCCATTAGGTTATCCACGGCCACCCCTGCGGTCAGTGGCGTACCATCATGAAAGGTGATGCCTTCTCTTAGCTTGAAGGTCCAGGCAGTGAGGTCTTCGTTGGCTTCCCAGGACTCGGCTAGATAGGGTTGCGGATTGAGATTTTCATCCGGGTAGAGCAGTGGCTCCCAGACCTGCAGGGACCCATGGATCATATGCCACTGGGTGTGACCGTAGTACAGATTCCGACCGATGCCGATGACTATTTCTTCGGCATAAGACAGCTCGCTGTCCATCGCCGGTTCCGCGGCCAGGTCTTCGGTGGGATCTATAACTGTCTCTTCGATAACCGGACTCTCCGCTACTGCAGCCTGAGTGGATTCCTCCACTGATGTGTTACAGCCGGTTAGTAGAAGGCAAATCAGAGCCAGTATTAATGTTGGAAAAAGAGGATGTTTCATGGCTGTTTCCTTGTGATAGACAAATATGAACTAATTTAGGGATTGATGTTTTTTTGTGTCTTTCGGGTATTGTTTTTCCCGGTCAATGTCTACCAGCGCCATTTTTCTTTCCTGAAAAATACCCACCTGTCCGTCACGTTTTAAAATCAGTGGGCGCAGAGCATCTTTCAGTTCTCTGCGGCGTGAAGAATGCAGTTGCAGGCGTTCCATCCACCAGTTGATTAAGTCTTTTTCGTTATCATAGAGGTAATTTTGACTGGTATTGAGGATGCGCACATCGGCAAATAAACCCATCTCTAGCAGCACCGGATACAGAAGGTCTAACTGAGGTGGGATTACCCGCTCTTCCCCTGCAAAACGGCGGTAGAGGTCCTGGTTCCAGATTGATGGGGCACCAGTGCCAAGCAGAATCATCAGATGCCTAGTCAGCGGCAGCAGACTGCCAATTACAAGTTCAATATCCAGGATATTGTAGAGGGAGAAGGAGGCAAAGATTAGCTGGAATGGTCCGCGACCCTGGACTTCGGACAGGGATTCTTCAATCCGTTCGGTCAGAAGGTTAACGTTGGACAAACCTGATGATCGAAGATTGCCAACCAGCTGTTCACTCATACGTTGGGAAGATTCGATTGCCAGCACTTCCCCGGCAGAGCAAGCCAACGGCAAGGTAAAGGCCCCTGTGCCCGATCCGATTTCCAGCACCCGGGCGTCTGCTGAGAGGGCTTCCTGCAGGTAAGGGAGAACCCTATCGACATAGTCATTTTCCCGAACCCAGCTGTCATACCCGCCGGCTTTTCGATCCCATTGTTCGCTGTCGGTCTGAGATCGCTGATGTCGACAGGCGATGATCCGCTGCTTCCAGGTTTTAAGGGCGGTCGTCATAGCCACCTCTTTGCCAGGAAGGGTGATTCATTTGAGAGGGAAGTGAGGTATTGATTTTGATTAACATGGGTTCTTCAGTCAAGTGGGGCTGGATGTTTGTGGACAGACCCAGTGACAGAATGAGTCTTCTGGTCGCGGCAGTTTTCACACATACCTGGAATATTCAACCGGGTGAGATCGGCTTGGAAGCCGTACTTTTCCAACAGGGTGGCGGCGAAAGATTCCGCGGGATGGATATCCGCCCCAGTCACAGTGCCGCAGTGCTCGCAGACAAGGTGCAAGTGAGGTTCTTCGGCGTCTACTAGTTTAAACACCCGGTGACTCTCACCAAGGTCGACAGATATTACCAGGTTGAAATCCTGGAGCAGATCTAGTGTGCGGTAGACAGTAGAAATATCAACCGCATTACTGAACGCCTGAACCCTCTCAAAGATTTCTTCTACGGAGGCCGGCGAATCCATTTGGTGCAGGATTGACAGCACAATTTCGCGCTGTGGCGTCAGGCGAAAGCCCCTTTTCTGCAATTGTTCCATGAAATACGACTCACAGGACATAATAAAACTCCATTTATGGTTAAAAATAAGATTTGCAATAGATTGTAATTGCAATTGCAAGAATTAGCAATAACTGCATTTATGTCTAAAAATTGTACAAGCGTATTGTGTACCAATTGTTGTTTGTATAATTGGACAAAGATTGGATTAGTCATAAATTCTGGACTAGTTTTGTAAGGGGTAGGTCAAGGGGCAAGGACTACTTACTAAACGGAAAGAGAACCGCCCAAGCACCGCCATGAGAGCGCCTGGATTAGAGAAACACATACTTATATATTGCCCCAGAAAACAAGCTTAAACATCATATTGATATGGATGTTGTTTGTGCCACTCCCAGATCGCTTTGCTCCTTAACGGGGCATGACTTTGGGGTCACCCGGTGGGATCGAATTGAATTTGAGAGTCCTGAAATAGCTGAATTTGCCCGTCTTTTTGGCAAACCTGATCTGGATATTGAAGTAAATCCTGAAACAAATAAGATCGTCTCTGCTGAAGTTATCCGCGATGCAGTTTGCGGCAACACACGTCATGTAGCCGAACAAATCATTGGTCTTTCTACTGATGAGATTTTAGATAAGGCCAATTTACTTCATAAGCACTTTCCCTGCCTGATAACCATGACCAAACTTGATGATTTTGATCACGAAACCCTCATGCATGAATCCGGACATCAGCTCACTGATAAAATCGCCCAACAAATCAGCCCTGATTGACTAATCCTTCTGCTGCTCAACCACACGAAGCTGGCAGTTCCCATCCCGCATCTTGGTTTAATAATCTTGAGTTGCCTGTCTGCGGGTGATCGTATTTAGCGGTATCGGATAACCACTTAAATGCCCAGCCAAACTTAACCTGCCTTAGAGATTTTCCTTATTCATACCTAAAGAACCAACATCCCTGCCGAGATGACAATTAATAACTGGGCTGTGAAATATGTGGTCAGGTTTAATGCCTTGTAGGATTTAAAAGAGCCTTGAAATCTATTTATCGCCAGGAGAAGATCTGAAACGGTAAATAATATTGCCCCGATAAACATCATCAGGGTTCCAATTTGTGGTACCTGGTACCACAGCTCACTGGCAAGCCACCCCATTACCAGTATGATCACAACATAAATTATGACTGGTATTTTTTGGGTTCCAAGTTTGGGGAAAATAAAATATACAAACACAAGACCAATGATGATGAATGGAATCGGCAGCCACCAATTCACTGCATTAATTTCGGAGATAAAGGCTGTAATATAACAGAGATGAGTAAATAAAAAGGCAATCAATCCGGGCAGGAATCGATCGGTAGGCAACATGAGGAATGTATCCCCCGCTAGAGAAAAAACCAAACCCCCGATAATCATCATCTTGTAAACCGTCAGGCTGCTCCCTCCCAGGATGGCTGTCAGGCAGATCAATACCATGGTCAGCGGTTTAAATAAATAA
>CAYORF010000093.1:0-10499 GCA_964406305.1 uncultured Anaerolineales bacterium | reverse complement strand
TGAAATCCAGGTCAAATACACCTGGATTTTTTGTTTTAAGATCAAATTTCACCCCCTGAAAGTGAAAAAAATCTCAAATAAATAGGCTGGCGTCTGATAGAAGATCAGATGTTGATATTGGGTGTTAGTCTATTTGTTCTAGCTCAGTAATGGCTCTCTCAATAGTATCTACAGCTCGTTTTAATGTCTCTGTATCAAATGCAAATTTGACTCCTGCAGCTTTGAAAAGATCCAGTAAGGAGGCAGTGTTTCCGAGGGCCAAGGCGTTTCGATATAACTGGACAGCCTTTTCCTGGTCTTGTTGAGCATTTTCCCAAATCTGGATAGCACCTAATTGTGCTATGCCGTACTCAACATAGTAAAAGGGATCAAAAAATATATGTCCTTGGGATTGCCAACCGGGTCCCAATGTGTCTTCTATACTTGACCAGTCTAGGTGAGGTAAATAGCGCTTGTGGAGTGTAGACCACACTTCGTCACAGGATTCAGGGTCGTGTGCATCATTGGGATTCTCATACACCCAATGCTGAAAAGCATCCACCACAGCCATATACGGAAAGAACCCCAGAATTATTTCTAAGTGCTCAATTTTTGCTCTTGCAGCCTCCGCTCTGGTAAAAAAACCTCCTTGGTCGAGTGTCAGGTAGGGGTAGGCTAACAGTTCCATTGCCATCGATCCGACTTCAGCAAATTCGATTGGCATCTGGTTTATACTAGATTGGTAGTGAAACGGCCAATGGGCTGATTCAAACACATGAAACGCATGCCCGCCTTCGTGCAACAGGGTGCTTATGTCACCCGTTGTGTTGGATACGTTAGTAATAATAAATGGACGTTTACTGGCCGGAAGTTCCTCCATATATCCAACCAAAGATTTGTGCTTTCGGGCCTCCAGATCTAGCAAACCTTCCTCTACCATGATCTGATAATAACCACCGAGATCCGAATCCACAGAGGAGAATATGGTTTCCATTTTTTTGTTCAGATCATCAATATCTTTGTATGGTTTGATAGGAGGAAGTCCGGACGAATCTGGTTTAAGATACCAGTGATCATCCCACACGCGGAGTTTGTCTACGCCCAATCTTTTTTTCCGTTTCTTACTAATCTTGGATACTGCAGGGACAACTACATCCTCAATTGACTGATGAAAAGCCAAACAATCATCAAAAGAATAGTCAAATCTACCTAGTTTTCGCCATTGATATGATCTGAAATCATCAAAACCGGCATTCGTTGCTATCTCCAGACGTTGGTCCAATAACTGAGACCAGATATCGTCGATGGCATCTCTATCTTGTGCCACTCGAGAGCAAATGAGTCGCCAGGCTTTTTCGCGGATATTTCTCTCGGGATCAATGATTTTGTCCGCTGCTTCTTTGATGGTTATTTCTTGTCCATCCCAATCAATCATCCGAGACCCTGTTATTTCTTGCTGTTGAATGAGCAGCTTATCAATTTTGGTTTGAAGAGGAAGATTTTTCTCAAGAAATATCTGGGTATCAGAGCGCATCTTCCGGAGTGGGATAGAAAAATTCTCGGGCTCGATCCCGCTTTTTAGGAGCAGATCAATCATTGACTGTTCGAAAATTTTGGCATTCGGCATGATATTCTCTGAATAATCATGAAACCGTTTTGTATTTTCTACATCATTGGTATGCGTCATTGTTCGAAGTTGAAGCCGATAAAAACATTCTGTTATCAAGCTAGCAATCAATGTCCAGTTTTTGAGCCATATATCGATTGTATCGATTGATAACTCGCTTTGGAGTAGGGCTTCTGTATAAGGTTCGATCTCGTCCCAGCCCAATTCGGTGAAATCCTGATATGTAGCCGGTAAGCCATTTACCATCTTTTCCCTCCATCTGAAGCGATTAAAATTCAAGAAGCATACCCATTGTAGATTATTTAACTAGCAGATTCAATGGGCAGAGGCATAATGTGGATTACTGGTGCAGTTTGGATGCAATTAAAGAGAAAATTGATCAATTAGCAAGGATTGTCTATCGATATCTATAAAAATTGCTTAGAATTGTCCTCTAAGTGGGGGAAAGCAGGGGGATTTTTCAGCTGGCGTCTGATTAAAGATCAGAGGATGTTTGGTTAGAAAACATCATTGTGGACGTTGGCGAACAGATTTAGAACCGGTTTCCTATATTTTTGTACTGTCCTTCTTTTCCTTAGTAGAGCTAAGTGCTATTCTCCACCGCTAGACATACTCGAAGTGTATCCTGGTAAGGTTGGATATTAGTCAGGTAGATTTTAAAATCGGGTCCTTAGCTAATCTCCCAGGTCTTGCCGCTTATACCCTAACAGACAGCTCAAACCCACCATCAAATGGAATTGTCATCGTTTGGAATCGGTTGATCGGGTTGTTCAGGAATGTAAAGTATTCCTTGTATTCCGCAGCGTCAACTGATGTATTGTCGCAGGCTACGATGGCCCCTGGACGCAATTTCGGGGCCACAAGTTCAAGGGCAGGCAGAGCCACTTCCCAAATATCTACAAGCATAAAGTCTACTGGGCCACCAATGTCTTGAAGGGTTTGTCGCAGGTCGCCTTCGCGGAGATCAATATATTCATTCAGCCCTGCTTCCGCGAAGTTTGCACGAGCGATTTCTACTTTTCTAGGCTCATGCTCTGTACCGATTACTACTCCGTTATCGACCTGATTATCCCGGACAGCGGCTGCCAGATAGAGAGTTGAAACCCCGTAAGAAGTTCCTGCTTCCACAATTCGGGTTGCGCATAGGGACCGGCAGAGCAAATAGCAGAACAGGGCTTTATCCCGGTCAAGAGTAACCATCTTATCCGACAGGAATCGTTTCAAATTCTCATCGTAAAAATCTTCATTATCGATTGCTATCTTTTGCTCACGCAGCTCAAAGTAGGCATTTGTAATTTCATCTTGCATAGCGCTCTGTATATGCAATCGCTCAAGAAGTTCTTCAAGTTTTGGGTCGTTAAGTAATGTTGTCATATCTTATTGCTCCTAGAAAAGATCGGAAATATTCTGGAGGTGGTGCCAAGGATATCAAATCACACAAAAAATTAAGAATTGCTCAAGAATAAGTCTCGCCGGTTGTCGATAAGTTTTTTCCAGAAGGAAGCGAAACCAGAATCACACCGCTGATTACCAAAGCTGCGCCGACCCATTGCCAAGCGTCAAGACGTTCCCCCAAGATGAAATAAGCCATTATAGAAGCAAAAACAATTTCAGCTGTGGCAGTTATTGAAGCAATGCTTGCAGGAAGGTACTTAAGAGACATGGAAAATACTCCGAATCCCCCGATTGTTGAAACAATTACAAAACATACGAAATACATGATAACCTGAGGAGAAATTGGAAGAGGAAGAGGTTTTCCGAGTTGAAAAGGTAGTAAAGTCAATGTTCCAAAAATAAATGCATAGAGCATAATCGTCCAGGAGTTTGTGTCACCTGCTAATCTTCTTCCAAATAACGGAAAAGTCCCATAGGCTATTGCGGATCCTAAAGCGGCTAATAGACCTATGGTTGAGATTTGCCCGATTCCTGTACTGATTATCCCTGAAGATAGTATCGTTCCCAGAACAGAAAACGCAACTGCGGCAATTTTCCTGAGATTGATCGGTTCGGAAAATACAAATCTGGCAATGATGGTCACAAATATCGGGGCATTGCTCTGGATCACAGTCGCGATGGATGCACCAAAAAGCACAACTGAAGTATTCCATAAGACGTGGAACAGGCCTATGCTGATTACACCCATGGCGATCAACCAGGGTAGATTTTCACGGCTGACGCGAAACAAACCTGGACGAAAAATGAGTACCAGAATAATAAGCAAAAAAGAGGTGGTCAAATCGCGCCAGAAAGCCAGACTAACAGCTGATATTCCGCTTCCCTGCACAATTAAATTGATCAAGATGCTTGATGTTGCCCAGAATAAAGCAGCCAAGATCACCAGGCTAATGCCTTTTGAATAATTTTGCATTCCTCTCCTTTACAAGATCATTCTGCAGTCAACGACATAATCTCCGTTGCCAGCAATATTCCTGAACTGTTCATGCTCTCCAGAGTCTTCAAATCTGGATCTTGGGTCAAGTATAACCCATCAAAACCAAAAATATCGACAAATATCGTCATTAATAAAGCGAATATCATACATGCGTATTGACTTAATTACGAATATCGGTAAAATGGAAATATGTTAGATGATTTGGATCGCCAGATTATATCCATTCTCCAGTACGATGGCCGGATGCCTTTCACGACGATTGCAGCGGAATTAGGCACAACGGAAGGGACTGTTCGACGCCGTGTTAAGCAGTTAACTGAAAACGGCAAAATGCAGATTGTTGCCATCGTGGAAGCGCATAATATGGGCTGGGATGAAGCAGCCATGATCGGTATCTCGGTTCAAGCCAACCTGACCTCCTCCGTTGCGGATGAAATAGCCAAGTTGCCCGAAGTCTCCTATTTATTTCAGGCCGCTGGAGAATATGACCTGATGGCAGAAGTCTATTGCAGGGATCGGGAGCACTTTGTTTCATTCCTCAATGACCAATTACATCAGATTAAAGGAATTGAAAACACTGAATCTTTCATGATGCTCAAAATGCATAAGTTGTCATACCGATGGGGAGAAGCTCATCCCCTTAAATTCGCTTCTGTGCTTGATAAACCTGAGAAAAGTGATTGATAGATAGTCTATGTGAGTTCTTACAGACCAGGGTTAGAGGATGAGTTATGACGCTGACAAAAAAGGCTCAATCCATTGCTGATCTTGTCCATGAACAATCAGTGGAAATTCTCATTGATGTGGGTTTTTGTGTACCCGATGATGATCTCCTGGCCCGCCTTGAGGGGGAAGGATTTCAAGTTGACCAGGAAAACCAGATGGTCCAACTCTCTCGGGACCATGTGGAACAGGCGCTGAAAAATCTCCCCAAAGAGTTAAAGTTTTATAACCGGGATGGGGAGCAGCTGACTAAGTTTGGACAAGAAGCCTGTTTTATGGGCGCGGGCACCCCCGTCAATGTCTTTGATCTGCATTCTGGAGAACACAGACCTTCAACCAGAAAAGATGTGCGCCAAATTGTCACCATCCAGGATGCTCTCTCGCAGGTGGATATTGTTCGGCCTACCGTGACGGCTACCGACCAGGGTGAATATTCAGACCTGGTTGAGATCGCGGAATTAATCAGAAATACCTCCAAACCGATTGTTCACCGTACTCTTTCTCCTGATCGTGTCGATGCTGCTGCCGAGATGTTGTTCACAGTCGCAGGCGGGGAGAAAGAGTTCCAGGCCAAACCCAATTTTGCCACCTTATATTGTCCTATCAGCCCTGGATACTTTACTCCGGAAAATGTTCACTGCATGCTCAAATGGGCGGAATATGGGGTCCCGATCACATTATTAAGTATGGCGATGGGAGGTGCATCCGCACCGGCCACATTGTTGGGGGAGCTGATCGTTATCAATACGGATATCCTGGCCTGGGTAGTTGTCCTGCAAATTCTCTTTCCAGGCACGCCGCTGCTGTATGGCAGTGTCTCAGCAGTCTTGGATATGAAAACCGGGTTGCTGGCGCTTGGCGCACCAGAAAGGGGCATGATCAACAGCGGCGCAGCTATTATGGCTAATTATTACGGCATGCGTTCGATGTGCGGCGGGCTTTCTTCTGATGCCAAGGAATTGGATGCCCAGGCTGGATTCGAAAAAGTTGTCACAGCAATCCCCCTTCTCAAAGAGAGAGCATCAATCATCTACGGGGCGGGTGCCACTGATGCTGGTAATACGATTTCATATCAACAGTTGATCTTTGATAATGAGATCATCGCCGGGATCCGCAGAATGTGGGAAGGCATCACGATCCATGATCCTGCTGAGGAAGTTGAACTGATCAAAAAATTGACTCCTCGGGGAAACTTCATGTCTCAGGACCATACTCGCAAAAATTACCGAAGGCATTGGTATCCCGAGATCATCAGCCGTGATACATATGACACCTGGAAGGAAAAGGGAGAAAGCTTGAACCAGATCTGCAATCGAAAAGCAAAAGAGATCCTGGATTCTCATCAGCCGGACCGACTGCCTGCCAAGGTTGAAGGGGAGCTGGAGCGAATTGTAAGAAACTATATCCCAGACTTTGTATTTGAAGAATAATTTATTCAATGAGATAGTCAGGAAATTATTTTAGACAAGGAGACAAGACATGTCAGAAGAACTTTATAAGAAATTAATGGCTACAGTGGTTGATGGCGAGCCTGAAGATGCAGAGGCTATTGCCAAAGAAGCCCTGGAAAAAAACCTTGATCCCCTTACATGTATCAACAAGGGATTAATGCCGGGGATCCAGAAAGTTGGTGAACTGTTTTCAACCGGGGAATACTACCTTCCTGAATTGATCATCGGCGCTGATGCTATGCAAGCCGCTCTGGAAATTCTTGAACCGGCCTTGGTAGGCGGTCAAAAACGCGAAATAGTAGGTATGGTTGTGATGGGCACTGTTGAAGGTGACCTACATGAGATTGGTAAAACCCTGGTAGGCACAATGCTGACAGCCAATGGATTCAAGGTTGTGGATATAGGTGCTGATCAGTCAGCAGAGGCTTTTGTGAACGCTATTAAAGAGCATGAGGCAGATATTGTAGGCGCATCAGCCCTTTTGACCACCACAATGCTTAAGCAGAAGAAGCTAATTGAAGCTCTTGAAAGTGCTGGATTGAAGGACAAGGTGAAAGTAATGGTTGGTGGTGCTCCTGTGACCGAAAGATACGCTCAGGAGATCGGCGCCGATGGATATGCCGAAGATGCTATCTCGGCTGTTGATATTGCTTTCCGATTGATGGATGCCCCAGCCTAGGAGGAATTAAATGGAAAGACCCCCTATTGAGCCTCTACGGACATCCCGGAAATTGAGTTTCCTGGACGATCAACAGCTCAAAGATCTCCAGGAAGCAACTCTTCAGATCATGGAAAATACAGGTGTGCAATTCCCATCCGATAAAGCGCTTGATATATTTGCAGAACATGGGGCGATTGTTGATCGGGTTTCCCAAATTGTGAAGATTCCCCGAGATTTGGTGATCAGAGCGATGGGCAAAGTGCCGCGCTATTTTACGTTGGGTGCTCGCAACCCAGAATTTGATCTTATTCTGCAGGACGGGGTTTCCTATTTTACTAACGATGGCTGCGGCCACAATGTGGTTGATTTTAAAACCGGAGAAAAACGGGCCTCTACTAAAAAAGATGTTGGAATGGCAGCGCGGATCAATGATTATCTGTCCTCGATGGCATTCAGCTGGACGATGGTTAGCGCCCAGGACTGCGGATTGACCTCACCCCTTCATGAAATCGATGTGACCTGGAGGAATAACACAAAACATTATCAGAGCGTAACCATGATGGGAGAAAAGATCTGCCGTTATGGTGTTGAAATGGCTACGGTTTTACGAGGGAGCGAGGAGGAATTAAGGAGCCGCCCGCCACTTTCTTTGATCGTTTGTACGATCGCACCGTTGGTCCAGGATAAAGAAGCCATAGAAGGCGCCCTGGTTCTTGGCGAAAAAGGGATCCCGATTGTAATCATGTCAATGCCCACAATGGGAACGACTGCTCCAGCAACCTATGCCGGTGCTTTAGCCGTTGGAGATGCAGAGGTGATCAGCGCTACTGTATTAATGCAGTTGGCCAATCCCGGAACACCGGTATTTCATTCAATATTCCATGCCTGGGCAGATCCACGTACGGCTGCTTATGTCGGGTACCCACTGGATTCCCGGGCCAGATATGCACCCGTAGAAATCGCCCATCATTGGGGAATGCCTTCTTTAGGCGGGGCGTTCGGTACAGAAGCCTCAGAACCAGACAGCTGGAGAGCAGCGGCTGAAATAGCCACGGATCCATTGATGGTTGCACTGGCAGGGGCGGAGATTGTGACTGGTATAGGGCTCCGGGATACATATACAACCCTCTATCCTGAATCCTTTATCCTGGATGATGATATATATCATTCGGCTCGGTTCTCCTTATTGGATATGGATGTGAACCCCGAAACCCTGGCGGTTGATGTTATCGCGGCGGTCAAACCCGGTGGGCACTTCTTAAGCCAGAAACATACACGTAAAAATATGCGGACCTCAATGGTAAGGGGAGTAAGCCATCAGCTTGACAAGATGGGCAAGTACCGAAATCCAAGCGAATACGCTCGGGAGAGAATTCAATGGATCCTGGATAACCATCATCCAGAACCACCCCCTGAAGATGTCCAGAAAGAGATAAACACGATCTTAAAAATAGCAGATAAAGAATTGAAAAGTTAACCCCCATAGTAATTATCTTCGAGGATCTAAATATGGCATCAATTACTCCTGATTTGCTTGCCTTTTCTACAAAGAATAAACGTGAGGTTTTATCACAAGAACAACTTGAACTTCTTAAGGCAGGCACTTATAGAATTCTGCAAGATGTAGGTGTGAAATTTCCATCCAAAATAGCCCTTAATATCTTCTCTGACCACAGTGCGGATGTGGATTGGGATAATCAGATCGTTCGATTATCACCAGATCTGATTGACAAAGCTCTTTCGACAGCGCCTCGTTCTTTTGTATTAGGCGGTAGGGAAGAGCGTTTTGACCTGCTTCTGGATGGAAATCATTCCTATCTCTCGACTGATGGGTGCGGTACTCGCGTGATCGATCCTGAAACACGCCAGGAAAGGAGCTCGCGAAAGGAAGATGTGGCCCGTATGGCCCGAATCTGCGATGCCCTTCCCCTAATTGGTTTTTTCTGGCCTCTGGTCAGCGCCCAGGACCATGGGCTAACCGCACCACTTCATGAATGCCATGCCGGATTGACCAATACACGTAAACATGTGCGCGGTGGCACAACGGTCTTTCCGGAGTTAGCTCAGTTTCTGGTAGAGATGGCTACAGTAGTTTCTGGAAGTGACGAAGAACGCAGAAAACGCCCCCCGATCTGTGCCAATATCTGTGGAATTGCCCCCCTGGCCCACGATGAGCATGGAATTGAATCGGCTCTTGTTTATGCTGAAGCTGGCATACCGATGAGTTTTATGGCCATGCCGACTATGGGTTCTACAGCACCGGCAACACCCTGGGGAGCGCTGGTAGCAGCTGATGCTGAGGTAGTCAGCGCCATGGTTCTGATCCAGCTTGCGCATCCTGGTGCTCCCGTCTTCCATTCCATCGAAGTATCATTGATGCATCCCCGCACAGGTGGATATGTTACCAGTGTTGATTATCCCTTTGGGAGGATGACTGTTCAGATCGGACATAACTGGAATGTACCAGTATTGGGCGGGGGAGGAACCTCCTCTGATTCCAAAGATATTGGCTGGTATTCTGGTAGCGTTACAGGTATGGGGGCAGCCTCCATACCGGCAGGAGGAGGTGAGATTTGTGGCTACTTAGGCATGCTGGATGGATCTATGCTGCTCTATCCAGAGCAAATCATCCTTGATCATGAGCTGTGTTATGAAATTTATAAGGCATATCAGAAAGTTGAATTTAATGAGTCTGATATGGCATTTGATGTGATTCAATCCGTTGGACCGGGATCCCATTTCTTAAGAGAAAAACATACCAGGAAGCATATTCGAGATTTCCCATTGAGCCCAATTACCAATGAGATCTATCTGGGTGATGAACGCAGACCGTCCAGGGAAGTGGCGTTGGAAGAGTTTAACAAGATCAATGAAACGCATCATCCAGAGCCATTGCCAGAGGAAAAACTGGAGGAGCTGGATAGGATCCTGGCGGCAGCTGATAAAGAAGCTGAAAATCTTCAAACCGGGAAGTGACCTGTGAACCCAAAAACACCTAAAGAACTTGGCTACAGAATGCCGGCGGAATGGGAATCCCATGAGGGAACCTGGCTGATCTGGCCTCACGAGGACACTCACAAGGACTCCCAATTGCACCTGGAACACCTCTGGTTGGAGATGACCCGAGTCCTTCAGCGATTTGAAGTGGTCCATATCATCGTGCCAGATCAGGCGAGAAGAGAACATCTGGATCACCAGATAAGATACTATGGACTCTCAGAAAAGAATCTGGATATCAGGATCATTCCCAATGATGATGTCTGGGTGAGGGATTGCGGACCTATCTTCCTTGTGAATGATCAGGGAGATCTGGCAGTTTCTACCTGGGACTTCAATGGCTGGGGTGAACGCTACCCCTATCAGCAAGACAGGAATGTCGCTGAGAATGTTGCCAAACTCAGTGAGTTGGCTTTGTTCAACGCCCCCCTCACGCTTGAGGGTGGCGGTATCGAAGTCAACGGCAAGGGATCGCTGATCGCCACCAGGAGTTCAATCCTTAATCCCAATCGAAATCCGGGTAAGGATCCAGTAGAGATTGAGCTGGTAATGAAAGAATATCTGGGCATCGATAACATCATCTGGTTATCCGGAGCTTCAAGAGAGTTCTGTGACGCGGTAGGTAGTGATACAGATATGCACGTGGATGGATGCGCCCGCTTCGTGAAT
>CAYORF010000092.1:0-10555 GCA_964406305.1 uncultured Anaerolineales bacterium | reverse complement strand
CATAGGCAACGTTAATATTGTCCAGTCCAACCCCGGCCCTGACAACAGATTTGAGAGAAGTGCCAGCGTCCAAGACTTCTTTGGTAACTTTGGTCCTGCTTCTGACTACCATGCAAGGATATTCTGGGATAACTTCAAGCAGCTCTTCTGGTGTAATGTCCGGCTGGTTCACTACTTCGATCCCCGCTTCTTTAATCAGTTTTAGTGCTTTTGGATCTGTTGCATCACATATTAATACTTTCATATTTCCTCACAGAATAAGTGATCAGGCGCCTCTATTTAGGAAGCGACTGAAGATTACTTAAAGGCCTAAGATGTCATCGATCTGATCTGTTAGCCAATGCACATCAGCAATTTGCAGATCACCCATGTGGGCGATCCTGAAGCATTTTCCTTTCAAGTCACCGTAGCCATTAGATAACATAGCACCTCGTTTGGCCAGCTCTGCGTTGAGATTCACTACATCAATTTCCCGCGTGTTATGAACATTGGTCACAGTGGGGGACAGGTAATTTTCATCGCTGTAAAGGGCAAAATTCTTCCGAGTCCAAGACCGTACGTGTTCTGCCATATCCAGGTGGCGTTGGAAGCGGGTCTCTACACCTTCTTTATATATGCGATCCATTTGAACGTTCAGAGCATTAATAATACTGATCGCTGGAGTGGCTGGTGTCTGATTTTTGACCGCTTTCTTTTCGAGCTGTTCGAAGTTGAAATAGAAACCTCGATTCCCTACCGATAATGAACGCTGATAAGCTTTTTCACTGACGGTGACAACGCATAATCCGGGGGGTAGGGCAAACGCTTTTTGAGTGCCTGCCAAAACAACGTCTAATCCCCATTCATCTACCTTGATATCAGTGCCGGCCATTGAGCTGACTGCATCCACCAGTACCAGTATGTCAGGATATTTTTCTTTTACCAGGGCGCCGATCTCTTTTATGGGATTCATCACACCAGTAGAGGTTTCATTATGTGTGATGCAAACTGCTTCAAAACCACCTTTGGATAAATACTCATCCACCATTTCAGGGGTTGTGGCCTGTCCCATCTCGACCTTGATGAGATCGATTTCTTTCCCATTCAATGTGGCAATTTCGGCCCAGCGTTTAGAAAAGGCGCCGCAATCCGTCATCAGGACTTTATTATTAACACAATTGCGGATCGCGCCTTCCATCATGCCAGTAGAGGAGGATGTAGAAAGATAGATATGGCCATCGGTCTGAAGGAATTTCTTAAGTTTTGTGACAACCTGTCCATGCAGATCTGAATATAGCTTGTCCCGGTGCCCGATCATCGGCACTGACATGGCTTCGAGTATCTCATCAACTACGTGTGTTGGTCCTGGAATAAAGAGTTTTTTGTACACGGATGCCTCCCTGGAGGATGATTAAAATAATTTTTTACAATCGATAATGAGGTGTGATTTCTTATCTTGTCACCCTCAGATATTTAGTCTAATCCAAGGCTAATAAAGTGTCAATTGTGTGCATAATCACTATATTAGTTTATCTTGATTGTGACGAATATTTACTAAATTAAATAGAAAAAGGAAGAGGCATATTCTGGACAACCCCTTCCTTATTTTGGTTTGTTTAGGACAACTTCATCCTTAGATCAATCCTTTCTCGATCAACATCGGGCGGGGATCTACGATATTCTTATGCATGGCTGCGGCTTTAGGAGGAAGGCCCAGTGCTACTGCCATCAATTGAGTGAAATACATAATTGGAACCGTGTGATCGATTTCCATTTGAAATTGCCTGGCATCCAGATTCATATGACAAAGTGGACAAGCAACAGCGATTGCGTCAGCTCCCACATCGATTGCGCCTTGCACCAGGTTTGCGCTAAGGTCAATCACAATATCGGGACGGGAGAGGGCATGCCCGGCTCCACAACAGGTGGTTTTAAAGGACCAATCCAACACTTCAGCACCCATGGAATCCATCAGTACATCCATATCCATGGGGTATTCCGGGTGTTCTGCTCCAGTGATATCTGGTGGTCTGGTTAGCAGGCAGCCATAATAACAAACTACCTTTAGATCCTTAAGTGGCTTTTTGGTTCTTTCTGCCACTACCTGGGGGCCAACATGTTTGTAGATAGCTTCGATCATCGTGCTGACGTATACCTCATCCTGGTAGTCATACCCCAGGAGCTGGTCAGCTTTTGCCTTGTGATCTGGATTGGTCCTGATATCATACTGGGCAGTTTTGTGGCGGCTGTAACAGGCTGCGCAGGGCATGGTGACTTCCTTATATCCCTGCTTCTCAAATAAGGCCAGATTTTCCATTGGTAAATGAAGAGCAGCTTCCGGGTCCGCCCGATGGGCGGCCGAGCTTCCGCAGCATACCCAGCCTTTGGGCTCAACCAATTGGAGATCCAATTCCTCACAGACAGCCTTTGAGGACACGTTGAACTCAGTGGCTGTTGTTTCCAGGGAGCAGCCAGGATAGTAAGCAATTTTGGTGGCGGCCCCGGGTTGGGGTTTGATTTGTTTTTTGCTGGGCATTTTTGTCAGATGGGGTATGAAACCAACTTTGCCCTTCTGGAAGAATTTAAGGTACAGCAGGATATCATCAATCAAAGTCATTGGTTTTTGTAATATCAGTTCAGCCATCAGCCCTGGTTCATAGGAGCGACCCCAGAGATTAATCTCTCTCATGAAAGCTCGATTAAATCGATTGGTTTCAGGAATCCGGGGTTTGTATCCACGCTCCAGACTTTCCCTAGTCAGGAATTCCATGATTGCAGTTATATCTAAACCCTGGGGACAGCGTGTGGTGCAGGTCAGACATGAGGAGCATAACCAGGGTGTTTTCGACTGCAGTGCGATATCTTCTTGGCCCAATTGAACAGCCCTCATGATCTGGTTGGGCTGCCAGTCAAAATACTCCGCAACAGGACAACCACTGGTGCATTTTACGCACTGGTAGCAGAGATAGACATTTTCGCCGATCTCTTCCCGGATCCGTTCAGCCAGATCTGATTTAATGATAATGGTTGGTTGTTCTGATACCTTGGTTTCCTCTGACATGGAATTATCCTCTCAGCACGAATAAGAATACTTACTTAACTTCAGGACGCGGATAAAGACCTGCTCCCTCGACAATGGGTTTTACGGCTTCTTCCCATTCGATCGCCATGATATGGACACCCGCGACACCCTCAATTTTCTGGATGTCCTTTATTAGATCAATGCAAACTTGAATGCCTTCTGTCTGCCATGCTTTTGAGCGGGCTTTTTTCTCTTCCGGTGCCAGATCGGCAGCTTTTTTACCGATCCACTCTTTCCCGGCCTGCATCATCCTGTCGATCACCTCATCAGGAACCAGGATGCCTGGCACATTTTTCTTCATATATTTCGCCATGCCCGGGCTTTTTAACGGACCGACACCGGCAAGGATGTAAGCTTCTTTATGCACGCCCAATTCGCGAACTTTTTCCATATATTTAGCGAATTCCTTGACGTCATAAACCAGCTGGGTTTGGATAAAATTTGCACCTGCCTTGACTTTCTTGGCCAATCTTAACGGTCTGAAATCAGTCGGATCGGCAAAAGGTGCAGCTGCTGCACCCACCAGGAAGGATGCTGTTAGGCCTTTTACTTCGTCCCCACATTGGAAAATGCTTTTATCGCGCATTTCAGTCACCATCTGCACCAATTGCAGGGAATCCATATCATATACGTTTTTTGCTGTGGGGTGGTTTCCAAAGATCTGGTGGTCGCCGGTGAGACAGAGCAAGTTCCTTAAGCCCAGGGCATAGGCACCCAATAAATCTGCCTGGATTGCAAGCCTGTTGCGATCACGGCAGGTCATTTGAATAACAGGCTCGAGGCCTTCCTCGAGGGCAAGTAGCCCAGCTCCAATACTGGACATCCTGACGATCGCTGTCTGGTTGTCGGTGATATTTACAGCATCAACATATCCCTTCAAAAAGGCTGCTTTCTCGCGAATTACATTAGCATCAGCGCCCTGGGGAGGGCCAAGTTCTCCTGTTACAGCAAAATGGCCTTGCCGGAGTACTTTTTCTAAATTTGTCCCTACTAAATAGCCGTTGTTTTTTCCACTCATCAATGATTTCTCCTCAACTCATGCTTCATCTGAGATCAATCTCAGGTCTTCGCGAATGATTTTCCTTGGTCCACCGTCTCTTGATACTTGCCAATTCTTAGGGGGCTGCAATTCCAATAATAAATCTTGTTTCCCCATACTGGTCAATCGATCATAAATTAATTGCCAGGCGCAGGGGACATCAGGGTCGATTTCGCAGTGTCCGTCTTCAGATCCACCACAAGGTCCATTCAGCAGGGATTTTGAACAACGGGCTATGGGGCAAATCCCCCCTGTTAAACCGAGGATGCAGTCTCCGCAGGCAGCACAGCGTTCTTCCCAAACACCTTGTTCTGTAGGAAGTCCCAGGAAAGTAGTGTTCAACCCCGGTACGACCCAGGTGTCAGGGAAGTGCTCTGCAATGGCCTGTACACCGATTCCGCACGCCAGAGAGAGGACTATGTCTGCATCAGCAATTTCTTTTTCGATCTCATCAAGATATTCCCATTCACACTGCCGTTGAACAGTTACATCCGTAACTTCTTGTGGGTGACCATTTAATTTTGAAGCCATCCGTAGCGAAGCAGACATGATCTGTGCTTCCCGGTCTCCTCCCGCAAAACATACGGTCACACAGGTGCCGCAACCTACAACGAGCACCTTTTTTTCATCTCCTATTAGTCCTTGAATTTCTGCTAGTGGTTTTTGTTCAGCTGTGATCATCTTCTACTCCTGTGATTAAGAATTTGCAAAACAAGTAAAGCTTCAGACCGGGTTCACTATCCGGAATGGATTGGGTCCGATAGTTTGAATTAGTTCAGTCATTTCCTTGGCTTTTTGCGCGAACTCAGCCGCCATGGCAGCTGACATATGGAACATCTGAACCCTTTTTGGATTGATACCAATTTCCTCTAAAATTGATTGGAGATACTCAACTCTCTTTTTAGCGCGTAGATTACCTTCCAGGTAATGACAGTCGCCGGGTAGTCAACCCGCCACCATTACACCGTCTACACCGGCTTCAATTGCTTTTAGCGGTAAAAGGATGTCAATCTTTCCTGTACAGGGAATTTCGACAATTTTGACCTGGGGAGGATATTGCATCCTTAAACCTCCCGCTAAATCTGCAGCGTTATATGCACAATAAGTGCAGCTGTAGGCAACGATCTGGTATTTATAATTAGTGTCAGTCAAGATATATTTTCTCCATTATAAACAATAAAATAATAATTGGTGTCTCCAGTTATTATTTACTTATGGGGAGTCCTGGAATTAGGGGCCCGTAAGGGGAGCGTCAACTGGTTCTGTTTGAACAAGTGCTTGTACTTTGGCATGCATCTGGGTGTCAGTGAAATGCATCAGCTGAATGGCTTTCGCTGGACATTCTGCTGAACAAATACCACATCCTTGGCAAACAGCCGGTTCAATATAAGCTGCTCCCATAATATCACCAACACCAACCAGATCCGGTTTAATAATTGGGACTTCAAAAGGACAGACTCGAACACAAGTCAGGCAGCCTGTACACTTTTCCGGATCTACAATTGCTACCCTTCCTCCAGCAACGAGAGAGTCCTGACTCAAGATCCGGAAAGCCCGGGAGGCTGCAGCCTGGGCCTGGATCATACTCTCATCGATAAGTTTAGGATAGTGAGCCATGCCAGCCATGAAGATTCCTTCTGTGGCAAAGTCAATAGGACGGAGTTTAACATGCGCTTCCATGAAAAACCCTTCGTTATCAATTGAAACTTTAAAATGATTGGAGAGGTCCTTATTGTCGGGATTAGGGATCACCGGCATAGACAAAACAACCAGATCCGGATGGATCTCTATCGTCCGCCGAAGAGATTTGTCCCAGGCTAAGACGGTTAAGGAATCTTTGTTTGAATTTGAAGGTTGGCTGACCTTAACGTCCGGTTTATGATCCTTGTCATAACGAATAAATGTCACACCTTGTTCGCGAGCTTCGGTATATAAACGTTCTTTAAAGCCGTAAGTCCTTATGTCCTTGTAAATAATTGTCACCTGGGTATCTGGTTTTTGTTGTTTAATTGCCAGGGCATTCTTAATCGCAACTGTACAACAAATCCGGGCGCAGTATTTTTCAGCAGGGCCAACACACAGGATCATCACAATTGAATCAGGATCTTTATCAAGCGGGCTGATTTGATGTCCAGTAATGATCCCTTCAAAGTTTTGTTGAGTGAGAATGCGAGGATCGCTGCCGAATCCGTACTCTGGACCACGGTACTCCTCACCGCCTGTAGTGAGGATTACAACGCCGTGCTGGATGATTTCTTCCAAGCCTTGATCAGTAATAAGCGTGCTTGTGAAGTTGCCCTTAAATCCAGAAGTATTACTGATTTGAGAATTGAGGTGGACGGTGATCTTTGGATTCGAAACAACCCGATTGATAAGTTCGTTCAGGATTTTTTGAGGGTCTCTCCCGCTCAACGGAGTGAATATGTGGCGGAGCTGACCTCCAAGTTCAGGATTTTTTTCCACCAGATGAACCGGGAAACCACTATCTGCCAGAGTTAAAGCAGCGGTCATTCCTGCCGCTCCTCCACCCACGACCAGGCCGTGTTTATCGATGGGAACATTGACAGTATGTTGAGGGGTTAAGAGTGCTGCCCGGGCTGCTGACATCCTAACCAGATCAATGGCCTTGGCAGTTGCTTTGGGTTTGTCGTGTGAATGAACCCAGGAACATTGGTTGCGGATATTCGCCATTTCAAATAGATACGGATTTAACCCAGCCGCTCGGATGCTGTCCCGAAAGAGAGGTTGGTGGGTAAGGGTAGAACAGCTTGATACGACAACCCGGTTTAATCCTTTTTCTATAACGGTTTCTGTGATATGTTTGATGCTGTCCTGGGAACAGGTATAAAGGTTATCTTCTGCGTGCACAACATGAGGTAGGGTAGCGGCGTATTCTGTAACCGCTGGGACATCCAGGTAACCTCCGATATTAGTGCCGCAGTGGCAAACAAAAACTCCAACACGGGGTTCTTCCTCGCTGACATCCCGTTCAGGTGGGTACTCCTTAGTAGTCGTAAGGGAAAATCGGGATTGACCGAGAATGCTTCCGATTGCTCCAGCAGCACCGCTGGCTTCCACAACCGATTCTGAAATGTCTTTCGGTTCCCGGAAAGGACCAACTGCGTAGATCCCTGGGCGGCTGGATTCAATCGGATTGAACTGAACTGTATGACAGAAACCATAATCGTCTAATTCAATTCCCAATTGGCGGCCTAGATCCCGGACAGATTCCGATATCTCCATCCCTACGGATAGAACCACAAGGTCAAACTCAGCCTTGATACGCTCGAGTTGATCTCCTTCATCATCAACGTAGATAAAGGAAAGATTTTGGGTTGCAGGATCTTCGTAGATTCCTGAGATGCGCGAGTGGTGGTACTGAATACCATAATTGTCTTGAGCTCGCTGGTAGTACTGCTGGTAGCCTTTGGAGAAAGCTCTCATATCCATCATGAAGATATGGAGATCAAGTTCGGGGTAGTGATCTTTGGCGAGGACGGCTTCTTTTGTGGCGTACATACAGCACACAGAAGAGCAGTAATCGTGATTCTGGTCGCGGGAGCCGATGCATTGTAAAAACGCAACTCGTTTTGGGAAAGCGTTATCAGAAATGCGCTCCAGATGTCCCAGTGTGGGTCCCGAAGCCGAGAGCAGACGTTCGAACTGCATAGAGGTGATCACATTTTGATAACGTCCGAACCCAAATTCTTGAGAAAGTTCTGCCTGATAGGTTTGGTAGCCGGGAGCAAGGATAATTCCCCCGACATCTAGGTTTTTTTCCTGAGCGAGCATATTGAGATCAATTGCATCTCTGCCGCAGGCAATAACACAAGAATTACATTCGGAGCAAATTCCGCAAGATAAACAGCGGGCGGCCTCTTTTTTGGCGCTTTCCTCATCATATACTTGTTCGATCTCCACAAAGTTGTGAATCCTATCATTGACGCACACTTCAGGCGTCGGGATACGGGGTTGAGTGTGGATTTCACCTCTGTCGATGCGGTTAGCGATTTCTTGGTCTGAAAGATTTACGACAGGGAGTTTTGGTTGGGGTGGGGGTTCGAGGGGTTTCCCCTGAAGGTAACGTACGATGGATTGACCAACAGTGTGACCGCTGGCAACCGCCTCAATGACAAAGGATGTCCCGGAGACGCTGTCACCGGCTGCAAATACACCTTCCCGGGTAGCAGCAAGTGTGTTGGGATTAGTTGCGATGGTCTTGGAACGGGTAATGCCTACACCTGCATCGTCAGGAATAAAAGCCAAACCTGCTCTTTGGCCGACTGAAAAGATCACAGTGTCGCAGTCGATTTCATGTTTGGAATCAGGCTTTTTCTCAACGTGAAGACCACCACTTTCATCAAAACTGAATTGCTCAACTTCCAGAAATTGCATACCAGTGACATATCCGTCTGGATCCCCTAGAATCCTTTCAAAGGTGCGACTTGGATAAACGTGGACTCCTTCCGCGATAGCAGCTTTGATTTCCCAGTCATGAGCGGGCATGTTCTCTCGATCTTCCAGGCAGGCCAAGTGGACCTTTTTTCCCAGCCGGATGGCTGTCCGGGCACAGTCAATTGCCACATTGCCACCGCCAAGAATGACAACCCGTTCGCCCCGCATTGGAGTATCGCTTTCCCCTCCATTATCGTATTTTCCAAGACGGACGTCCCGCAAAAAGAGTGTGTTGATTAAAACGCCATCCAGGTTCGCTCCAGGGATTGGCAGCCGGATACCTTCATGGGCTCCAACAGAAATAAGGACTGCTTTGAAACCCTGATCGAAGAGGGCATCCAGATCTTCTACTCTATGATTGAGTTTGAGATCAATGCCTAGGTCAATAATATCCTGGACCTCGCGTTCAATAATATTCGTGGGTAAACGGTATTCAGGGACACCGAGCCTGAGCATGCCGCCGGCAACGGGCATGGCTTCAAAGACAGTAACCGGGAAGCCTTCCCGGATGATATCCTGAGCTGCTGTTAACCCACATGGTCCAGCACCAATGATAGCAACCGGTTGATCTGGTTCGGTTATTTCGATTGGGACGATTGGTTCACGGGTTTTTTCATAAATCTTATCGGTTACAAAACGTTTCAGAGCCCGAATGTTAATTGGTTCATCAACTTTGCCGCGGTTGCACGCGTCTTCACAGCGGTGGTTGCAGATCCGCCCGCAGATCCCCGGGAAAGGGTTGTCCATCTTAATCACGCGCATCGAGTCATCCCAGCGCCCTTCCCGAATGAGCGCGATGTAGCCCTGCGCGCGTTGGCTGGCGGGACAGGCATCACGGCAGGGTGCTATACCTGCTTTCTCGATAGCGTAGGCATTAGGGACTGCTTGGGGATATAGTTTAAAGGCGGCGTGTTTGGTACCGATTCCTTCATTAAATGGGTTTGATAACTCAATTGGACAAACTTCGGCGCAGTCATTGCATGCCACACATTTTTCGATATCAATGTAGCGAGGTTTCTGGTGGACACGGGCTGTAAAATTTCCTACATTGCCGGAGACGTCCAAAACCTCGGCGTTTGTGAGAATCTCAATATTGGGATGGCTCCCAGTTTCTACAAGTTTAGGGGAAATTGTGCACATAGCACAATCATTTGTGGGAAAGGTTTTATCCAGCTGTGCCATTTTCCCCCCAATGGCGGTTTCTTTTTCAACCAGATAAACTTTAAATCCCTGATCTGCTAAATCAAGGGAAGCCTGCATTCCAGCAATTCCCCCTCCGACAACCATTACGGCTCCAACTGGCTTTTCATTTGATTCGATCTGAAGTGTTGAAGACGACATTGAGTGTTCTCCCTGATATTCCACGACTAAGGACAAACTAGACCGGCAGTGAAGGCTGCAATGTACTTTGTCAACTATTAAGAGACTATCATTACAACAAACCTGGCTCTAGTGGGAGCAATGTAGGAATGGCGCAAGAGCCAGATAAATTGAAATATAAAATCTGCTATCTAAGAGACAACCGCCAAGACTCAGGATCTGAGGGGCGGTTGTTGCGATGATATTGGGGCCCTCTGAACCTTACGAATAAGGTTTGGTTCAGTTTTAAGGAGCTCAATTATTATCATTTATTAACGCTTTTCTATCTTTTGATTTTAACGTGGTGTGATTCTGTTGTCAATCAACCAGATGGACAACAGCCGATACATTCTAACTTATGAGGATATTCATCACTTATATTTAGTATGTTCTTCAGGAAAATTAACCAAAAAGAGGGAAAAAATAGATGATGCGGGATCGGTGGGAACTATTATTCACATCATTGTGAACAGAAAGAGATAAATATTAGACCTGGATCCAGGTTATTTTTATGTAATCGGTCTCCTATTAATTAAAATATAAAATCCTTTCACCGCAAAACCGGGAAAGGATTTTGACGTGAGCATTGTTGATATTGTAAGGGACTTATCAGGTATATGTCAACAGATCCTGGGCAGCAT
>CAYORF010000091.1:0-10691 GCA_964406305.1 uncultured Anaerolineales bacterium | reverse complement strand
ACTGTTGTTCACTAAGAAATGGTTATTTCGTGTCCAAAAAAAGGGGCGCAGTACTTTTGAGTATTCTTTTCCATGGAGCGCCCAAGAAATGCTATGAGTGTATAGTGATCCATAACAATCAATAATATCGGTATGAAGTACGTGGCTGAATTCTAGAGAGTAGATCAATGATTTTTGTTCTACATTTCGCCACCAACTTTGAATTTGCTTTGCCAAATCTTTATCTTGGTCAAGTGACATAACGGGAGCACTGCAACAATCAACCGAGCCGCCTTCAAATTGTGAATAGCGGTCAGTTATAAATTTCCAATTCTCTTTTTCGCAGATCTCATTTACTAAGGATACGTAAATAACCGGATGAATAAGCTCAAGGGGTCTCCATGCGAGTCTACCATCTTTGTTTGCCACAAAATTGTAATTTACACCTGGAATATCTTCCGGTTCTAAGGATTTATGTTCACGGTAGTTACTTCCGTTTAATATCTTCTCAACATCAGTTAAAATAGGTTCGAAGCTAAGATAAGGAGGTAAATCACCGTTGAAATAGCTTGTGCCTTTCAAGAAGAATTTTTTTGCATTTTCTTTAGTAAGGTCAACTATTCTTTTCATTGTCCTCCCTGAACAAATTGAAGTGCTTTACAATAAACCAAATGCCTAATTTAGATCTAGGTCCTCAATTCCAATTATTTGATAGGGAGAGAGGTGGTCTTTCAGTATGAGTCTTATATGTTATATATTCAGTTGTTTAATATAAGGATCAAGGACCTTTTCTAACCGTATCATCGCATCAATCATCTTGTCTTGGATCTCTACCCAATCATCCTCTGGATTTCTATAACCCCCTATTTCCATATACTTGGCAATTCTGCAGGCACGCCTTCCCTCAAGGCGTTGCCAATCCATCGGCTCGCCGAATTCCTTTTCAACAGGATCTCGACGTGAAATAAAGTAATCGTAGATTCGCTGGTTCTCCTCATTATTCCCCTTGCCGCGATCTATATATAATTCCACCTGACAATCATCCTTTCGGATCACATAGTTATATGCCAATCCAGATACCCCAGCCCCGGTATTAATCCAGCTATCGTGACTGGGTGATATACGATTGTGAAGATTAGTCTTCTTATTTGCCCTCTCCAATAATGATTCCCAAAAACTATAGCGTAGCTTTTCCCGTTCTGCCCACTCTTTTTTCTTTTGTCCGATTTGTCGGCCTTCCTCGCTGGGACCCACAATTAGAGTTAATAATGGCGCCGGAGGTGAATCGTCAATCTGAACTGCCTCAACCTGGACTAAATAAAATGCTGCTGGAGTGGTTTCATTTAACCAGGTGATTGCATTAATGTGTTCAGGTCTTGGCTCCGATACTATCCAGATAGCTACCTTAGCTTCAAATGCCGTCAGGTAAGTGATTAATTTACCCAGATGATCATGATCACTTTTTTCAAGTTGATTTTCAACGATGACCGGATCTCCATTTTCATCCTCAGCGAGAATATCAACTTTGAAATCTCCTGCTGCCTGTTCTCGTTCTATACTGGACAAATTAACACCAATTGATTCGTTGACTATTTCAATGTTATTTTGAAGCCAGAACGTGAAATCCAAAGCTTCATGCGGCCATACTTCACGTAAAGGGATACGGCTTAGTTTTCCAATGTCTTTATCCATAATTCCTCAATTAAATTCTGTTCTTGACAAGTTAAGTGACTTACTAATACTCCCACTCCTCATGCGCCAAGGGTGCCTCGTTTAGCTCATCCCGATGCAAGCGCCATTTGGGGATGAATTGACCTAAGAGAGCAACAAATCGTTCATTATGATGGCGCTCCAGCAAATGCACCATTTCATGGACGACAATATATTCCAAACACAAAGGCGGCTTTTTTGCTAATTCTAGATTGAGCCAGATTCTTTTGGCTTCAATTGTGCAGGTCCCCCATTTAGTTTTCATGCGCTTCACCCCCCAGTCATTGACCTCCACGCCAATGATCTCTTCCCACTTGGAGATCAAGTCAGGAATCCCTGCTTTGAGCTGTTCCCGATACCACTCCTGAAGTACTTCTTCTCTCTTGTCTCGTTCACTACCCTCTCTCACGTAGAGATCGATTTTTGATTTATTTTGAATCTCTACTTTTGGAGGAGCCTGGTGGTAGATCACATTCAATAAATAGCGCTCTCCCCACAAATAGTGGCTTTCCCCGGTGAGGTATTCGCGGATGGACTGCCTGTCTTGTCCCTTGAATTTAGTCTGCTGCCGCCGAACCCAGTGTAATTTTAAGATCACCGCCAGGCGGATGGCTTCATCATCCAGGAGCAGCGGGGAAGACACACGAACCCGGCCATCGGGTGGGTGGACAGCCAGATGCAGATTTTTGATATCCTTTCTGACAACCTCAACTTCTTGGTTGTTGACTTTGATTTTATGCATCCTAATATTCTTTCTGATTCTTAACTAGCTCAAATACTATTTCTACTTCCTCTTCGTCTTGGAGATGTTTAAAGAGTACACGCCTAATCTCCCTCTCTTTTATGATATTCCCCCTCCAGCTGTCTTTTTTTATTTTCCTGATGTCATAATCCAAAGCCAAAGCTAAATCCTCATCACCATGTAGATTGTCATATAAAGCCCGTTTTGCCGGAGTATCTAACTTTGGGGGATAGGATGTACTTCCAGTCGGGTCCCTAACCAATTTGGTCAAAGCGATGATCTCAGCCAGGTACTTTTTATATTCCATAGCTTCTTGTTTGCGCTGGTGAATCAGCGCATTAAGAAGCTCTGACATCCGATCATAATACTTAGGATTGATGGGATGTTCGTCAATGATCACTTTACGGACGTTGTTTTCAATCGTTACCGCCACTGCTTCCTTGTTCTTGCGGATCCCAACCGGCAGATCATCAACAGCGACTTCCCCTTTGGAAACCACCAGGTCAATCAGGCTGATATCGTCAAAATTAGTGACTTTTTCACTCTCTTCCGCCTGGATGTAGGCGTCAATCAAATGCCGCATGGCAGGTTCATACATCTTGAGATCTATGTAATCGCCACTACTAAGTTTGATTTCCTTGCGGACCTTCTCATAATAGGCAACTTCCTGCTTGATATCAACGATCTCTTCCGGAGTATAGCCAGCCTCCGCCATCTCATTGGCCAGGTTGGCGTAGGCCCGGATCAACGATGCTGTCTGCTTGTAAAGGGCGATGCGTTTTGGTTCATTTTCCTTCAGGGCATCTTTATCAGACGTATCCTCCGCGCAGAAATAGTGCATGTAAGCCAGGCTGTCCTTAGGTGGATGTACCGGTTCGCAGAGGGCTTTAACGGCTTCCCGGGCAGCTTCCAACCGTTCCTTACCATTCTCTAATCGGTCCTTGAGCAGCCCCTCCACATCCTCTTTATCATAGCCCTCAAAGGCTTCCGAGGTGTAGTCGTGGATGGCGTTTTCCAGACTCTTGAACAGGTCCCGATAATCAACTATGAAACCGTATTCTTTATCAGGAGAATCCAGGCGATTGACCCTACAGATTGCCTGGAACAGGCCGTGGTCCTGCATGGGTTTATCAATATAAAGATAGGTCGCCGGAGGGGCATCAAAACCTGTCAGGAGTTTATCGACCACGATCAGCAGTTTCATCTGACCCGGCTCATTGACAAATTTCTTCTTGACCCCTTTTTCAAAATCATCGATCCGGTTGACCGCTTCTTCCTCTGGCTGGTTGAAATACTCGGACAGCATTTTCCGATAAACCTTGTACTCCGTGAGCCGATCGGTTTCTCCTTCGCCAGATTCTTCGCCTTTTATATGATAAACAGAGGGCTGATAGGAAGTTATGATGGCGCACTTCTTCAATCCGCTGGCCACAAAGAGCTCATAAAAGCGGCAGGCCTGGTAAATACTTCCTGCTACCAGCAGGGCGTTGCCGTGTCCGCTCTGCAGGCGGTCCTTGGTCTCCATATCCAGCAGGATATCAGCCACAATCTTTTCCAGGCGGGATTTGGAACTCAGCACCCGCTGCATGGTTCCCCAGCGCTGCTTGAGCTGGGCTAGAGCATAATCCGTCAGCCCTTTAGTTTTCGATTCAAACCACTGGTCAATTTTCTCCTGGGAGGTGATATCCTGATCCACATCCCGGGCTTCATAGCGCAAATCCAGGATGACGCCGTCTTCCACGGCCTGATTAAATTTGTAGGTGTGGATGTAGGGTCCAAAGACCTCCAGGCTGGTTTGTTTATCCTGCTTGAGCAGCGGGGTACCGGTAAAGCCAATAAACATGGCTTCTGGCAGGATCTCTTTCATGGCTGCGTGGAGTTTGCCTGATTGAGTGCGGTGGCATTCATCCACATAAACGTAGATCTCACCTTTGGCTTTGAAATCAGGGGGTAGGCTGGCCTTGACCTCTCTGACAAAATCATCAATATCGCTATCTGACCCGGCCTGGGCGCCGAACTTGTGCACCAAAGAGCAAATCAGCCAGGGGGCGGGAGCATTGAGCTTGGTGACCAGATCTTGCCCGCTATGGGTGCGGTAGATGTCCTCACTGACGCCTTTAAACACTTTCTCAATTTGCTCGTCCAGCTCAGAGCGATCGGTGATAATCAATACCCGGCCGTCCGTGATGTGCTCCCGGATCCACTTGGTCAACCAAACCATCACAAGGCTTTTACCGCTGCCCTGGGCGTGCCAGATAATGCCATCCTCGTGCTGGTAGACACGCTTCTGGGAGGCCTTGACTCCAAAGTACTGGCTGTGGCGGCAGATCTTCTTGGTTCCAGCGTCAAAGACCAGGAAATCGTGGATAATCTCCAGGAGGCGTTCTTTGCTGCAGAGCTGGAGCAGCTGCCGATCTAGAGGATTGAGATTAGGATCTGCTTCCTCCCCTTCCTCTTTCCAGTCCAGGTAGTATTTCTCGGGGGTTTCAATGACACCGTAGCGCAGCCCCTCGGTGTCATTGCCAGCCATCACCAGCTGTACGGTGGCAAAGAAGGACTGGATGAATATCTTCTGCTGGTTATCCAGATTCTGGCGGATACCCTCGCTGATAGAGACCGTCGAGCGCTTCAATTCCAGAACACCCAGGGCGATCCCATTGACATACAGCACCACGTCCGGGCGCTTGGTATGCTGGCCGGACACCGTGACCTCTTCCGCGACCGCAAAATGGTTGTTCTCGGGATGCTCCCAATCAATCATCAAAACAGTTTCAGTGTTTTCCCCTGGGCCAGGGCTGACCTTGACCCCGTAGCGCAGCAGGCTGTAGACCTTATTATTGACATCATAAAGGCTTTGGGATTGATCCCCGGCAGCCTGGTTGAGCTTGTGCAGGGCCCGTCTGATAATTTCCTTGCCATAACCTTGATCCCTCAGATAGGCGGTCAGTATTTCTGCCTCGATATTGCTGTTGCCTATTCGAGTTTCCCAGTTGCCCAGGTAGTCATATCCTAGATCTTGTTGGAATAGCTGAATAACTCTATCTTGCGTAAGGCGCTCCAACTGGCCGATATCGCTCATATGAGCCTCGTTTTTCCTGTCAGAAGTTCTTGCATCAAGCCTTTTTTTATTGATCGTATCTTATCCTTTCTAATTACTAATTCTATAATCTCCTTATCGATATCTCTAAGAATGCTTATTATCGCATTCTGCTCGTCTATACCTGGCATAGTAAATCTAAAATTTTTCATATCAGATTTATATATATGGAAAACCGTCGTTCCTGTCACTAATTGCATGACTTGAACTTTTGACATTCTAATTACATAACTAAGGAAAGTACCAATAATTTCATCTTCCGGTGCTCGAATTATTAATATATCTCCACCTAATATCACATCTGCTCTTTTTATACAACTCGCAACAGCCAATCCGTTCGGCGTCACATCAGATGTCGGCATTAACACATCATTTACTTGAGACCGAACCATGTCATTACATACATTAGTTCTACTTATAATATTTACTATCTCTTCTGGATATTTAGTAAATAGCTCACCATAATGAATACAAGGATCAGAGCCATCCTGATCTATGTCATCTTTTGACAATCTCCTTCCCTTTTGAAATTTCGCTATTTCTCCAAGTTCAACTTTCTCCCAGTCTTGCTTAAACCCCAGTAACTTTGCATTACCTGTCAGCAGCTGCTGCATTGCGCCCTGTTTAATGGCGCGCTTTTTGGCGATCAGCTGGTCCAAGTCAAAGATAAAATCATCAACATCAGAAAGAACTTTAGCAATTGATCTTTGCTCAATAATAGGAGGTAATATTACGTCATATTTTCCAACAGCTTCTTGTGAAATCCCATAAAATGTTGATCCTGATTTATTTTCCTCGATATGTTTTGTAAAATTCTGAGATGATAGTTGGTAGTATAAAAACTTAGGCACATAACTGTTCAGAATTGGACGAAATACGAGTAGATGACTATTCAATGAAGCTAAACCAGGATAAGGAATATTATCAACATATAATAACTTTCCAATTGTTCCATCTTTGGTCATTAACACATCATTCTTTTTTAGCTGGATTTCTTTTGCCATTTCATATCGTTTATACGAAATGTGGTAGACCTCATCCCATCTGATTTTTCCTTCCTTAAAATTCATCCCAGTTATTAGAAATGGATCATCATCATTCGATGTAAATTCCGTTTGTTTCAATCCTTGCCAACCAATCCTTCCATGCATAGATGATATTTCTTTGAAGGGTTTTGTTGTCCAGCTTTTAGGAATATTCCTAACTTTTAGTTTAGTTTGATTAATTACCATGAGAAATTCATTCTCTTTAAGTGGGATTCAACTCTGGCGCTGAGTTCTTCTACTTGTTTAAATACTTCTGGAAGTGGGTTATCGTATCGTCCTGATAGCCCATTGATTCGATTTGTCAATAATCTAGTTACAGCTTCCAACTCTCTTTCTACACTATCTCCAAGAAATTTAAGCCATTTCTGATCTACAACCAGTTCAATGATTTCTTCTTCTGACAGATCTTGATATTTATGCAGGATCAGTTCGTCCAAGTTCTTTTGAGCTTCGCTGATCTGATCTTTTTTCTTTGCCTCCTGATTAGAGAGGTCCAGATAGGACTGGATCACCTCAATCTCATCAGCAAAATCCGGATCCTCTTTTATTTCTTTCAAGCGGGCTTTGGTAGCCCCCCTGGTGACATTGCCCGCGTCGCTCTTGGCTTCCTCCAGCAAGCCCTCATCACCTCCGTGCTCCTTTTCCAGCTCCTCCAGCTGTCGTTCGATCTCGCTCAGCTGAGCTTCAAGTTCTTCAATCGCCTGTTTCTCCGCTGAATAGTAGGAATTTATGATCAAATCCGGGGGGATTAGATCCGCCTTATACTTGAGCTTACCAATTTTCAAATCGGTGCTTTCCTTGGTTTTTCCTTTCAACAACCGCAGCTTGTTAGCTCCTTCCCAGCCCTCCTGGATGATCAAATAGATGTCATCCTGCATGGTCTCTGTCCAGTAGATTAACAAATGCTGGAAAAGATTATATTTATCAATCAGGTCCAGGGGGGCGAAGGTCTCCAAATAATCCTCCCCCAGCTCAGCGATCAGAGTTTTAGGAGATACCCTATCCTTCAACTCCACCAACTGGGGACGGTGTCTCTCATTCCAGCCATCAAACAGATCAAAAACAAGCCTGGAATATTCTGAATACTCTGTATGCCCCAAAATAAATGATTTAATCTCGCTGGCCTCTATCCGCAGCTCGCTGTACCTGGGCCGAATATCTTTTTTAAAAAGATCTTCCTTCAAAGAAGGAAAGTTTTTCCAGTAGCGTTCCAGATCATCAATATCCCGATTGGGAATGCCTCCCTTGAGGTGGGCCTCAATATCCTGCAGGTCCTCCGGCTCGGTGGTATCTATATAGCGGGGCAGGTTTAGATTGTATTCATTGTCCTCGATCTCGCTCGTAGAAACCAACCTTGAGTAGCGGTCCAGTTCCAATATCCCTGTATAGACATCGACAATCTTGCGGATGTCCTGGTGCCGCAAACGGTTTTTATTTCCGTCCTTTATGAAGCCGGCACTGGCGTCAATCATGAAGATACCTTCTCGGGAAACGGCTCCTTTTTTATCCAGAATGATAATGCAGGCTGGGATGCCGGTTCCATAGAACAGGTTAGGCGGTAGCCCGATGATGCCTTCAATGAATCCTCGCTGCACCAGCTCCCGGCGTATATTTCCCTCAACATTTCCCCGGAATAACACACCATGGGGCAAGATCACCGCCCCCCGCCCGGTGCTCTTCAAGGAAGCGATAATATGTAGCAGGAAAGCATAATCTCCATTGCGTGTGGGTGGGATGCCGTATTCAAACCGATGATAGACATCATTTTCGGGATCAAACCCGTTGCGCCAGGCTTTATAAGAAAAGGGAGGATTGGCCACCACAAAATCAAAGGTCGTAACCCTGTATACATCCACCCAATGAGGTCGAGCCAAGGAGTTATCCTGCCAGATCTCCGCAGTGGGGTTTTCGTGCAGGATCATATTCATCCGTGCCAGGGCAGCAGTGGCATTATCAAGCTCTTGACCGTAGATAGTAACGCCTGTTGAAGATTCATCAGCCGCCTTGAGAAGCAGGGAACCGGATCCACAAGTGGGATCATAGATGGTCTGGCTCTGGCTTTGAGCTTCACTGATACCGATCACCTTGGCCATCACCCGGGAAACCTCTGCCGGCGTGTAGAACTGTCCCTTACTTTTACCCGATTGAGTGGCAAAGTTGCGCATCAAGTATTCATAGGCGTCCCCCATGATATCGTCGCCTTCCACTCGGTTATTGCTGAAATCCAGTCCTGGTTCCTCAAAGATCGCCACCAAGTTGGAAAGCTTATCCACCATGTCCTTGCCCTGGCCTAACTTGTCAGGGTCGTTGAAATCCGCCACATCAATCACACCTTTGAGCTCATTGGCTTCTGCTAGAGCGCCGATGATTTTATTGACCTTATCCCCGATATCCTTGTCACCCTTAAGGGCAACCATATCCGCAAATCCGCCCCCTTCCGGGACCACGATGGGAGCGTAGGGCTGTCCAGCATATTTATCGGACACATATTTAACGAACAGTAGTACTAGCACGTAGTCCTTGTACTGGGAGGCATCCATCCCTCCGCGGAGTTCGTCGCAGCTGGCCCATAGGGAACTATAAAGTTCTGATTTTTTTACTGGCATAAAGCCTATCCTTCAATTGAGATAATCATCTTGCTGGATATGTATCAAATACCCAATAGTATTATAGGTTATTAGAAAATCCTAAGATTGCTCAATGTGCTGATATGGGATATTAAGCATATAAATAGATTTCCTTCAATTAGCAATGTCTACTGCGCTGAATTATCTTGTCTTCAACAACTCCTTTATTTATCCCCTTAATATCATCTTTAAAGATACAAAGGATATCCTCTATTTCATGGGGTTCCAACTGTTCCAAGGACGAAGGCAGCTCTTCTACCTCCAGATAACCAAAATTGGTCTCTAAGCCCAAGGCTTTTGCTCCTTCCGTAGTACCCGCATGGAGAAAAACCTGTTGTGGAGAAATACCAAGGAACGCCCCAATTCTCAAACTAGTATCATAGATATAAAGGGGTCCAATTCCGGATGTATTTCTGACTAATTCTTCGAGTAACGCATGTAGCTCTTCAAATGAGTTAACCTCGTTGATCGCCGATGAGTTTGCACCCAAGATAGAATCCGCTTTTGTAAGAACTTTTTTCGATAATCTTCTCTGATGGGAATACCTCTTACCTTTTCTATTTATCGCCAGGGAAGCATTATGAATTACTCATAAAGAGATGATTGATTTCGAAAATAATCCAATTCCTCTTGAGCAAACGGTCTAATTCTTCTAATATAAATATCCACAATCTTTTTTAAATCCATCACACTCCCCTCCTCCATTTTGACCCAGTATGACCCAGTTTGATTTTTAAGGCAGAAAATAGAAGATCAGGCTGCGGAGGGAGCGCGAAAAATCAAACTGGGTTATGTATAAATTCCCTATTGCCTATACGAAATTGAGGTTCTTGGGATGGCTGTTCTGTATTATCATAAACTGGTGCCACTTTTCACTCAGAAACAAACAACCTGTAACACCAGATCCATCCTGACGAGCTCCAACCCCCAATCGTTTCCCCGGTAACAAAACACCATTCCCCCTGCCCTACAAGGCCTTCAAGGATAACCTCTGTCCCAACTGCAATATCGCCGATCCAAGTCCTGGTGATCTCGTATGTCTCGCCTTCCTCTGTTGTCGTTTCCTGTCCGGGATAAGCATCATAAATGGGCACGGGGGCATTGGGGAACTCTCCCCCTTCCGGCCCCTTCGGTATCACTACGGCAGTTCTAGGAAACCAATCTTCTTCCGTTCGGGCCAGCGCTTCCGCGTATGCTTCTTTGTTCTGTTCATACACTGACAGGTCGTAAACCTCTGCCCCTACAACATCCGGAGGTCTTGCATCAGGAATTATTCCTTCTATCCCCTCGGATCCAAAAATGTCGGATATCTTCTCTGTAAGGTTGGCTGTCGAAATGTATCCCGCCTTGGCAGCAATCAGCACTATTACCACTGCCAGCGACGCGAAGAAAAGCAGGGCCAAGGCAGTAAATAGGCGTGTGGTGGACTTCTTTTCATCGTTCACAATATATCTCCTCCCCTTACAATCCATAGATACACCAGTCCAATA
>CAYORF010000090.1:0-11051 GCA_964406305.1 uncultured Anaerolineales bacterium | reverse complement strand
ATTGTCCTGACAGTTAAATAAAAAAGTAGTGGCAAAGGATCAATCTTACAAAAAGGTGCCCATTTATGAAAGAAAAAATCCTGAATATACTAAATAAGTTCAATAATGACAAAGGCAGACTGCTGGATATCTTGCTTGATATCCAGGAGATCTATCATCATATTCCTGACGAAGCAGTTGGCATTATTGCCAATCAGCTTGGCCTGTCAAAGGTCGATGTTGAACAAACGATTTCCTTCTATCATTTTTTGTCTCAGACAACGGTAGGAGAATATGCCATTTATCTCAATGACAGCCCGGTTGCCTTTATGCATGGTCGGGCAGATGTCGCCGCGGCTTTTGAGAAAGAGCTGGGTGTATCGTTCAACAATGTCACTGAAGATGGTGTGATCGGGATCTGGGATACCGCAGATATCGGTATGAATGATCAGGAACCGGCCGCCATCATCAATGGAACTGTTTTCACTATGCTGACCCCGGACAGGGCCAAGAAAATTGTTCAGGGTATGAAGGATGGCAAAACTGTCCAAGAGATCGCTGACGGGATCGGAGCAGAGCTTGATGGTCCTGAACAATTGCGCACCATGATCAAGAATAACATCCACATCAAAGGGGACGTTTTGTTCCCAGATCATGAAGTTGGAAGTGCGCTGAAAAAGATCGCAACCCAAAAGCCAGAAGAGGTTGTTGCTGAGGTCAAGGATTCGAATCTCAGAGGTCGCGGTGGAGCTGGATTCCCAACAGGACTTAAGTGGGAATACTGCCGCCAATCAGGTGGAGATGAGGTTTATCTGGTTTGCAACGCAGATGAAGGGGAGCCCGGGACTTTCAAGGAAAGAGTTATCTTGACTGAACTGCCAAAACTGCTTTTTGAAGGCATGGCGGTCGCCGGATATGCGTTGAATGCTCGCAAGGGAATCGTCTATCTGCGGTATGAATACCGTTACATGAAAGAATACCTAGAGAATATTCTTCAGGAGATGAGAGATCACAACCTTCTGGGGAAGGATCTTGTAGGAAAATCGGGATTTGATTTTGATATCCGGATCCAGCTTGGCGCAGGTTCTTATGTCTGTGGCGAGGAATCCGGCTTGATCGAGTCCATGGAAGGCAAACGGGGCGAGCCAAGAAATCGTCCGCCTTTCCCAGTCCAGAGCGGTTACTTGGATAAACCAACAGTAGTAAATAACGTTGAAACCCTTTGCAAGGTTGTCCCGATTATCCTTAATGGCGCAGATTGGTTCAAAACATTGGGAACCCAGGAATCTGCCGGAACAAAATTTTTGAGCATTTCTGGTGATTGCAAAAACCCCGGTGTGTACGAAGTTGAATGGGGTATGACGATCAAAGAGATGCTGGAAATGGTAGGTGCAACTTCAGTTCAAGCGGTAAAGGTGGGCGGACCTTCCGGTACATGTATAGATTCCTCCCATTTTGGGCGCAGCATCGCTTTCGAGGATCTTGCTACCGGCGGCTCGATGATCATCGTTGGTGAGAAGCATAATTTGCTGCAAGATTTCATTTTGCCATTTACGAATTTCTTTATTGAAGAATCTTGTGGTTCATGCGCTCCCTGCAGGTCGCTAACAGTGGTCCTGAGGGATAAATTGATTAAGATCCTAGATGGAAATGGAACACGTAAGGATATTGACGAACTCTATGACTGGGCGCGCCTGGGCCGGACGGCCAATCGATGTGGACTTGGTCAAACAGCTGCCAACCCGATTATTACCTCCATCGAAAATTTCAGGAACCTCTATGAAGACCTTGTTAAGACCGATGAGGATTACTTATCTGCCTTTAATATGGAGCAGGCTGTAGCTGAATCCTGCGAAGTGGTAGGCAGGGTCCCGAATATCAAATCCCATTAATAAAGTGAGAGCTATAAAGTGGAAACGATATGAATAAAAACGGAAAACTATACTTTGAAATTGATGGAAAGGCATGTTACGGAGATGAAGGTCAGTCTGTGATCGACGCGGCTAAAGCCAATGGGGTTTTTATCCCCTCTTTATGCCATGTGGAAGGTGTTAAGGCAGCCGGTTCATGCCGGGTTTGCAACGTGAAGGTTAATGGGCGCAATATGACTGCGTGTACAACACCGGTATCTGATGGCATGGTTGTCGAAAATGATATTCCTGAACTGAATGAATTACGGCAGGCTATTATTGAAGTGCTGTTTGTTACAGGAAACCATTTTTGCCCATCCTGCGAAAAGAGCGGCAATTGTGAACTACAAGCCCTGGCATACCGCTACCAGATGCTGGTGCCGAGATTCCCATATGAGTTCCCCATTAAGGGGGTTGATGCAAGCGCAGAGCATATCTATCATGACCGAAACCGCTGCATTATGTGCAAACGCTGCATCCGCACAGTTACCAAGGATGGCAAAAATGTCTTTGCTTTCCACGGCAGGGGAGGAGAACACCTCCATGTAGTCATGGATAAAGAGCTAGCTTCTCAATTGACGGAGGAGGAAGCAAAAGAGGCTATGGAAATTTGCCCTGTTGGTGCGATTCTCAAAAAAGAGCAGGGTTATATCGTACCTATTGGGGAACGAAAATTTGATAAATTGCCAATCGGCAGTGACATTGAAAATAGTTAGCTATATATAGGAAAAAAACATGAGTAAACCAGTATTAGCAACAACTTCACTTGCAGGTTGCTTCGGTTGCCATATGTCCATTTTGGATATCGACGAAAGGATTCTTGAGCTGATCGAATTAGTCGAGTTCAATAAATCCCCTATTGATGATATTAAAACATTCACAAAGCAGTGTGACATTGGTCTGATCGAAGGGGGATGCTGCAATAGTGAGAATATTGAAGTCCTGAAGGATTTCAGGAAGCATTGCAATATCCTCGTTTCTGTTGGGGAATGTGCCATTATGGGCGGCCTCCCGGCACTCAGAAACGGCATATCAGTCAAAGAATGCCTGGACGAAGCTTATCTGAACGGTCCTACCGTGAGTTTGAATACTGAGAAGATCTTGCCCAATGATGATGAGCTGCCAATGATCCTGGATAGGGTATATCCCTGTCATGAGATTGTAAAGATAGATTATTACCTTCCTGGTTGTCCACCTACTGCTGATCTGATCTGGAATGCTCTGGTGGCTTTGGTCACCGGTGACGAACTGAAATTACCTTATGAAGTTGTAAAATTTGATTAATAAAGGGATGCATATATGGCACAGAAAATCACCATTGAACCTGTAACCAGGGTTGAAGGACACGGAAAAGTCACCATTCACCTTGATGACAATAACAAAGTAACTGAATCCCGGTTTCATATCGTTGAATTCAGAGGTTTTGAGCGCTTCGTTCAGGGAAGGCCTTATTGGGAAGCGCCTGTGTTGGTCCAGCGGCTGTGTGGGATTTGCCCAGTAAGCCACCACCTGGCTGCCGCCAAAGCTATTGACGTCCTGGTTGGCGCTGGAACCGGTGAAGGGCTGACCCCAACCGGGGAAAAAATGAGAAGATTGATGCATTATGGGCAGATATTCCAGTCCCATGCACTGCATTTCTTCCATCTGGTCTCTCCAGATTTGCTGTTTGGAATCGATGCTGATCCTGCGATCCGAAATGTTATTGGTGTAGCGTTGGAACATAAGGACCTCGCGGTGCAGGGTGTGATGATGCGGAAATTTGGACAGGAAGTCATCCGGGCAACGGCAGGTAAGAAAATTCATGGTACAGGTGCTATTCCTGGAGGAATTAACAAACACCTCAGTGCAGAGGATAAAGAATCATTCTTGAATGGGCCGGATCCGTTGAATATAACCAAGATGCTTGATTGGTCTCAGAGTGTATTGGAGTTCTTTAAGGACTATTACCAGAAGAATCAGAGTTTTATCGATGATTTTGCTGCTTTTCCATCCAACCACCTCAGCCTGGTTCGGAAAGATGGGGCGATGGACCTTTATCACGGGGTGTTAAGGGCAGTTGATTCGGAAGGGAATAAAATCCTTGATGATGTTGATTACCAGGATTATGAACAGTACATTGAAGAGGAAGTTCGTTCCTGGACCTATATGAAATTCCCCTATCTCAAATCTTTGGGAAAGGAAAAAGGCTGGTATCGAGTGGGTCCGCTAGCGAGATTGAATACTTGTGATTTTATCCCGTCTCCATTGGCGCAGGCCGAATTTGAACAGTATAAGGCTGTAACAAACGGCAAACCTAATAATCATTGCATGCATTACCACTATGCGAGACTGATCGAATTGCTCCACTCAGCCGAGATGATGGAAGAGCTGCTTAACGATCCTGACCTGATGGAAGGTGAATTGGTCGTCAAAGGAACCAAAGTAAAAAAGGGTATTGGGCTTCTGGAAGCACCCAGGGGAACCTTGTTCCACCACTATGAGATCAATGAAGATGACCAGTTGACAAAAGCAAACCTGATCGTCTCGACAACCAATAATAACGAACCGATGAACCGATCAGTGAACAGTGTTGCCCATTCCTGGATGGATGGAAATACGGAGATCACGGAGCCGATGATGAACGCAGTAGAGGTTGCGATCCGGGCTTATGATCCTTGCCTTAGCTGCGCGACCCATGCGCTGGGCCAGATGCCCCTTGAAATTTCTTTATATGATTCCAAAGACCAGCTGATCGACAGGAAAAGGACCTGATCGATCCAATGCAACTTCTGGTTTATGGCTATGGTAATCCCGGTCGGCAAGATGATGGGCTGGGCATAGAATTGGTAAAGAAGTTGGAAGAGTGGGCAGCTGAATCTGGGCCGGATAATATAGAATTTGAGAATAACTATCAGCTGAATATTGAGGATGCAGAGGCGATATCAAATAAGGACCTGGTGATCTTTGCAGATGCATCCAAGGAAGATATCGAAGATTTTTGCCTCAGCAAAGTTGATGGAAGTGGAAAACTTTCATTCACAACCCACGCTGCTTCACCGGCGTATGTAGTGGAACTTTGTAAAGAGCTATTTCAAAAAGAACCATTAGTATTGTTGTTGCATATAAAAGGTCATGAATGGGATTTTAAGGAAGGGTTTTCAGAAAAGGCGATGGAGAATTTTGAAAAAGCCCTGTCATATATGAAAATCATCCTTGAAAAGCCGGATTTGGTCATGAAAATCAACGCAAAACTCAAAACCTGTTAAAGACAAAAGAGGATTCAAATATGGACCTTTCTACAACTTACATGGGATTAAAGCTAAAGAACCCTATCATTGTCAGCAGTTCCAGACTCACAAGTTCGATCAAGAACATCAAAGCTTGTGCAGATAAAGGTGCCGGGGCGATAGTATTGAAGTCGCTCTTTGAAGAACAGTTGCTGGTTGATTCTGATAGGTTAATGGATCAGGATCAAAAATATTTCTGGTATCCAGAAGCGGTAGAGTTTATTAATACACACTCCAAAGATCAGGGCATTTCTGAATATCTCCAGTTGATCAAGGATGCCAAGGAACAGACTTCGATCCCAATTATAGCCAGCATTAATTGCATTACGCCTGATGAATGGCCAAAATTTGCAGGCGAACTTGAAAAAGCCGGTATGGATGGATTGGAATTGAATATAGCATTAATGCCTTTTGATGGAAATACAAGCAGCCAGGAGACAGAAGATACCTATATAGCTATTCTCTCTGAAGTAAAAAAGTATGTTAAGGTCCCGATAGCGGTAAAGATAGGGCCATACTTTACAAATACGATTAACTTGGTGAAACGACTCGAACAAGCCGGAGCAGATGCGGTTGTCCTGTTTAATCGTTTTTACAGTCCTGATATTGATATTGAAAACGAAAAGGTGGTCCGAGATAACATTCTGAGCGGAAGTGAAGAAATCACACAATCCTTGCGTTGGGTATCATTGCTTTCAGACAAAGTCGAGTGTGATATCGCGGGCAATACTGGAATTCATGATGCTGCCGGGGTTGTTAAGCAACTATTAGCCGGAGCAGCAGCTACTCAGATTTGTTCTGCACTCTATAAACATGGGATTGGCTATATTGAGACTATTCTGACCGGTCTTGAAGAATGGCTTCAAAAGAAAAATTATTCATCTGTTAGCCAAATTCAAGGTAAGCTAGGCAAAGATGAGAAAAGTGCTGCGATTTTTGAGCGGGTCCAATACATGAGGAAGACGCTGACCGGATAACCAGTACCTGGTCATTAAGCAAGAGTTGCCTTTTTATCATAAGTTGGGTTGTAATCTTCAGCAATTACCCCATTATCTCCAACTCTGTATCCTTTGGAATTAAAACCGGTGAGGCGGATATTCTTGCAAGTACAGGCACTAATTCCGGCCCATTTGCAATTCTGACAATGTTTAAGTCCGTTGATCTGGACCCCCCAGCATTCATCAGCAGATAGGAAAGATGTATCAATTCTCCGCATTTTGGTTTCCCTTTGTTTAGATCTTTGAACTTGATGAATGGGTCAATGAATCCAACCAATATGTATGCTGGGCTGCCGGTTTCATACCTAAAGATCACAAATAAGTAAGATGTTCCATAAAGTTTACTCCTGTCACTAAAAGTGTGCAAGCGATAGGTCAGCCAAAAGGGTTAATCGGCTGATTTTTGGGTTAAAATGTCATGTTTTTTGTCATTTGAATCAGAATAGAGATTATGGTTAAATTTATTACATATCCTGATCCCCGTTTTGGTTCAGGAATTTTTTAACTCTCGTGTAGAAATAGTTAGGTATTAACAGAGGTATCCATGCCAAATATAGAATCTGATGATTTTTTGTTCCGCCAGGAAATAGGTGAAGCAGCCCCATTTGTTGCCGATCTAATCCGCTGGGAAGATGAGCGCCAAGCCAGGAAATTGATCTTTATTCCCTCCCAGTCCTATGTGCCCCAAGCTGTTCGGGATGCATTGGGCACTCGTTTCCAGAATCTATATGCCGAAGGATATCCTCCCTCAAAAATGATCCTGGAAGATGAAGAAGGCCTGAGAGATATTGCCTGGCACCTGGCCAATTACCGGCGCTACGCGGATCGCCGATTTTATAAGGGAAAGGAATATGCCAATATCTTGGAATGCCTGGCCCAGCGCAAGGCTGCCCAACTTTTTGCCACAGAAGACGTTTCAGCAGATCAGATCCATGTGAATGTTCAGGCCCTATCCGGCACCCCGGCCAATCTGGGTGTTTACTGGTCCCTGATGGAGCCGGGTGATACCTTTATGGGTTTGGATTTGTATCAGGGTGGCCATCTCTCACATGGTTCCGAGTTTAACATTTCCGGTCAGCGCTACAATGTGGTCTCTTATGGCGTTGATCCGGACACTGAGCGTTTGGACTATGATGCTATTCTAGAACTGGCGTTAAAGCATAAACCCAAGATCATTGTTGCAGGTTACACATCATATCCCTGGGCTCCGGATTGGAGTCAGTTCAGAGAAATTGCAGATGCCTGTGGAGCATATCTGATGGCGGATATTTCCCACGTTGCCGGAATGGCTGCGAGCGGGAATTTTCCCAACCCCGTTGGTTTTGCGGATGTTGTGACCTTCACTACGCATAAAACCCTGATGGGGCCGCGCGGCGCAGTTGTGTTGACCACGGATGAGGAATTGGCAGGAAAGATCGACCTAGCTATTTTCCCGGGAGAACAAGGTGGCCCGCATGTCAATAAATTTGCTGCCATGGCTGTAGCTTTTGAACTGGCAAAAACTGATCAGTTTAAAATGCTGCAGGGCCAAATTGTGAAGAATGCCAAGGCCTTGGCTGATGGATTTACCAAACGCGGATTAAGACTGGCCTATGGTGGAACGGACACTCATTTACTTTTGCTGGATCTGAAATCGATCCCTGCTCCCTCAGCTTTGCCAACTGGTATGGATTACCCGATCTGGGGAGAACCGGCAGTGCGTATTCTTGATCTGGCAGGAATGGTTGCCAATAAAAACACCATTCCGGGAGACCTCGAAACATCCCTGGCGACTGGCATCCGTTTGGGCACTCCCTGGTTGACCCAGCGCGGTCTGGTAGAAAAGGATATGGATACCCTGGCGGGCTTAATGCATAAGCTGCTCTCAAACCTGAAACCTTTTGTTTATCAAGGATTGTCAGGGATGCTGCCCAGAGCTAAAGTTGACTTGGATATTTTGGAAGAAGTCCGATCAGAAGCAGCAAATATTGCCGGGAAAGCCGGTATTGATCTGGTAGTTGAAGGTTTTGGATACCCGCATTATCAGGAACTCGAGACTGTCCCTGAAGGTGAAACTCAACAGATCAATGTGACCGGCTTCAGAGCCAGACAATTTTTGAACCAGTTGATCACAACCAACCTGATGGGGCTGGAAGTAGGCGAAAAAAGGGTTTCATGTTTCCTTGATGCTGAAGGGACTTTGCTAGCTGATGTTGAGATCAGTCGAATTGAGCCAAATTCGAGGGGACGGGATGTTTTTTTGATCTCGTCTCAGCCTGCCCAAACAGGGGAACTGCTGTCCTGGATGCGGGGTATTAGTGATGGATATATCTGTTTTGATAAAAAAGACATTTTCCGGAAAGTAGAAGGACCGGTCATCCTGGAGCTGGTAGAGGAACAGGGCAAACCTTATCAAGCTGAGATTAGTGCAGGAACTGAAGTAAATACAATATATCAAGAGCATCCTGATCGTTTTGATCTATCCAAACCCTATTTTATCGGCCAGGATTCAATTAGAGGGGATTTGTCGAAACATCAACAGAAAGATTGGGGCTGGAAAGAGAAAGAGTCCCCGTTGAAGAAAACTGAACTCAATACTATCCATCAAACGTTGGGTGGTAAATTGGTCCCCTTTGCCGGATGGGAAATGCCGGTGAGATATTCCTCTGTCAAGGAAGAACATCAAGCGGTCCGAAATAGCGCAGGATTATTTGATGTCGCCCACATGGGTGTTTTTGAGATCTCAGGCCCCAATGCAACGCCTTTCCTGGATCTCGTTTTTTCCAATTATGCTGCCTGGCTGGATGATGGACAATCTCTCTATGGCTACTTCTTGAAACCTGATGGAAGCGTGATCGATGATGGCATCATCTACCGGGTCAACGCGGATTATTACTATTTAGTGATCAATGCTTCCAACGAAGAGAAGGATTGGGATTGGATAAATGCTGTTAACAATGGGAAAGTGGTCATTGATCAAAACCGTCCCTGGATAAAGGTAGAAGCACCGGCTCTGATCAGAAATTTAAAGGATCCGACCAGTGGTAAAGCTCAGAAGCGCGATCTTGCCTTGCAAGGACCCAGATCGTTGGATATTCTCCAGGCATTGACAGATGATCCGGTCCTAAAACGGGCTCTTTCCCGGTTGCGACGCACTGAATTGATGTCCTGTAAACTGGGAGGAATTCCCCTGGTTGTGGCTCGAACCGGATATACGGGCGAAAATTGGGGTTTTGAGATACTGGTTCATCCAAAGCAGATGGAAACACTATGGAATCTGATCCTGGATGCAGGAAAGCCCTTCGGAGTGAAACCAGCAGGCCTAGCTTGCAGGGATTCAACCCGGATCGAAGCTGGGCTTCCATTATATGGCCATGAATTGGCTGGTCCTTTAAAGATCACTCCAGTCGAAGCAGGGTTCTCAGGGTACGTGAAATACCACAAGCCTTATTTCATTGGACGAGATGCCCTTTTAGCCAGGGAAGAAAGCCGGGAGCGGGAGATCGTACGTTTCCGGTGTGATGAAAAACGGACCCGGCGGCCGAAGGAACTGGACCTGCTTATAAATAAAGAGAAACAGCAGGTAGGACAGGTAACCAGCTGTTCAATGGACGTGGAGGGCTACCTGGTGGGCTTGGCTCTGGTCAACCTGGAACTGACTTCTCCAGGAACTGAGCTTACCGCTTGTACAGCAGCCGGCGGATCACGGGGTGATCGCCTGCAGATCGATGGCCAATCTGTATTGCCGATTGCAATCACTGTCTTACCAAGATTTCCTGAGAAAGATGGGAAGAAACCTGCTTGGATGGCCGGGGAAGACTAAAAGATATATTACTTTTAAACTTGTTCAACCGCGATTTCTTATTATGGTAAGATAATTGCGGTTGTTCTTATCCAGACATATATACCAATAAAAAAAGGGACTAAGTCCCCAATTAGGAGGAAATTATGGATCCAATTATCTTTACAATCCCTGGCACGAACTTCTCACTGCACTGGTATGGCGTGATCATGGCTGTTGGTATCATATTGGCCGGCCTGGTTGCGGAGTGGGGTGTCAAGCAAAGAGGGGAAAATGGAGAGCACATTTGGGAATTATTGATATGGGCTGTTCCCTTTGGCATTGTAGGTGCCAGGCTATGGTATGTCCTCAATGATATTGCCGGGGGAGGGCGCTACTACATCGATAATCCCTTGCAAATCATCAACCTGCCGCAAGGCGGATTGCATTTTTACGGCGCGGTTCTGTTTGGCGCTCTTGGCGCTTTGATCTTTGTGAAGAGGTCTAAATTGGATTTCAGAGTTTTCCTGGACGCGGCCGCTCCGGCTTTGTTGATCGGTCAGGCCCTGGTTCGCCCGGCGAATTTCATCAATCAGGAACTCTATGGTCAGCCAACTAACCTTCCCTGGGGAATCCGAATTGAAGAGTTCCACCGGATCGCTCCCTGGCGGAATATGTCTGAGTTCCCTTATGAGCTCACTCGTTTCCACCCCGCCTTTGCCTATGAGATGCTGTGGAATTTCCTGGCCGCAGGATTACTGCTCTGGCTTGCCATGGAATTTAAAAAGAAGATCAAACCCGCAACTATCTTTGCTGGTTGGTTGATCCTGGAAGGCGTAGGCCGCGAGATCATTGAGTTCTTCCGACCAGATCAGCCTCTAATCCCGGGAACAGACATTAGCTATTCTCGAGTTGTGGCCGGTATCATGGTTTTGGTGGGGATCTTCTGGTTGTTGATTAGATATGAGATCATCAAGATTCCGTTCTTGAAACCTGGACCAGAGAAATATCAATTATCTACCGGGGTCAAACGGAAAAAATAAATCCAGCTGGTTATTGATTAAATAGAAGGAGCAGTCGAAATGGAGTGCACCCCATAATGTGGACAGATAAATAAAGACACTCTCGTGGGTAATTA
>CAYORF010000089.1:0-11115 GCA_964406305.1 uncultured Anaerolineales bacterium | reverse complement strand
TCCTGAAAATTGGGAGTGGAAATAATCCGTAAATGTTCCTTTCAAGCCGGTGGTGAAAGCGAAAAATAGAATGTACGGTCCCCATCATCGAAAACAGGCAAGCCATAAACCGCTTCTATTTCATCTGTCTCCAAGATTATTAATCGCTTTGTTACTGCTTTGTTGGATTTTTCTTCAGCTATACGCACCCGCTCCTCAAACCTATTTTAAACAAGATCTTTCTGAGACTCTCAAATTACTCAATGATCTATAGAGGTTTGATCAGAATATTGATACCAGAAATGCCTTTAGGCGTCTACCATTTTGTAGATTGGGGGCGATTGCTCAATTTGAAATGGAGCTCGTGGTAGAATACCAGCGAGAACACATTCGTTAGGACAAAAAGAGGTTTGATGAGTTTGGCACATAAAGGAAAGGAGAAATCCGCGGAACATAAACATCCCCTCTGCCTGTTCTAGTCAACTATTGCTGCAAAAGTAGGGTTGTTCTCATCTGTAATATACCTTTTTGGGGGGATATGCAAAAATACCCATTATGAGGGGAGGAGCTCCGCGCAGGGAAGCCCCAACCGAGGACATCCTGGCGCTGAAACCCGAGCTGGCGCCGCCGAGAAAGCATTTCCCTTTTACTAAATAGGATTGAGACCGCATGCTGGCCGAACGTACTGGTAGGCGTGGAGTGTTTTAATTGCACAAAAAAGCTCAAGCCTGCGTCGGTCCTGCAGGAGTGAGCCCATTGATTTATGTATTACTGGCCTTTTCAGCGAATTTCCTTATTCACCCTTGACGCTGTTACTTTTATACAAAGAAGATTGATATGCTTTTCTGGACGAGACAAAAAATCTGCCATTCATTAATAATTTGACAGATAATTTAACACCTTCACCTATCAACTAGTCACATAAATTTCACCAAATGAGTTGTGACGATAGAGACTTACTCAGTGTCTAATATATAGGCATGATTAAAAACAGAAAAGGAGAATGTGAAAATGTTTGATGATATATTGGTCCAATTAACAACCTTGCTTAGCGAGGATATGCTGAACCTCCTCGCGGGTTTAGGAATATTGCTCATCGGCTGGATCATCGCACGCATAGTAAAGGGACTGGTCTTCCGCTTGATGAAACGTATCAATTTGGATGAGCGCCTGGCGGGAGCTACGGCTGGTGGGGAGGAACCGACCAGACTAAACCTGGAAAAATGGGTCTCCATTGCAGTGTACTATCTGATTATGTTATTTGTGCTGGTTGCCTTTTTCCAGACTGTTCAACTTCCAGCAGTAGCTACACCGTTAAATGCCATGCTGGAACAGATCGCTCTGGCAGCACCCCAATTAGTAGGTGCGCTATTGATACTATTGCTTGCCTGGGTATCTGCAACAGTTATCAAGTTTGTCATTCTTCGTACAATGCAGATGACGAAATTGGATGAAAAATTAGCTACCCAAGCAGATCTTGAAGAATCAGGTGTGAATATCACTGCATCGTTGGCAAATGGTGTATTCTGGCTGGTTTTTCTAATTTTCCTGCCAGCTGTTTTAAATTCGCTGGGTATGCAGGGAGTGGTTGAACCGGTTACAGGTGTTGTGGATGCCATTCTTGGAGCAATTCCCAGCATTTTTGCAGCAGGTCTTAGTTTGCTTGTGGGTTGGCTGATTGCTCGGATCGTCCGACAGATTGTTGTAAATCTGCTTACCGCAACGACTATCGATCAATTTGGCGAGCGGATTGGTGTAAGTGGGGAAACCCAACCCCGGCCACTATCAAAAATCATCGGTTCTGTGGTTTATATCTTAATCCTGATCCCGGCAGTAATCGCAGCCCTGACCGCTCTTGGCGTGGAAGCAATTTCTGCGCCAGCGGTATCTATGCTTACTACAGTTTTGAATGGCATACCGATCTTCTTTGGGGCAGTTCTGGTGCTGGTAGTCGCCTACTTCGCCGGAAAACTTGTATCTAGCTTAGTTAGCAATCTCTTGACAGGGATAGGTTTTGACAAAGTCCCAGAGATATTGGGATTAAGCGTAACACCACGCGAAGGGAAGCGTAGCTTATCTGAATTTGCCGGTATTGTTGCCCTGGTAGCTGTGTTACTGCTAGCTGGCAACGAAGCTGCCAATATGGTGGGATTTGCTTTCTTTGCTGATATACTGGCTACCTTTATGGCTTTCGGAGGCCAGATTCTGCTGGCGATGGTCATTTTTGCTGTCGGCCTTTATCTGGCGAACCTGGCCCGCAATCTTATTCTGGCGGCAGGTGGGGAGAATCCAACACTTGTAGCTAATTTAGTACGAATTGCTATCCTGGTCTTTGTGGCTGCCATGGCCTTGCAGCAGGTTGGCGTCACCGGTGAGATTGTCAATATCACCTTTGGTGTCTTACTGGGTGCCATTGGGATTGCATCAGCGCTGGCCTTTGGTCTTGGTTCACGCGAGACAGCAGGGCGCTTTGTTGAAGAGTGGATGAAAAAACTTGAAGGGAAAGGCAAATAACTTTGCACTAATATTACCTTCCTAAAAAAAGGCACTTCAGCATCTATAATAATCAAGCCTGTGCCGCGATAATTAGCACAGGCTTGATTGTTACATGAACAACCACATCATTTATCATAGACTGGCACAGCAAGTGTAGAGACACATAAGTTGGAGGGGGTTAGGATATTGTTTTTCAATTAAACGACCAATGCAAAGTCCTACTGAGTGCAGCTGCAAGCTTCTTAAATTCGGCGTTTTCATTCAAATTATTTTTCCAAACATTTAAGAGGTGGTTCTATACAAGTTAGCAGAAGTGGATATCCCAAGATATTACCAAGAAAATAAAACATTCTTCTATCACAAAACTATAAGGAGAAGAAAATGTTCAACAAAAAAGGACTGTGGCTCCTCACGTTAGTGCTGCTCTTAGCGATGATGTTGGGTGCATGCACCCCTGAGGCACCAGCCGAAGAAGCAGCGCCAGCCGAAGAAGCAGCGCCAGCCGAAGAAGAAGCAGTGCCAGCCGAAGAAGCTGGATGCCCCGCTTCGACAGTGGTCGACATGATGGGACTGGAAGGCGAGTATTCTTACCAGTTCGAGTTAGCCGAGTTCGAAGAAAAGGCTGACTGCGTGCTAACCTACAGCGAGAATCCGGAAATCGTAGCGTTGAATGCCGAACTGAACGGCGCGGATGCAGCTTTGCCGTCCGTGGAAGATCGGCTGCCCTCAGAACCCCTGGTCATACAGCCCTATGTCGAAATTGGCACATACGGCGGTCGTCTGCGCGGTATCTCCAAATCTCCCGAAAGCGGTACTTCGGATGTCTTGAGCGTCCGTCACGTGAACCTGTTCCGCATGAGCGAAGATTTGATTACCGTCGTCCCCGAAGTGGCCTCCGGATGGGAATACAATGCTGACTTTACCGAGCTAACTGTCTCCCTGCGCGAAGGTATGAAATGGTCAGACGGCGAACCATTCACAAGCGCGGATGTCACGTTTTGGTACAATGACATCAAGCTGAACAAGGAATACTACGAGAACGTAGAAAGTGTCTGGGTCTATGGTGGCGAGCCTATGCAGGTTGAAGCTATTGACGAAACCACAGTAAAGTTCTCGTTCGCTGCCCCAGCCCCGAACTTTGTCACCTACTTGTCTGTAAAGTACAGACAGCCTTATCAACCGAAGCATTTCCTGAGCCAGTTCCATCCAGACTACAACCCGGAAGCTAATGCTAATGCCCAGGCCAATGGCTTTGACAATTGGGTCGGGCAGTTCAAACTCTACTTCCACGACTGGAAAGACTCATACCACCCATTCGATGGGCCTGAGGGCACACAGTTTGTCGTCCCCACTCTCGAAGCGGTCGTTCTGGTTGATGAGTCGCCCGAATTTCGCCGCTACGTCGCCAACCCCTACTTCTTCATGGTGGATACAGCCGGCAACCAGTTGCCCTATTACAATGAGTTGAAGGAAATCTACAGCGAGGATCCGGAAATAGTAATCCTCAAGTTTATTAATGGCGAACTAGACTATCGGGCACAAAGCATCGAATTGCCAAACTTCCCCGAATTGAAACAGAACGAAGCAGACGTGTACCGCGTCTTCCTGACTCCGACCGTGGGTGAAATGGTATACTACTTTTTCAACATCACCCATCAAGATCCCGAAATGGCTAAGATATTTAGCGATATCCGCTTCCGTCAAGCCATGTCGTTGGCAATAAACCGCGAGGAGATGAAAGAAATCGTCTACCTCGGTCAGGGCGAGATCCAACAGGCACTGCCAATTGATCCCACGACAGCGGACTTTGTTTCTGAAGAAGCGTTGACGCAATTCACCCAATATGATCCTGATGCAGCCAACGCGCTGTTGGATGAAATGGGTTTGACCGAGCGCGATGCGGACGGTTTCCGGCTGCGATTCGATGGCGAACCCTTTATCATCCTGCTCCAGTATGCGCCGCAAGGTGGCCCGCTTCAGGTTCACGAACTGACAGGACTCTACTGGGAAGAGGTTGGTGTTCGGGTCCTACTCAAGGAAGTTAGCTCGGACCTTTACCGCGCTGATACCAGTGGAAACGTGCATGACCTCGCCACCTGGCGGAACACTGGAGGCGCTGTGGCCATCGATACTCAGTTGATGGTACCGCCATTCGGTTCCTTTCTCGACATCCGCACCGGTGCCCCATGGGACCAGTGGGTAAAGAGTGACGGTGCTGAAGGTATTGAACCCCCTGAGGATGTCAAGATGCTCTATGATCTGGCAGAGGAGTGGAAGAGCTACCCGCTTGGTTCCGAAGATAACAGCCGCGTCGGCGCTCAGATCATCCAGATCTTTGCCGATAACTTCTTCGAGATGGGACTTGTAGGTGCAGTTCCGTCACCAGTGATTATAAGTAACCGCGTCGGTAACTTTAGCGAGTTCACTGCCAAGGCTGGTGATTACCACTGGGCATATCCCTATCGCCCCACTCAGTGGTTCATCAATGAGTAAGCATTAACGAGCATTGAACTGAGGTAGAGGTACATCTTGTATCTCTACCTCTTTATTGTTTTACAGAAGATGGGGATTGGAGAATAGAAATTAGAGATCAGGGATATTCAAAATCTCCGATCTTCAATCCCCGATCTTCAATCTCCAATCTCCATAAGGAGAAAACCTATGCTCCGTTATGTTGTTCAACGTTTATTTTTCATGATCGTCACTATGTTACTGGTGTCGGTGATCATCTTTATCATCATCGAGTTGCCGCCGGGTGACTATGCCGACCGCTATGCCTACAGCAAGCTGGCTACTGCCGGCCAATCGGTGACCGAGTCAGATATGATAGCCTTGCGCCACGAGTTTGGGCTGGACAAGCCGCCCATCCAGCGTTACTTTGGATGGGTCAGCGATATCATCTTACACGGCGATTTTGGAGACTCCTTTCTCTACCATGTGCCCGTTACCAGTGTGATTGGAGCACGTATCTGGTTAACGATGGCTATAGCGTTGACCGCCATTGTGTTGACCTATGCCCTGGCCATCCCCATCGGTATTTATTCGGCACTGTATCGCCATTCCTTCGGTGATTACCTGGCTACCTTTATCGGCTATATCGGGCTGTCGCTGCCCAATTTTATGTTAGCGTTGGTATTGCTCTATTTCAGCGTGACTGTGCTGGGTAGTTCCGCCGGTGGTCTTTTCTCAGCCGAGTTTGAGGAAGCTGCCTGGACTTGGCCCAAGTTTGTAGATTTACTCAAACATTTATGGGTACCGGCAGTGGTTCTGGGTACAGCAAATACCGCTTTTCACCTTCAGACCATGCGGGCGACAATGCTCGATGAACTAAATCAACTTTACGTTGATGCCGCCCGTGCCAGAGGTATTCCTGAGTGGAAAGTCATTCTAAAATACCCGGCTCGCATAGCGCTAAACCCCATCGTCAGCTTCTTGGGCTTCGACCTGGGAAAGCTCGTTGCCGGTGCGCCGGTGGTGGCGCTGGTGCTGTCTCTGCCAGATTCGGGCCAATTGTTGCTCCAGGCTTTGCTGCAGCAAGACATGTACCTCGGCGGAGCGATCTTGCTGATGATCAGTGCCATGATCGTGATTGGCGTTTTCATCTCTGATCTAATGCTCGCCGCCCTGGACCCACGCATTCGCTTAGGAGACACGTAAATGACCGCAACGACGATTCCTGAAGACAAACTGTCTGGTGTGGTTTCAAAGTCCGACGAGGAAAAACTAAAATATTTCACCGCCAGCCAGTGGCAACTGGTTTGGTGGCGTTTCCGCCGCAACCGGCTGGGACTGCTCGGCGCCGGCATACTGGCTATCTATATCCTTGTCCTTATATTTGCCGAGTTTCTGGCCCCTTATGGTGGCAGGACGCTCGATGTCGGGTATATTCTTGGCTCACCGCAGGTCGTCCAATTTAGGGACGAGAACGGTTTCTCCCTGCGCCCCTTTGTCTACGGCGTGAGCACCGCGCGTGACCCGGTGACCCTGGCAATGGTGTCCACGGTCGATATTTCCCAACGACGCTATATACAATTCTTTGTGCGGGGTGAAGAATATAAGTATTGGAATGGCCATTTGATTGTCAGCGACTTACACATGTTCGGCGTGGACGAGGGAACCATTCACCTCTTTGGCACTGATCGCCTGGGGCGAGACATCTTCTCCCGCATCCTATATGCCACCCGCACCTCGCTGACGTTGGGGGTAACAGGTGTATTTATCGCTTTCGTTATGGGTCTCATCATGGGGGGAATCTCCGGGTACCTGGGAGGCCGGGTAGATTTCTTCATCCAACGACTGATTGAGTTGATTCGTTCTGTGCCTGATATCCCACTCTTCATGGGGTTGGCAGCAGCTTTGCCACGGGAGTGGGCTCCAGAGAAAGTGTACCTGATGATCACACTCATTCTTGGATTTTTAGGCTGGACCACGCTCGCTCGGCGCATCCGCGGCAAGCTGCTATCCCTCCGCAACGAGGACTATGTCATCGCCGCCCAGTTGTCGGGCGCCAGCAACGCTCGCATTATCGGCCGCCACATGTTACCCTCTTTCACCAGCTATATCATCGTGGATATTGTAGTTTCTTTCCCGTACATGATCCTGGCGGAAACGGCCTTGAGCTTTGTCGGTCTGGGCCTTCGCCCTCCTGTGATCAGTTGGGGGGTGCTCCTCCAAGGGGCGCAAAATATCCAGGCCATTGAGATGGCGCCGTGGCTTTTCTCCCCAGTCATATTTGTGGTGTTCGCGGTGTTAGGTTTCACCTTTTTAGGTGACGGCCTGCGTGATGCAGCGGATCCATATAGTTAGTAGGGGTAGGAAAATTCTATGAGCAACGTATCAGAACAAATAGAGCAAGATGCCTTGTTGGATGTCGAAAATCTCAAGGTTTTCTTCAATACCGACGAGGGGGTTATCCTTGCGGTTGACGGGATTAGTTTCTCTGTCAAGCGTGGGCAAACGCTGGGGATTGTAGGTGAAAGCGGCTCGGGCAAGAGTGTAAGTACGAAAGCTGTTATGCAGCTGCTGCCTAAAACCGCCATCATTGATAAGGATTCCTCGATCAAGTGGTATGGCGATAAAGGCGAAATTACTGAGATCACAGAGCTTCAAAAAACAGGGCGCGAGATGCGGCATATCCGCGGCGGCGAAATCGGGATGATCTTTCAGGAACCGATGAGTTCTTTTTCACTAGTACATACCATTGGCAACCAGATCATTGAGGCGGTTTTGGAACACCGCCAGGTCAGCAAGTTGGAAGCCCGTGAGATTGCCATCGACATGCTCGACAAGGTGGGGATTTCTAATCCGGCGGTGCGCGTTGATCAATACTCGTTCGAACTATCTGGCGGGATGCGGCAACGGGCTATGATCGCCGTAGCACTCTCGATGAATCCCTCGCTGCTCATCGCCGATGAGCCAACTACCTCTTTGGATGTGACTATTCAGGCCCAAATCTTGGAATTAATGAATAAGCTACAAGAGGAGTTTGGGATGGCAATCATCTTCATCACGCATAACCTGGGCGTCATTGCTCAAGTGGCCGATGAGGTAGAGGTGATGTATCTTGGGAAAATTCTAGAGCGAGGAATGGCAAAAGAGATTATTCAACAGCCGCAGCACCCCTATACCCAAGCCTTATTAAGGGCTATCCCACAGCTGAATCGTCTCGGGGAGCGCTTGACGGCAATCGGAGGCGATATTCCCAACCCGTTGGAGCGCCCGACAGGATGTCCTTTCCACACCCGCTGTGAAAAAATGATTCCCGGCCTTTGCGATACTCAAACTCCGGGTCTCACCCAAATCAACAGCACCCATACCGTGCATTGCTTCTTATATGAGGAGAGAGATGTCTGAAATCTTACTTGAAATCAAGGAGCTGAAAGTACACTTTCCTATTCGCAGTCAGCGCCTTATTGGCGGAGTCACGAAGTATGTGAAAGCAGTTGACGGTGTCAGTTTTTATATCGAGAAAGGGGAAACGCTGGGTCTGGTTGGTGAAAGTGGCTCCGGAAAGACCACTATAGGCCGTTCTATCCTGCGGGCAATTGAGCCGACAGAAGGACAGGTCACCTTTAATGTTGATGGTCAAATGCTGGATTTAGCCAAGTTTACAAAAAAAGAAATGCGGGTATTCCGCAAACACATGCAATTGATCTTTCAGGACCCCTATTCTTCATTGAACCCACGCATGACGGTGCGTGACATTATTGCCGAACCCCTGGTCGCTCAGAAATTGGCTAAGGGCAAGGAAGTAGATGAACGCGTGCGCGATGCGGCCGCGCTGTGCAAGCTCAACCTGGAGTATTTGCGCCGTTTTCCCCACGCGTTTAGTGGCGGGCAGCGGCAGCGAATTGGCATTGCCCGCGCCCTTATTTCCCGACCACAATTTATGGTCTGTGACGAGTCAGTATCTGCGCTCGATGTCTCCATTCAGGCAGAAATTCTCAATTTGCTAATGGACTTGCAGGTGGAATTCGGGGTTACATATCTGTTCATTGCCCATGATTTAAGTGTGGTGGCGCATATTTCCAAGCGTGTAGCCGTTATGTATCTGGGGCAGTTAGTTGAATTGGCTCCTACGAAGGAACTCTTCTATGCGCCGAAGCACCCTTATACCGAGGCTCTGATGTCAGCTATCCCCGAAGTGGATACAGATCAGGAAATGGTTCCTGTTCACCTGGAAGGTGAAATTCCAAGCCCGGTAAACCCGCCGTCTGGCTGCCGTTTCCATACCCGCTGCCCTTATGTACAAGATCAGTGTAAGACAGAAATTCCGGAGTGGAAGGAAATAGAAAAAGGACGATTCGTAGCCTGTCATTTTTCTGACACGCTAACCTTGAAGGGAGTTGATTCCCTGGAAACCAGGGTTGCCTCGGCGTGACCTGAGTAAATAAAAAGGGAGAGAGCGTTCAATGGCTAAAAAGAACATTCTAATACCGCTTACGAAATCGGAATCCAGTAAAAAAATCTTAAACCATGTTGGGAAATTCATCCCTGCTGAAGGGAGCAAACTCATTTTATTTTATGTAACAAAACCGCCTAAAGGGATGGGATTCGCGGTCCCGGATTACCGCTCTGACTATGTGCTTGAAACCGCCGGGGAGCCGTTGGGGCCTAAAACCTATCCAGTTTTCTCCAGTCAAGAAGAAGACAGTTTACAATCTGACGTGGATGTTGTTTTGCTTCCTGTTACTAACAAACTAAAGCAAGATGGATACGAGGTCTCCACCCAGGTTTGTTTTGGGGAGGATGTTGTTGGCGAAATTGTGCGCATTGTGAAACATGATAAAATCGATTTGGTGGCCATGTCTACCCGGGCGCGTGTGGGGATGTTGCGTTTCTTCTTTGGCGACATTGCTGAAAAAGTCATGCAGCAGGTGGATATTCCTGTTTTGCTGATTCACACCAAGGAATAACTCCAGATCCTATGCATTTAGAAGAGGAAAGGATGAAAAGGGGTGCGAATGTTGGTTACCCACAGACCTTATTTTGTGTTTTCCCCTCAATCTGCGTAAACCCCGACTCTGTGTATCTCCCATAAGAAAAGCAATAGAACAAGATCCCTCAGCTCCTCGTTATTTACTCAATGTTAGAGGGAAAGGTTATACGCTGAACGGAAAGTGAGCCGCCCAGACAGCCTGTGAGCCTTGGGACTAGGTAATTGCATACTTATACAACCCCGTAAAACAAGCTTAAATATCATATTACGTATAGGCAATATGATATTTTCTTCAAACGAATCAAATACACAAATAAAAAGACATCGCAAATTGGGGATTTTTGCACATCCCCTCAAAAAGGTTCAATCCAAATCCTCGTAAATGTCGACTGACCCTTGGGCTAGCTCCTGAACTACCGATTCGAGATCGATGATTACAGGTGGATCCAAGAAATCGAATCTTCCGTGGAAGTTAATATGTTGCCAAGCAATCGGAGAAACTCGTACAAGTCGCGTCACCTGTTCGGCTTCTCCCACGGCTTCTTTGATCTCAAGCAAACGAGATAGCAAAGTCGCGTTGTAGTAAATGATGCAATTTGTAATCAATCAATTGCATTGAGTTGTATTCTCCACTGGACAGGAAGAGCTGCGTCCAGTACGGAGACATCTTCCTGGACGAAGAGAAACAACGCGTGTTCACACCTAAGGGAGTTACTCACCTGAGCACCAAGGGAGCGCAGGTCTTGAAATACCTGATCAATAAGAAGGGCGCCCTGGTTTCCAAGGAAGAACTCTTTACCAGGATCTGGAAAACGTCTTACGTTGAGGACATGAATACCCTGTACACACATATGGCCTATCTGAGAAGGGCAATAGAGCAAGATCCTTCCGCTCCTCGCTATTTACTCACTGTGCGGGGGAAGGGGTATATGCTGAACGGCAAGTGAGCCCCATAGACATCCGGAGAGCGTTTTTCTGAGAGAAATGCGTACTAATATACTGCTTCAGGAACAAGTCATAATTATCGAATTGCGTATAGGCAATATAGCACTTTGGTTAAAATAAATTCAAATACTCAAATAAAAAATAATCAAAACCTTGAAACATAAGGTCCTAATTGGATGCTTTGCCATAGCACCAATGGGGAAGTCCTGCCTAACCTGCCTGTAATGGCAGGCTGGTTGGTTTTGCTTTATATATTA
>CAYORF010000088.1:0-11194 GCA_964406305.1 uncultured Anaerolineales bacterium | reverse complement strand
ACCCGGTACATTCTTGGTGCAATCTACTGGTACATTTTAGCCTGCAAACTGACATATGATCGTGCCTGGCCTCGAACCAGATGATGTTGATATCGAGATCGTTGAAAAAACCATTATTATTTCTGGTGAATTCAAAGCTGCTGGCGAAGATGTCAAGTTCCTACGACGGGAACGACCGAGTGGAAAATTCCGCCGTGTTATTCGCCTGCCGAAACTGCTGGATATGGAGAAATCCGAAGCTAATTTAGAAAAAGGTATTCTTTCTTTCCGAGTGCCTGTTGCCGAGGAAGCTCTTCCGAAAACCATTAAGATCAAAGCAAAATAATCCATCCATATCTCTCCTAAGATTAGTGGATAAGAAGAGCTGGCTTTTTGCCAGCTCTTCTGCTTTTCCTCCTAAGGCCAGCCAGATACTTATTAGTCCGCTGCAAGCCAAAAGGAATCAGGTATAATGTCCCATACGATTTTTAGAATCACCGAGGAGGTTCGAATGACCAATAATGAAGAAACACCCCAGGATGAACTTGAACAAAAAATTACCGAGGCTGAATTAGAAGCCCAGATAGAGGAAGAAGAACCAGTAGAAAAAACCCCCTCATCTTTTGAATCTGAGGTTGTTGAAAGCCCTGAGAAACCAGAGAAAGAAAAACCTTCCAAGGCGCGCATGATCTGGCGCAAGTTCCTGCTCTGGATGGTAGTGATAGCTGTTGCCTTTGCGGGAGGATTTTTCTTTGATACTGCGTTCCGCTATCAGCCCCAGGTAGAGCTGGTTAAAGTGCTTAAAGGGGATGTGTCTGATGCAAGCGATCAAATCGTATCCCTGGAAGCGGAAATTGATAGACTCAGTGAGTTTGAGGAAGACAATATCAAATTAACCGAACAGGTTCAGGAGATCACTACTCATATAACCTTGTTAAGTGCCAAAGCAGCCGTTGCGGATGCGTCCCTGGCAGTTGAGCAGGATCGTGAGGCGGATGCTAAGTTGTCTCTTGATAAAGTTGGCTCAACTCTTGATACTCTTAAAGGGATGTTAAATGCGGATCAAGCAGAAGTGGTTGAAAATATGATCCAGAGACACAACTTGATCATGATCGAGCTGGCAGGTGATGGGTATACAGTTCTAACCGATCTAGAGCTGCTTTCATCTAAATTGAATACTCTGGAAGCTACTCTCTTTGCTTCACCGTAAAGAGTCAACACCTTAAAAACAACAAAACGGTTTCTTTGAAAGAAACCGTTTTGTGTTTAATCCTTTATCTTCTATTCTTCTGCAGGTACTTCTACAATCAAAGCCTCCGCATCAGCTGCGGTCTCTGGCATACCATTCAATACCCAGGTTTCAAAGAATGAAATATATTCATCTTTCATCAACTTGGTGGGTGGCATTTGCTGAACGATCCTCTCGCCATTCTCGTCGAAAATTTCTTCCCCACGGATGGTCAGGGTCAAGTAGCTGGTCAGATCACCGTCTATCAGGTTGCTGGCTTCATTATCACCCGTCGTGAGGATTTCCTGGTAGGTGCCCATCAGATAGTTGTTATTTTCTTTCTCAGGCCGATGGCAGGAAAAACAATAGCGCTGGATAATCTTTGATATATGTACTTCGTAAGATGGGATCTCATTTTTTGCAAGAGCTGGAATCGCACCGGCAGAGGCTGCATCCGCAGGCAGCTCGGCTCGATCGTCCCAGGTGTAACGCATAAAAAACACCAGGGCATCGATTTCTGATTTCTTTAATTCTCCGCCATATGCCAGACCGTTGGGAGGCATCCCCTGATCTTGTTGTCCGTAATCAACGATGGCATACAAGGTGTCATCATAGCGGGTGTACATCTCATCCTGGCTGCTGATAGATTTGAGTTCCACACCTTCCAGCCCTTCCACACCTGCTAGCACCCCGCCTTCACCATCTGGTCCATGACATTCAACGCAGTAGGTTCCATAAAGTTCCCCACCCAGAAGCATTTTTTCCGTCGGGGTATTGGCTGCTAACCCCTCCTCATTTTTAGGTGTGGTGATGACCGATCGAATGGTTAGTCCCACCATGCCAAGAACTACGACTCCCATAATGGAGACGCCCGTCAGGCGGCTCTTCCAATGGCGGAGTGGATTCCTGTCAAGGAAAGGCAGGGCAAATAGGACCAGGATCCCTACTACAGGAAGGACAAAGGTTCCCATCCACTCAATTTTTCCGGGAACGAATTTCAGGAATTCGAACAGAAATAGGAAATACCATTCCGGTCGGGGAACGTAAGTGGAATCGCTGGGATCTGCCTTGGGTTCGATAGCAACTCCAACAAATGTTGCCAACCCGATTAGCAGAATGAATAAAGCAAAAGATACCAGCAGGTCTTTGTAGATGATATCAGGCCAGAACTTAACTCCGTCCTGTTTGGCCTGGTCATATTTCTGTTTATATTCTTGTTTTTGTTCTTCGTTCACAGGGTCCCTCCTCAATCATGTCCGCAATCATGTCCGCAATCATGCAGCAAGTGGATCAGCTGTCTTTATCAGGAATATGGGAGATGCCCAGGCGGATCACCAGATATAGGTGAGTACCAACGACGGCCAGGACTATGGCTGGTATGATCCAGATGTGCATCGAGAAAAATCTAGATAAGGTCAAGGCGCTTAGATCTGATCCGCCTCGCAGGACCCGCATGATGAAATCACCCAACCAGGGCACCGTTCCAGCTATTTCCGAACCGACTGTTGTCGCCCAGTAGGAACGCTGGTTCCAGGGCAGCAAGTATCCAGTAAATCCCATTCCCAGGGCGCAGATCAGCAGGGTCACTCCAGTGATCCATGTGAATTCTCTGGGATACTTATAGGCGCCGTAAAAGAAAACCCGGAGCATGTGAATAAAAGCAGTCAGGATCAGCAGCGAGGCGCCCCAATGATGTATTCCCCTGATCAGCCAGCCGAACTGCACCCCGGTCATAATAAAGGTGATGCTGTCATAGGCATGATCGGGTGTAGGCACATAATATACAGAGAGCAGCATCCCTGTAATCCCCTGCATAACTCCCAGGAAAAGACTGGCGCTGCCCAGCGTGAACCACCAGTTCACTTTAGGGACTTTGCGATCAAGAATAGTATCGTAGATTGCCTTTAAACCTAAACGCTCGTCCAGCCAGCCGAAAACATTCTCTGCCATATTAACCTTCCGTGAGATGAATAAAGAGCTGATCCCCATCTAGCCTGATTTCATAACGGTCTAACGGGCGGGGGGGTGGACCGGAAACAACCTCGCCATTTTTACTGAAAAAGGCGGCGTGGCAGGGACAATAAAATTCACTTTTTTCTTCATTCCAATTCACACGACAGCTTAGATGGGTGCATACATCTGAAAAAACTATCGGATCCTGGCCTTCCTTTCTCAAGACAAAAGCGCCATAACTAAGGCTGCTTCTTTCCCATCCATTGACTTTGGTGATGGCGAAATTAAATAATGTGGGTATATCAAATGGGAAATTATCTACAGAACCCAGGGAGATCCAATCATCACTGGTGGTTTTCCCCAGGGCAGGAGAGATGAAATATTGGATCACGGGCAGCCCAACGATGGCAGCCATCATCGACCCCAGAGAAGCGGTGACGATCTTGACAAAACTTCGTCGATCCATTACGGGTGAGCGATATTTTGAGGGCATAAATCACTCCAGAAATGATTTTGGTCAATATTACTATGACGGCAGGTCCGGTATTCTGAAAATTATTTCATCATTATAGACCAGAACCCCTTTTTAGGCTGATGATATCTTGGACTAACAAACTGTGAGATATGTCACTTTCAGTATTTAGCCCTCAGATGACATAATGAAGGGATAATTGCTAAATCATGTTTGGTTTTACATTAAATCAGATATACCCGGATTGACGTTCTAAGGAGGAAACCATGGCGTTAAGCCGTAAGGTGAGTTTGTACGCAGGTGCAAAATACAAAGGTGGGGGACCGATGTTAGCCTGGGTTCTTCATCGTATCTCCGGATTGGGCATCATAATTTTTGTCACATTGCATGTGCTGGCTTCATTTCTCACCCAGCAGATGGGCAGCGATTTGGGAATCTTCATCAATACCATTTACGAATCGATTTACTTCCAGCTATTTATAGTCTTCTGTGCCATATTCCACGGCGTGAATGGATTCAGGATCATCCTGTTGGATATCTGGCCGCGATTGATCCGCTATCAGAAAGAATCCACCTGGCTGGAATGGTTTGTGATCCTGCCCCTTTATATCCTGACAGCCTTTACCATGATCCGGCGTTTCCTGGCGGGTTAATCAGTCACGGAGGTACTAATGCGATCGAGAGTTATGCCAAAACCCAGTTGGAACCTGGAATACCTGATGTGGATCTTTACCCGCTTATCAGGTTTAACCCTAATTCTGCTGGCTGTTCTGGGTATTGGTCTTGGTTTAATAATGGGCGCCAGAACACAAATGGACCTTGGAACGCTGATGCGCTGGGCCTTTTTCCAAAATTCCAATCATATATTGGACAGTGAGATCCCGGATTTATATCTCTGGGCTAATGGATTCTGGCAGATTATCCAAATCCTGGCGGTAGCTTTTGCAACCACTCATGGATTTAATGGTTTGAGGGTTATTGTGGAGGACTACTCTAAACCAGGATTCTGGCAGGCTGCCCTGCGGTTCATCATATTCTTATTGTGGATCTTTTCAAGCCTGGTAGGCATTTACGTTATTCTCGGCTCCTGAGAGAGCTGCGTGGAGACCAAATATGCAAAAACATCAATATGAAGTCTTAGTAGTTGGCGCAGGCGGAGCAGGATTAACAGCAGCATTATATGCTTCAAAAAACGCCAGCACAGCCGTCATCAGTAAACTTTATCCCACCCGATCCCATACAGGGGCAGCTCAGGGAGGTATCGGAGCAGCTCTGGGTAATACAGAAGAGGATCACCCGGAATGGCATGCCTACGATACTGTGAAGGGCAGCGACTACCTGGGAGACCAGGATGCAATTGATTTTATGGCTGCGGAAGCAGTTGATGCGGTTTATGAACTTGAACATATGGGTTTGCCATTCAGCCGTAACCCAGACGGTACTATTGCCCAACGTCCTTTTGGAGGGCATACAAATAACAATACTGGCAAGCCTGTCCGGAGAGCTTGCTACGCAGCTGACCGTACTGGACACATGATCTTGCAAACCCTCTACCAGCAAAGCATTAAAAATAACGTCAAATTCTATGATGAGTTTTATGTGCTGGATCTGTTAATTGTGGATGGTCGGATAGCTGGAGTGGTTGCTCTAGAGCTGGCGACAGGCGAAATGCATATTTTCCAGGCCAAGGCAGTTATCATCGCCACCGGCGGTCATGGTCGGGTTTGGGAGACCACTTCCAATGCATATTCCTACACTGGCGATGGAATTGCCCTGACTTTACGAAAAGGCATTCCTGCTGAGGATATGGAATTCTTCCAGTTCCATCCTACTGGGATCTACCGGATGGGCATCCTGATCACTGAAGGTGTGCGAGGTGAAGGCGGTGTTTTGATCAACGGGGAAGGGGATCGTTTTATGGAAACCTATGCCCCCACGGTAAAAGACCTGGCTTCCCGGGATGTGATCAGCCGGGCTATGTATCTGGAAATGAAGGCCGGAAGGGGAGTTGACGGAAAGAATTTTATGAACCTGGACGTCACCCCGGATGTGGTCAATCATTATGCTGATATTGATGACAGAAAAAATCCAGATGGTTCACCCTATCGTGTAACTGCCAGTGATATTCTCAGCAAACTGCCGGATATCATTGATTTCTGTGAGACCTACATCGGCGTAAACCCGATCTCCGAACCCATGCCGGTTCAACCTACAGCCCATTATGCGATGGGTGGTATTCCTACCAATAAATATGGCGAAGTCATTGTAGATGAAAAGAATACGGTCATGCCCGGGCTCTATGCTGCGGGAGAGGTAGCCTGTGTTTCAGTTCACGGCGCGAATCGCCTGGGAACCAACGCACTGCTGGATTTGATTGTATTTGGAAAATATTCAGGATTAAAAGCGGCAGAATATGCTGCTGGCGAACCCTATACAGATCTACCAAAGGAACCGGATGCATTTGCGATGAAGCAGCTGAATGATTTGCGAAATAGCAATGGTAAAGAGAATATGGTCGAAATTGCCGCAGAAATGAAGTCGGTTATGGCCGATAATGTGGGTGTTTTCCGGATCGAAGAGGGCATGAAAGTAGCTGTTGATAAAATGGCGGAAATAAAAGAACGATTTAAAGATGTTCAGGTGGATGATCAGGGGCTGAAATATAACATGAACCTGATTGAAGCTTGGGAACTAAGTAACTTAATCGATATCGCCAATGTAACAGCGGTTTCAGCCCTGGCTCGCAAGGAAAGCCGTGGAGCCCATTCCCGGGATGACTATCCAGACCGGAATGATGAAAAATGGCTGAAACATACTCTAGCCTGGATGGAGAACGGGGGCGTTCGGCTGGCTTATAAACCCGTCACTATTACAGATTATGAACCCAAAGTCCGGTCTTACTAGGAGGGAATCCCATGCAGGTAACACTGAAGATCTTCCGCTATAACCCGGAAGACGACCAGAAAAAACACTACGATACCTTTACTCTGGATGCTGAACCCACAGACCGGATTCTGGATCTGCTGGAAAGGATCAAAGGCAAAGAGGACGGTACCCTGGGATTTAGAAGGGCTTGTGCTCATGGCGTTTGTGGATCGGATGCTATCCGGATCAATGGGGTCAATCGACTGGCTTGTAAAGTGCTTGTCCAGGACCTGAAATCTAAAACTGTGCTCATTGAGCCAATTCTGGGCTTACCGATCGAGAAAGACTTAATCGTGGATATGGAGCCATTTTTCGACCATTATCGCTCGGTGATGCCTTATTTCGTTAATGATGATCCGCCACCTAAAAAGGAACGGCTGCAGAGCCCCAAAGAGCGGGAGCGTTTCGATGACACTACTAAGTGCATCTTGTGTGCTGCCTGCTCCACCAGCTGCCCATCATTCTGGGTCAATGGCAAATACGTTGGTCCTGCGGCAATTGTCAACGCCCACCGGTTTATATTCGATAGTCGTGATCAAGCCGCAATGGAAAGATTGGAAATTCTCAACGAGCAGTTCGGTGTATACCGCTGCCACACCATTTTCAACTGCACAGATGCCTGCCCGCGTGATATCCAGGTCACCCAAGCCATCGGGGAAGTGAAAAAGGCAATAATGAAAGGAAGTGTGGATTAAGGATTCTAGTGAAGAGATCAGAGGATGCGTGATCCTATTGAATAAGAATCACGCATCCTTTATTTAACACGAAAACCCCGCCTGCTCCAGCAGGCGGGGAGTGCAAGGAGAACAGCTTTATAAAGCCAGGTGTTTAGTTATATCCGCGGCCAAAGGGCAGTAAAGCCAGGGGAATCAATTTGAAGTGCTGTTTGGCAAAAGGTATGCCAACGATAGTGATGGCCAAGATGATGCCGTGCACCAGATGAGCTACAGCAATTTCCCATCCAAAGAGGATAATCCAGATCATGTTAAAGATGATATTACCTGCGCTATTGGCGTTCTCATAATCTCTAACATCCCTGCCAAAGGGGGCGAATGTGGCAACACCAATCTTGATTGCCTGAACCCCGAAAGGGATGCCCACAATGGTAGCGCAGAGTACGATCCCACCGATAATGTAGCCTAATCCGGCTAAAAACCCACCAAAGATCAACCAAATAATATTTCCAATAAGTGACATTCTTTTTCTCCTGTTTTCCTGCCATTATATACGGTTTTTTGGAGAGGAAGTTGCGGAAATCAAGTAAATTGTAAATAGTAAGGAGTAAGTCGATTAAGGGGTTAGTGATTGGAGATTGTAGGGGCGAGACGCAGTCTCGCCCTACGTTTATCTATCATTGAGAGGAGAGAGCAGAGTGGACGACGAAGAAATCTCCTGAATAAAGGGGGAATGTTTCCCTTCGACGGAGTTTATGCTGAGCGCAGCGAAGTGCCCTGGGCAAGCGTGAGTGTAAACACGCTCTTCTAAAAGACAGTTATTTATTTGACAATTTTCTTAAAACTATCCACCCAGGCCCAGATGAAAAATCCCCCTCCCACCAGCATTTGAATAATGTAGATCGATTGAAAACTCAACCGGACGAGATCTTCTGGAGGTGGAAAAAGCCCCGCCAATCCGTAAACCAGGCTGGCTCCCAGGGGAATGGCCAATAAAGGGATTGTTTGTGAAAACCGAATCTGGCCATCCAGACTTTCTAGAAGGTAGGGGTTTGTCCAGCGTTTCTTCTGAAAATTCAAGGGAACGATCACCAGGATGATTAACACTGTCAATTTTAGAAAACCGAGGGGGACAACAGGAAAAACCTGGAAATAATAGATAAAGGCCATTACTGAAACCAATATACCGATCTCCCACTTATTAAGAGAGAATTCAGTTTGCCAGATTTTTCTTCCCAGCAACCAATGGCCGATCATTAACATACTTGTGAAGACCAAAGCAAAAAAGGCGAAATCCTCGATCGGCCAGGTTCCAGGCAGCCAGAATTCACCAGCCTGAACAAAAGATTCGAATTCCTGGATGCTTTCCGGAAGCCGATAACTGAGGGACCATATCCCCCAGAATAAACCAAATAGGCCGCTACCCAGGAGCAGGCGTTTCGAGTCCCCTTCAATCAACCATTTTCGGATCAAATACCACCCAAAAACCAGGCTCAATAATCCATGCCAACCGACGAAATAGGCCGGCATCACGGGATCCAAGAGCCCAGCTTCATACAATACTGGGGTAAGGATACCCTCTACGAGAAAGCCAAATAACCCGCCTATCAGGACGAGCCCCGAGAGGCTCTGGACCTGGAAGAGATCAATAATCCACATACAGGCGCCTACCGGGATAGCATAAAAGATCACCAGTTCAACAATAGCGTATCCCTGGATATGCCAGAAGGTTTTTTCTGAAAAAAATACCATGATGGCGGAAGATAGCAAAACGAAGATGATTCTTGTAATTATTAGTTTTAGTTTGTTCATGATAGATCTAATTAGTAACAGTACCTACTTGATAATTCCGACTGGTTGAGCATCATGTTCCGGGAATATCTGGGACTGAGAGGGATTGTTTAGCCGCTTAATAAGGATCTCGCTCAATACATCACGGTAATCAATGGTTACTGCCAGGTCACCGGGGCCAACCAGCTGTTCCTTTTTCAGTCCGGGCCAATGGGTAATTACTTGACCCCCGGCAACTGCGCCGCCGAGGACGAACATTAATCCGCCATGACCGTGGTCAGTACCCAGGCTGGCGTTCTCATAAGCCCGGCGGCCGAATTCTGTCATCACTACTAGAGTTATACCGGTCATCTGATTTTCGAGATCGCTGTGGAATGCAGCCAAGCCGGCACTGAGGTCTGCCATCAATCTGGCCATTTGTCCATCTTGCACTCCTTGGGCGAAATGAGTATCCCAGCCACTGAGATCAATGGCGGCAGTTTCCAACCCAATCTCGGCTTTGATCAGCATGGCGATCTGCAGCAAACCGCGCCCGAAATCGCTTTATGGATAGATGCTTCCGGATGACCTGTAGTTTTTTGCGTCCAATTTTTCCAGCGTTTCCATGATTTGCAAAGTTTCTTGTCCCATTACAAGGAGATCTTTTTCGCCGGCATAAAGAACCGAGAGGGCGGATGTCAGAGCCTGGGCAGATTTTGATTCACCCAGATGGAAATCTGCGATTGAGCGCAGAGAGAAAGCTGGAATGGGACCGTACAGACTTCGGGGGATTTGTTCCCCCAATCCGATCGCGCGCAGGGGAGAAGGGTTATTAGTATTTATGCTGGCCAGGTGCCGTCCGATCCAGCCTGTGGCGGGCCCGCTTTCTTCACTAACACCCCGCTCCATCAGCTCCATAGCTTTAAAATGGGAGCGAGATTCGTCCGGGGCGCCGCAGGCCTGGATACAGGCCAACTGCCCCGCCTGCCAGGCTGGTAGCAGCGGCCGGAGGGCAGGGTGAAATCCAAAATAGCCATCCAGGTCGATGGTGCGTCTCTCTTCAGCTGCCCGGGGATCATCCGGCCGCGGAAGCCGCAAACTTGGCCGCAGCCGGTGATAATCTTCATCAGCATGTGGGATAACCATATTAAGCCCGTCTGCGGCTCCGCGCAGAAAGACCACCAACAGAGTATCGCCACGAGGTGCGGAGTTATGTGGGGCAAAGGAAAGCCGTGTGAAGTGAGGCAGGGCTGTCTTCGCAGCCGCGTCGCCATGAAATTTTTGATTAATCAACATATCTCTTCCTTTTATCTACCAGCCGCGAGCGTTAGTTTCCGTCAGGAAAGTACCAAACCCGATTTTGTCTTCACCCGCTCCCGGGTAGGTCCTTATACCAAGTGTTCGTAGAAATTCTCCAAATCTCTGGTCATTCAATCCATAGTAGGATTCCAGTTCGCGCACTGAGCTCTCTGGTAGATCTGACAACCAGGAATAAGACAGTACTGTAATTTGGTCACTGTGTTCATCCCAGGCTTGGAACATATAGTGAATGAACTTCGCCTGCTTTTCGGGGCTGCTGTTATTTTCTGCGCTGGTGGGATAACCGATCTCTGTCATCAGAATTTCTTTTTTGGGAAAGAGATCTGCCAGGATCTGAAAATCTTTCAGAATGACGTCCGGATCTTTGACTGTATTATCGCCGTTCAAAGGATAATAGGTTGTCATCACTACATCCGAATTTCGATACATGTCCCGGGATGTTTCCATCATGGATCCTGTAAAACCGTCATAGGTCACCTTGGTGCTGATCGGGAGATCCGGCCAGAGCTCTCTTGCAGATTCCGCTGCTGGTTCAAAGAAATCTCGGTATTCTTTCCAGGCAGCTGGATCGTTTCCTAGTACTCCGTCGATCTCGTTGCCGATCGCCAGGTAGGTCAAATCTACATCAACCAGTTGTGTTTTGATGTAACCCAACAAACCTTTAAAACGGATTAGGATTTCCGGGTCAGAGAAGGATTTCCCGTCCAGGTCATCAGGCAGCCGGACCTCAGTGGTATCGAGCACAGAGATAGTAAGGGAGATGGCTAAACCCTGAGAAGAATAGTACTGATTGGCAATAGCGAGCCAATTTGGATCGGGGTTGTAAACTCCAGGTTTGATTTCTATATCGTCCCAATAAACAGAAAGGCGGAT
>CAYORF010000087.1:0-11350 GCA_964406305.1 uncultured Anaerolineales bacterium | reverse complement strand
TTTTATTTCTCCTCTGTGTAGGGTTTGCGCAGCTGAACTGGCTTGGTTTTACCTCGCACCTGGAGGTTGATGACTTCCACAAAGACAGAAAAGCCCATAGCGAAGTAGATGTAACCTTTGGGGATATGGATCCCCAGTCCGTCCGCGATCAGCGAGAAACCGATCAACAGCAGGAAACTGAGGGCCAGGATCTTCAGGGTGGGTCGGTCGTTGACAAAACCGCTTATAGGGCCAGAGGCAAAAAGCATGATCCCGACCGCAACCACAACGGCTGTGACCATAATGGCGATCTCATTTACCATACCCACTGCGGTGATGACCGAATCCAGGGAGAAGACGATATCCAACAGCATGATCTGAACGATCACGGCACCCAGAGTTGCAGCAACTTTCTCGGATGCATGCCCTTCTTCTCCTTCCAGGCGTTCGTGAATTTCAAATGTACTCTTACCTAGCAGGAATAAACCTCCTATGATCAAGATTAAATCTCGCCCTGAGATATCGTGCGATAACACATTAAATAAGGGCGCAGTCAACCGGGTTAACCAGGCAATTGAGAATAAAAGAAGAATCCTGGTGATCATGGCCATCAGCAGTCCAACCTGACGACCGGTTTTCTGCTGGTTTTCCGGGAGTTTGCCGGCAAGGATGGAGATAAAGATAATGTTATCAATGCCTAATACGATCTCAAGCGCAGTTAGCGTTAAGAGGGCTATCCAGCTTTCAGGTGATGAAATCCATTCCATATAAGTAATCCTTTCCTAAATCAATCCAGATAATATACTTTGCGATATTGAATACGAAAACTCTGAAAATAAGTTTCAAACCAGGGCTTCCGCAAAAACTTCAAGGGGGTGTTTGGCTGATCGTTCTGTTGTATGCTCGATCTGTTCTCTGCAGGAAGTTCCTGAAGCGCAGATAATGGTTCTATTATCTGCATTCCGAATCTGCGGCGCTAGCCCCAGTTCCGCAATCTCCATGGACAGCTGATAATGCTCTTTTTCATAGCCAAAAGCGCCTGCCATCCCGCAGCAACCAGCTTCAATTTCTTCCACAGTACTTCCTGGTATCGATCCCAAGAGTTGTAGGATCGCCGCAGTACCAAAGTTGGCTTTCTGCTGGCAGTGGCCGTGAAAAAGGATATTGCGGTGCTGTCCATCAAATTCAAATTGAATCCGACCAGCATTGACTTCCCGAAGAAGGAAATCTTCCGCCTGCATTGCTAATTCCGAGATTTGATCAGCTGCTGGCCCGGGGATAAGATCGCGGTATTCCTTTTTCAGCATTACCATCACACTGGGTTCACAGCCAATGATGGGAATACCCTGTTCGGCATATGGAGTTAATAATTTGATATTTTTCCTGGCCAGCGATTGGGCTTTATTTAATACACCTTTTGAATAGGCAGGCCGACCGGAGTCGACTTTTTCCTTTAACACGATCAGGTCAAGGCCTGCTTTCTGGAAGATTTCTACCAGAGCTTTTCCAATGTGAGGATAGTTGTATTCCAGGTAAGTATCATAGAAGAACACTGCCTGCTGCCCTTCAGTTTGTTTATTCTGGTGTTGTTCTTTTCCATACCAACCCGTAAAGGTCTGATTGGCAAAAGCGGGCATTTTTCGTTGTGGGTGAATGCTAATCAAGGACAGCATCCCGGCTAGAGGGGACTTCAGGATCAGATTGACTAGAGGGGCAAAGAGCTGTGCCAGTCGGCTCACTCCGGCGACATTGGCGAAAAACCAGCTCCGGAATGGCAGACCGTGTTCCTGATAATAGCCATGCAAGAATTCAGCCTTTAATTTGCTCATGTCCACTGCGGATGGGCATTCGCTCAGACAGGCTTGGCAGGAAAGACACAGGTCCAGGGCTCGATAAAGCTCCCGGGATGTCATCCCGTCGGGACCCAGTTTGCCGGTCATGGCTGCCCGGAGTAAATTAGACCGGCCTCGGGTGCTGAATTCTTCATCGCGCGTAGCCTGGAAGGAGGGGCACATCACACCACCTTCCAGTTGGCGGCAAACGCCTGCCCCATTGCACATTTCAACTGCCCTGTCGAATCCCAGATCATTCTCAAAACTCAACAGAGTTTTAGCGGGTTTTTGTTCAGTGTTGTAATTCATACCATAGCGCAGTAGATCATCTTGATCCATTGCAGGGGGATTTATGATTTTGCCGGGGTTCAACCGATAGTCCGGGTCAAAAACTTCTTTGACTTCCCGGAAGGCTTTCATGAGTGTGGGACCGTAGAGCCTTTCTGTGAATTCTCCTCGAGTAAATCCCTCCCCATGTTCTCCAGTAGTAGTGCCGCCATATTTCAGCACCAGGGCAAGTGATTTTTCAGCCAACAACCTCATCTGCTCCCGGCCTCGTATACTTTTGATGTTGATTTGAGGGCGGATATGTAATAATCCGGCGCTTGCATGAGCGTAAAATGCGATACTACCAACGCCGATCTCATTAGCATATGCTTTTATCGCTAGAGCATAAGTTGCTAGATGTTCCACGGGAACTGCCGCATCTTCAATAAAGGTGGTCGGTTTGGAGTCGCCCCGTTTGCTTAACAGAATACCTAATCCGACTTTGCGAGCTTTCCAGACCTTGGCTTGGTCTTTGGGATCGAGCAGTGGGACAACAGGTCCGTATTTCTTAAGCAGATTCTCCATCCCGGAAATCGAGTTGAGCTCATCTGCCTGGTATTCAACAGCCAGAACAGCTTCTGGTTCTCCCTGAATGGATTCCAATAGCGGTCGGTAGGCAGGATTGGCCCTGGCCAGCTGGATTAACATCCGATCAATCAGCTCCACAGCGCTTGGTAGAGTTCCTAGGATTTCCGGTACAACAGAGAGCGCTTCTCCTAACTCCTTAAAATGGACCAGGTAAAGCGTTTTGTTGGCTGGTAAAGTGACAAGATTCAGTTTGGCAGCAGTGATGATACCTAAGGTACCTTCTGATCCAACGAGTAATGTGGCCGGGTTAATGGCTTTCTGTCCTGCCAGAATGTTCAGGTTATATCCAGCTACATTGCGGAAGGTTTTGGGGTAATTATTTTTGATTTCTTCCTGATAGCGTTCCAGTATTTTTGGGATTTCGCGGAAAATGGAACTCTCCATTGTGTTTTGTTGAAGAAGCGCAGGAAGGGATCCGTTACTGTGTGCTTTCAGTAAGGCACTAGTTCCATCAGATAAAACTGTTTCTGCTTCTAGGAGATGGTCATGGGCCACACCGTAGAGGATGGAATGGGCGCCAGCGGCATTATTCCCCAGTACGCCCCCGATGGTTGCCCGGTCTGCGCTGGCAGGGTCAGGTCCGAAGGTTAGTTTATGAGCCGCCAACTTACGGTTGAGTGGTCCCAGAACTACACCGGGCTGGACGGTTACGGTTTTTTCATCAGGGTTAATATCAAGGATTTGATCCATATATCGGGAGAAATCCAGTATGATCGCTTCTCCAATTGCCTGCCCGGCCAGGCTGGTGCCGCCTCCTCGAGGAAGAACAGGAACATTATGTTTTTGGGCAATTTCCAGCACGGCAGATACTTCGCTGCCTTCCCGGGGCCAGACCACACCCAGGGGCATGACCTGGTAAATACTGGCATCGGTGCTATATAAAAGGCGAGTGATCTGATCTGTTTTATAGATCAATCCAGACTTTTTCAAATCCAGCTGCAGATCTTTGGAAATATCCTCACTTTGGGATGATTTTTGCATGTGGGTAGTATACCAAAGAAAGGGTTTGGAGCACTCAATACCCTCTCTTCTCCAATCTCTGGGGGAAAGTCAACCAGACAAAGAGTGCTATAATTTTTAGGGATTAGATTTGTTGAAAATTTAGGAGGTTGCATGCCTGACCAGCAGGAAATGGATGATCTCCAAAGAACAATCAAGCGGTGGGAAGAAGAAACCCTACAGTCCAGCCTTGATCGATTTCCCGAACGCCGCAGCGAGTTTATCACAACCTCATCGGAATTAATCAATAGACTCTATACTCCTGCAGATCTGGCGGACAAGGAGTACGAGGAAGCTATTGGTTATCCCGGTCAATATCCTTTTACGCGTGGTGTGCACCCAACTATGTACCGCTCCCGGCAGTGGACCATGCGCATGTTTGCGGGTTTCGGGGCAGCAGAGGAAACCAACCAGAGATTTAAATACCTGTTAGAACAGGGGCAAACTGGTCTATCGGTTGCTTTTGACATGCCCACATTAATGGGATTTGATACTGACGCGCCGGAAGCCGAGGGAGAATTTGGCCGCTGCGGCGTTGCAATTTCAACATTGGGGGATATGGAGATACTGCTGGATGGCCTGCCCCTGGATAAGATCTCAACCAGCATGACCATCAACTCTCCAGCGGCTGTGGTCTGGGCCATGTATATCGCCGCGGCTGAAAAGAAAGGTATATCTAAAAAGCAGCTGCGGGGAACCCTTCAAAATGACATATTAAAAGAATATATCGCTCAGAAGGAATATATCTTTCCGCCGGAACCATCGATGCGGTTGGTGACAGATACGATTGAATTTGGCACTGAAGAGGTACCGCTTTGGAATACGATCAGTATTTCTGGATACCATATCCGGGAGGCTGGTGCGACCGCAGTCCAGGAATTGGCTTTTACCCTGGCAGACGGGTTGGAATATGTGCGTTGGGCCATAGAGAGAGGATTGGCGGTCGACGATTTTGCTCCCCGTCTGTCATTTTTCTTTAATGCCCATAATGATTTCTTTGAAGAAATCGCCAAATACAGAGCAGCTAGGCGGATTTGGGCCCGGGAGATGAAAGAGTCTTTTGGGGCTCAGAACCCCCGTTCCTGGTTGATGCGTTTCCATTCCCAAACAGCTGGAGTCTCATTATCAGCCCAACAGCCAGAGATCAACATTGTCCGGGTAGCCATCCAGGCCCTGGCAGCTGTGCTGGGTGGTACGCAATCGCTGCATACCAACAGCATGGATGAAGCATTGGCTCTGCCTTCTGAACACGCGGCTACCATTGCCTTGCGTACCCAGCAGATCATCGCTGAAGAATCCGGGGTTATAAATAGTGTTGATCCTCTAGGTGGGTCTTATTTCCTGGAAGCATTAACTGACAAAATGGAAAGCCAGGCATACGATTATTTTGATAGAATAGAGAAGTTGGGTGGTGTGCTGCCAGCCATCGAGCGTGGTTTTTTCCAGGGAGAGATATCAGATTCTGCCTACCGTTATCAACGGGAAATTGACCAGCAGATCAGAAAAGTGATCGGTGTAAATGCACACAAGGATCAAAAAGAACCAGCGATCCCGATCCTGAAAATAGATCCGGAAGGATATAAAAAACAGGTTGGCCGCCTTCAACAATTGAAAAAAGATAGGGACCAGGGCCGGGTTGGGCAAACGCTTGATCGACTGAGGGTTGCCTGCCAGGGAACTGAGAATACTATGCCCTATATTTTGGAAGCGGTCCATGCCTATGCCACACTGGGCGAGATCACTGAAGTAATGAAAGATGTATTTGGAACCTACCGGGAAGAAAATTGGATCTAAAGGATGTTACCGTGAGCGATCTGAAATTTAAACCCCTGGAAGATTTATCATATGAAGAAGCTCTTCAAGAACTGGAGGAGTTGGTACAGACCCTGGAAAGCGGGGAAAATGATTTAAAAAAGACCCTGCTGTATTTTGAACGCGGACAGGACCTGGCTTCCTATTGTATTTCCCTGCTTGATGAGGCAGAGTTAAAAGTTGAAGAGGTGCTTAAGGGCGATGATGAGTCTTAGTAAAATCTTGTTATTTAATCCGATCTTACTAGCAGCTTTAACTGCCTGGTTAATTGCACAGGTGTTGAAAGTCATGATCGAATTCATCAAATTTAAGAAATGGAACTGGGCACTGGTATTTCAGGCAGGCGGGATGCCCAGCTCACACTCTGCTATGGTAAGTGCAACAGCATTGTCGATAGGCTTGATCATGGGTTTTGAAACTGCTGTCTTTGCTATAGCTGCTATATTCGCAATGATCGTGATCTACGACGCGACAGGTGTTCGGAGGGAATCCGGGAAACAGGCTGTTTTGATCAACTCGATCATTGAAGAATTTTCAAAAGGGAAGATCCCTCCCCATGATAAACTGAAGGAAGTCCTTGGTCATACACCAGGAGAGGCGATTCTGGGAACCCTTCTGGGATTAAGTATCGGTTTAGTGGTCGCATTCTTTTGGGTTTAATAATCTAAGAACGATCTAACCACGTCCCCCATTTTCTAGAAAAACACGATCTGGTCCTGCTTGGTCTATGTCCCAGGGATAAATTATATACGCGTCTGTGATGGCTCCGTAATAATCAGGCTGGTACTTTAACAGGTTCCGGTAAGGATTGTAGTGCAGAACGCAGGTGCTGGGAATTCCGCCGGCACCTTCTACTTGCTTATAGACAGCCCAGGTCGTACGACCAGAACCCCAGGCATTATTCATTACAAGGACTCTTTTATCGGCCAAAGGGGCGTCTGCCGGGAATTGAGAGACCTTGGGCCATGTAAAGAGTTTGGCTTCTTCCAGGTCAGCTTCTGAGGGGAACTGGACTTGTGCAAGGTAGATTTCATCGATCCCTGCTGCCGCTGCCATCATTCCTGTGGGTATGATGCCTCCAGGCGATATCATAATAATGGCGTTAAACTCAGTCTCAAATTGGGGGAGGATCAAGGTGATGAGCTTGCTGACTTCCCGGTAGCTGATGATCTCTTTTCGAGGCTGCTCCATCTGTAGCACTCCTGCTGAAATACCTCAATAATTATAGCAATTATAAGAGAGGGAGGTGAAGTGATATTCTTCCGCGATTTGAGAGATCAGAAGAAGGTCTTCGACTACCACCGAGAATGCATCGGTGTCCGCTCAGAGATTTGGATTGGTTTTTTTCTGTCCCCTGGCTTTTATCTCCGGTCTCTTCACCCCTGTCCTCCTTCCCCCGTCCTCTGTCTCCGGTCTCTTTACTTCTCTGGAATTTCCCCCGCGGCAGTTTCTAGGATCATAAAACCCAATTCAAGCAGCGGGGAGATCTGCTCTAAATCAGAATCTTCTTGAGAGAGAATTTTTGCTAAAGATGCCCGTACGCCGCTGGCTTGATGAGCCCAGCCAGAATCAGCTGAGATCCTTTCCAACCGGTCGAGCAGTATTTTAGCCATCAAAACAAGATTAGAAGATATTCGTTTGGCCATTGAGAAGATCAGTAAATCGGCAGGTTGGGATCCACGTCGATGGCCCAAGCATTAATGCCGCCTTTCAGATTCTTTACCTTCTTGAACCCAGCGCTGGCCAGGATTTCCAGAGCTCTGGTTGAGCGGGTACCTGCTTTGCAGAAAAGCACTAACTCTTCCGCACTGTCCAGTTCATTCAGGCGAGCGGCGAATTGGCCCAAGGGGATTAATTCTGATCCCTCCAGGTTGGATATTTCCCTCTCGTGAGGTTCTCTGACGTCGATCAGGCGCAGTCCCGGGTTTTCCTTCAGACGGGATGAAAGCTGGGAGGCTGTGATATCCCATTCATCACCGGCTGATCCCTCATCGTGATCATGGGCAGGCACACCGCAAAAAGCTTCATAATCGATCAGGCCAGTTATTTCCGGATGCTCTCCACATACTTTACATTCGGGATTCTTATGCAGTTTGACCGTCTGGAAAGATAGATCCAGAGCATCATAAAGCAGCAGCCTGCCGACAAGCGGTTCCCCGATCCCAAGGATGATCTTGAGGGTTTCTGTCGCCTGGATGCTTCCGATAGTTCCTGGCAGTACACCCAGAACACCACCCTCAGCACAGGATGGCACTAATCCGGGAGGAGGCGGCTCAGGAAATAGACATCTGTAGCAGGGCCCGTCTTCCGCGGCAAATACGCTGGCCTGTCCGTCAAATCGAAAAATAGAACCATATACATTGGTTTTTCCAGTCAGGACACACAGATCATTGATCAGGTAACGAGTTGGGAAGTTGTCGGTTCCGTCAACAATGATGTCATAGGGTTCGGCGATCCGGAAGGCGTTTTCTGAGTTAATGACCTCGTTATATACATCGACTTGAATTTCTGGATTGAGATCCAACATCCGTTCCCGGGCAGATTCAACCTTCAAGTCTCCTAAGCGAGATTCGCCGTGGATGACCTGACGCTGCAGGTTGGAAAAATCTACCACATCATAGTCAACCAATCCGATCCGACCTACGCCGGCAGCTGCCAGGTAAAGAGCGACCGGTGATCCCAATCCGCCAGTTCCAACTATAAGGACGGAAGCAGCTTTTAACTTCTTCTGACCTTCAAGCCCAACATCAGGGATCAATAGATGTCTGGAATAACGATGGATTTCCTTATGTGAAAGTTCAGGGAGCATAATCCCTCCTGCGGGTTCTTTTATCCTCCAGCGATGGAGGGAATGATCATTAGGGTGTCCCCATCTGATAATGGGGTCTTGAGCCCTTCTAGTTGATTGACGTTTTCTTCGCCAAGGAATATATTTACAAATGGCCTTAGCTTGCCCTCGTCATTGAAGAGGTGTTTCTTTAACATCGGATATGTTTCAATTGCCCCCTCGAGAACTTCTTCCACGACCTCGCCGGGAAGAGTAAGGGTGCTTTGTCCTTCTGCGTAGGGCCGTAATGGTGTAGGTATTTTTAGTGTAGGCATATTTCCTCTACTGATAAATATTATAAACTTGCTTCTAGTGATTGGCTCGGCAGTCTTTACAACTGATCCTGCCTTACTTTAGTCTATTTGAGATAACTTGAATAATCTCTTCAGAAAAGCTTTCCCGGTCGTCTTCTAGCCTCCAGCATCGGCTCCCAGCTGCTTTTGCGTTGTTCACGCTGGTGATCAAGTAGGAATACCAAGGGATTGCAAATTCACGATCATACTCCGAAGGGCGATTCGGGTGATCCGGGTGGGAGTGGAAGATACCCAGAATGGACGAAGAAAGTCGGGCAGCTTCTTTTTCGCCCAACAGCATATCTTCAGCTGTGATCAGGTAGCGGTTATGCTGGTTCTCTTCTTCTCTGGCATTCTCCAGGAATAACAGATTCTCAACGGTCCGTTTGCCATTTTCTTCTTGTCCGAGCATCAAACCTGCCCCTTCATATGGATAGGCGTTTTCGCCATGGGACTGGATCTGATCCAATAGGTGTGAGGGGATGTGAATTTTCATGAATCCTTCCATAATTCTTCATCGCTTAGATATTTAAATCCGGCATCAGGAAAGACAGTTACCACCACACCCTGATCGAGCTCATTGGCAATCTGGCGGGCAGCTACAGCGGCGGCTCCAGAAGAGATACCGATGAAATAACCCTCTTCCCTAGCCAGGCAGCGCACCATGTCATAAGCATCTTCTGTCCTGATGGACACGATACGGTCGGCCGCGGTAGGGTCATATATGCCTGGTTGAATAGCGGAAGGCAGGTGTTTTAAACCTTCCAGACCGTTAAAAGGTGAATCCGGTTGGACGCCAATAACTTGAACATCAGGATGATTATCTTTCATGTATCGGGAGACACCGGTCAGTGTGCCAGTAGTGCCCATACCGAGTACAACATGCGTCACCCGGCTATCTGTCTGCTCGATGATCTCCGGACCGGTGCTGCGGTAATGGGATTTCCAATTGGCTGGATTGTCGTACTGGTTGGCATAATAATATCGCTCCGGATGATCCTTGGCCATTTGCTGAGCTATTCGGATGGCGCCGTCAGATCCCTCCAGGGGATCGGTTAACACCAGCTCAGCTCCCAAGGCGCTCATGATTTTTACTCTTTCAGGGCTGGCGTTGGACGGGATGGCCAGGGTGATAGGGATACCCAGGGCAGAACCAAAAGTTGCATAAGCTATACCCATATTGCCGGATGTAGAATCCAGAAGGTGCATACCTGGCAATATCAATCCTTGGTGGAGGGCATTTTGAATGATGCCCCAGGCCGGCCGGTCCTTCACGGAGCCGCTCGGGTTAAACCACTCTGCCTTGGCAAATACCTGGACCATGCTTCTGATCCTGTCTGAGAGTGTCACCAGGGGCAGGAGAGGAGTATTCCCCACCAGGGAAGGCATTCCTTCGTCAAGTGATATTCTTTTTACGTATGGTGCTAAATCCTGCATGCTGCTTCCTTAATCAAAAGTAAAAACTGATCAGCACGGCCAAAAAAGCCATGAAAGTTCGGAGGCTTGCGGAAATCGGTCTGCCTCCCGAAATTGATCAGTTGACTTCGGAAGCAGTTTTACGATCCCCGCTGTATACAGGAGCAATTGAAAACCATAAAAAGATCAATTTAGTATGAATAATATAATAAATTAAATCTGATTGTCAATCCTGCTGCAGAGTATCATTGATTATGCACCTCTATTGATAGCTCCAGCATTTGGATTCTTACCTGGCATCCAGGGCAGACTTCACAGCGTAAGGCGGGTTGAGGTAAGGTTGTTGCCTGTAGAGTGAGTCTAAGGGTGAGTACCTTAATGAAAGAATATGTAATGGGAAACCAGCACTTATTTTTTTGAGCAGGAAAATTGTTTTATCGGAGCAAAAAATATGGCCTGGTTACAACAAACATTTCTAAACATTGCTGGCAGCAACCCCATTTGGCAGGGAGTCGTTGGTGGTCTTTTTATCACGTTAATGAACACATTGGGCGCTTTAGCAGTACTGGTTTGGAGAAAGCCTTCCCAAAAAATCCTGGATGGAGCGCTTGGTTTTGCTGCTGGCGTGATGCTGGCTGCTAGCTTCACCAGTCTTATCCTTCCCGGAGTTGAATACGGAGGCATTATCCCAGTGTTGATCGGTATGGTATTTGGAGTATTAATTCTCATCCTGGGAGACCGTTTTGTTCCCCACTTTCACCCGGGCCGGGGACACGAAGGGCCGGAAACTGGACGAATCCGGGCAGTCTGGCTGTTCATCCTCGCAATAACACTCCACAACATGCCGGAAGGACTGGCAGTGGGTGTTGCTTTTGGATCGGGAAATTTGGCGGAAGCCCTTCCCTTAATGTTGGCAATCGGTATTCAAAATATCCCTGAAGGATTGGCAGTTGCAGTTGCTGCACTCAACGCTGGAATGGGAACATATTTTTACGCTGGTTTCGTCGGAATTAGGGCAGGATTGATCGAGATCCCACTCACGATTTTAGGTGTGATCGCCGTACAATTTATGCGTCCGATACTACCTTACGCAATGGGTTTTGCGGCAGGTGCCATGCTTTACGTGATCAGCGATGAAATTATCCCGGAAACCCATGGTACGGGGAATGAACGATTGGCAACGATAGGAACCATGGTAGGTGTGATGGTGATGTTATACCTGGATATATCCCTGGGATAATATTGACGTTTTCTAAGGGACTTGATCCGCGCCCTTA
>CAYORF010000086.1:0-11509 GCA_964406305.1 uncultured Anaerolineales bacterium | reverse complement strand
ATGCGAACACTCGAAGTTTATTAGACTTTTCCATAATTTTCTCCTATTGAAATAGGGTATTTATTTCAGACGTTGATAAATTATTGGCATTATTCTTCCAGAATGCCAAGTTTATCATCGGAGTATAGCATAATCCATGCTATGCAATTTTGGGAAGCATTCTTGGGCTCGTTCCTCGGGAAAAGAAAAAAACCAGCTGAGGGAACTCAGCTGGTTCTTATATGAAATGTCCCATTTGTTTTTTTACTCAGGATTCAGGCCGAACTCAGTCCAGATCTCCTGCCAGGTGCGGGTCCGTAAACGGGCAAGCAAAGCCTCCGGGGTTTGATCGACCAATTCTGATGTTTCCAGCGCCAGGAGAATATCGGAAAACGCGTATCCATCACAATAAAGGGTCATGACCTCATCGTAAGTGATATCAAAATCTTCTTCCATGCCCTGGGCAACGGGATGCGGGTTCAGCACTGAACAGTTTGTTTCTGGAATTTTTGTGACTTCAATAATTTCTTCAGTTACTTCTTCAACAGCGATTTCTGGACGGGTTAGACTTTTAGATCTATTGATTTCACTGACACCGCAACCAGCCAGCACCAGCAGATTAGCTATCGTGACCATAAAAATCAATTTCTTTTTCATTTTTTTATCCTACTATATGACAGACACCCAGATTAAATCCGGGTGTCTGTTTCAATTGACCAAATTTCAGGATGAAGGATTATTTCTTCCCTTTCTGAAACCATTCCTGGGGAAGCCAGTCAGGAAGCAGTTCTTCCAGATCAAGTCCATCGCCTTCTTTTTTCTGCTGTCCGGGGGGAATTTTTACCTCAGGATCACCTTCGCCATCTTGCTTCTTTAGCTGTCCGGGAGGGGTGTCTTTGTCAGGTTTTACCTTGATTTCCAATTCCTGCCAGATCTGACCCCAACTGGAGTTTTCAAAACCATCCAGATAATCAGTGAAATCAACACCATCTAGCAGGGCTGCCGTCTGTAATGCCAGCATGATCTGTCCCAGGGGTACTGAAGGTTCGCCGCACAGGTAGTCTTCGATCACACTGTAGTCTACTGAATAGGTGTCTGCAACTTTGGCTGCCACAGGGTGATATACATACTCATTGGTGCAGTAATTGGAGTCCAGCTCGCCTTTCTGCAATTTGATCTGATCTTTGACGCGATCCATGATTTTGAGCTCAGTTAGTAATATGACATCATCTTCACCCACTGTGCCTTGAACAGTGATAAGATCGCCCACTAGGTGACTATCAAAATCAAAATTCTCACCAACCAGGATGATATAAACATCCTCTAAGGTCAAGGGATCACCATCAACATCAATGGTGATGGTGCCATCTACGGTATTGAGCTCCATAATATACCCTGTTACATCAATCTGATCGCCTTCGGATGCAAATGCTGCTCCGGTTGTGAGTATTGCCAGCAGTAATGCTAATAAAATTGTTCTGCCCAGTTTTTTTGTTTTCACGATTTGCTCCTTTTTCTGTCTACCATTGATAATATTACGTTGTTTCTCGTATTGCTGAGTGTTTATTTTCCACTACCTGTACCATTGCCATCTTCACTGCCTGGTATGCCCTCACCATCTTGAGATCCGGGTCCGTCTTCACCCTGGCCGGGAGGGTTTTCAGGCTTATTGGAATTGTCCTCTCCATCCTTTTTGCTCTGCCCCTGGTTATCAGAATTTTCTTTTTGTTCTTTAATGGTCTCCCTGAATACCTGGGGTTCATTAATGCTGTTACCCACCAGCTCCAGGCGCTCACGGATCTTTTCCTGGGCTTTCAACAAACCTGGTGAACCACTCTGGGGGTGTTCTTCCCCCATCTCTCCCATCATCTGGTTCTGTTTTTGAAGGTTTTGTTCTATTTGCCTGAGGGCATTACCTAGACCCTGTTCACCCATTTTGGCAGCTTCCTCGAGCATTTTCTGTGTGTGTTTTTCAAGTAAAGCCAAAGCTTTTTCAGACACTTCCTCTCCAGCATCAATCTGGGTCTGGATTTCTGTCAGGCGGAGGCTGGCAAATTGAGTAAAAAGATCCAACCGGGCTTGAGGGTCTGATTCCAACCCTACTTGAATGTCCTCAGAAAGAGTTTTTACGCTATAAAGAAGATCATTCGGTCCGCTGGCTTGAGCGGCGTATACGGTCCCACCTATACTTCCCAAGGCCAAGGCCAATACTGCAATAATCGAAGCCATCCGGAGTGCCCAGGAACGGCGGCGTCCTTTTTGGACCGGTTTATTGGCCTGCACAGGGTGGGGTTTCATAGTCCGAACCTGAGTTAGAAAATTCTCTCGCCCGGCATGGCTGACCTGCAGCCCGCGTTCGGGAACATCTTGAATATGCTGCAGTTCTTTTTTCAGTTTGGGGTTGATCTCTTTCTTATCCATAATAAATCCTCTATGTTCAAATAATAAAATCTTGCTTTCTACCCCATATGACGCCAAAATCCATGAAAGGATACGGTATTAAAAAGAAAAATCCCATCATAATGGGATCGTCTTCCGTTCAGGAGGATATTTGTTGGAATATTCTTTACTTTGATTCTTGTGGCTGGTCATTTTCCAGCAGGATGCGCTGCAATGCTGCCAGACCGCGATGCTGGAGAGCTTTGATCGACCCAAGTGATTTATCCATTGCCTGGGCAATTTCTAGGCCGCTCCAACCCTCAAGGAAGCGTAAAGTGATCACCTGGCTCTGCTCTGGAGTGATCAGGCGTAAGGCATTCCTGACCCGGTCGGCGTCCTCCAGATCAGCCATAATAGTTATAGGATCCGCTCCTTCCTCCGAAATCAGTTCTTCTTCTAACTTCAGGGGGGGAGGGGGTTCTCTACGGTAAGAATCAATAATCAGGTTGTGAGTGATACGGTATAGGTAGGCTCTCAAATATTCTTTAGGGCCGCCACCGCGTTCAAGAGCTTTCAAGAAACGACTGAAGGTTTCTGCAACCAGATCTTCCGCCACCTGGCTTTTTCCGACATGTTTGAATGCGTAAGCGAACAGGGCGTCACTGTAAAGATCATAGATCTCAGCCAGGGCGTTTTGATCATATTGACGGGCTTTCTTTAGGAGTAGTTCCGATTTTCTGTCCATCATCACTTATATTATGACGCCAAAAAACAGCTTAAGATACGGAGGGAGGTCTTTTATTCTGGAAGATCTGCCAATAATAACGGAAACTGGACATTCCCAAACCACCGCCTATCCCTATATACATAATTCCCAGTATGGGTTTTGGAATTGGGGCGTAATTCCTTAATGTGATGCCCAACCCGATCATAAATATTACCAGTGGATAACTATGCCACTCCTGGAAGGCAAACAGGCAGGGTTTTTCCTCTGGATGGTTATTGATCCGCAGGCTGTTCTTGCGAGCTAATTTTGAAAAACCGAATTGGAAGATCAGGTAAGCCAGGCCGATACCTGGGAGCCAGAACATCCATGGTGATTTTACGGTGGGTGCAAAGATCCAATCTACCGTAAGAGATATCAGATAGGTACCAACAGCTGTCCACATTAAGCCTGCAGTTAAAAGAAGCCAATTCTTAGGGACTACGGGTTTGAGTTTTTTTATCCATTCCATACCTGACTATTTATACCACTGGATATAGGTTGAGCATGGTGGCAATTTTGTTAGGGGTAATACCCTGCTTTTTGAGGGCATCCTTAGGATAGTATTTTTATTCTCCTTGTTTTCTGGATATACTAAAATTGGATTACTTGAGAATGCTGGTAAAGGAAAAGTGATATGAAAATAAAATCTGAGCTATTTATTTTTCTCAGTGAATTGAAGGAAAACAACAATCGGGACTGGTTCCAGGATAACAAGGAACGCTACGAGAATGATGTCAAGGATCCATTATTGACTTTTATTGCTGCCTTTGCAGAGCGGACTCCTGAGATCAGTACATCTATCATGGCCATTCCCCGAATATCAGGAGGTTCCCTGTTCCGCATTTACCGGGATATGAGGTTCAGCAAAGACAAGACTCCATATAAAACCGGGGCAGGGATTCATTTTCGCCATAAACGCGGCAAAGATGTTCATGCTCCGGGTTATTATCTGCACCTCGAGCCGGGGGATGTGTTCGCTGGATGCGGGATCTGGAAACCAAATACTGAAACAGTCACCAAAATCCGAACCAGTATCTCTGAACATCCGGATCAATGGCTGAATATCATCCAGGAAAAAAAGTTCAAGAAAACCTTCACCATGGGTGGGGATTCATTAAAAAGGCCCCCTAAAGGATTTGATCCTGATCATCCTCTGATCGAGGATCTTAAAAGAAAGGATTACCTGGCGTCTATCGTTCTAAACGAAAAGATAGTTGGCGAGCCCGATTTCCTTGATTATTACGTGGAGCTATGTAAAACTGCCGCACCATTTATGGAATTCCTAACCAAGGCGGTGGGGCTGGATTGGTGAGTTGATCTAATCAATAATTAATAAAGGGCGACCTGACGGGTCGCCCTTTATTATGATTCAAACAATTTGTTATTCAGTTAATTCTTGATCATCTTTATGATCGGGATCACACGCTTAGTTTTAGTTTTATATTCATTGAACATCGGGTACTTTGAGGCTAATTTATCATATAAATTTGACCTTTCAGGTTCCGAAGGCACTTCCGCCAGGGCAGAGATCGTTTCAGAACCAACTTCGACAATCACCTGTGGATTTGATACCAGGTTATGATACCAATCCGGGTGGCTGTCTGCGCCGCCTTTTGAAGCCGCGATAATCAGGTTTTCTCCGTCCTTGATATACGCTGTGGGGTTAATACGCAGCTGGCCGCTTTTTGCTCCAGTCGTATGGACTAAAAGCAAGGACATACCTTCGAACATGCCGCCGACTTTTCCATCATTGGCACGAAATTCCTGAATAATCTTTTTATTAAAATCTGACATAGTGTTCCTCCATTTCCCATCTATGGTTTGATGATGGCTGGGAAATCTTCCATATAATAGAGATGCAAGACAGGAAGAGTTTCTTACGAATTGGTAATATATGAGCACGGGAAAAAATTATATAAATAGAAAAGGGCGACGCACCGCGTCGCCCCTACAAGTTCGATCTAATGATCTAGTGTCCGAAGTTTTTAACCAATCAATTCCTTCAACTTCTTCAGTGACGCCTCTTCCACTTCCGCGTGCATGCTTTTCCCGTGGGAATCCATGGTTACCACAACCGGGAATTCTTTGACATTTAAAACCCAGATCGCTTCTGGAACTCCAAAATCCAATTTATAAACGCCAATAACTTCTTCTACGGATTTGGCAATCAAAGTTGCTGCGCCTCCGATGGCATGGAAATAGACCGCTGGTATATCCTGGCAAGCCTGAAGGGTCTTAGGCCCCATCCCCCCTTTGCCGATCACCCCCCGCATATCAAAGTGGTGCATAACCTCGCTCTGATACGGTTCTTCACGGATGCTGGTGGTCGGGCCGGCAGCCACAAATTTATAATCGCCAGTATCTAATCCTGCCACAACCGGCCCGCAGTGGTAGATCAGGCTTTCCTTAAAGATGGGTTTGATCTTTTCGTAGACTTCCAGGTCATCTCCCTGGGGTTCACGGGTTTTACGGATGAAGGTATCGATCATCCATTTGTGAACCGCGTCTCTGCCTGTAGCCATTATTCCAGTCAAGGTAACAGAATCACCTGTATGCAGCTCGCGAATGTCTTCATCGGAAATAGGAATGGTGAGTTCTTTCATGGATCAATCCTCCAGGTATTTTGATACCAGCAAGTTCAGTTTTTTTCGTGTAGTTTTAGGAATAACAACCGGGTTGGTTATCAAAGCGCTTTCCAGGGCAGACTGGCAACTGCAAGTAAGATTTTCTTCAGGCCAATTTTGTGTCAAATAAACCAGAGCATCTTTTACGTAGTTTGTATTCTTGGAAATGATCTTCATCACCATCTCAACTGAGACATCCTCTTCCCTGGAATGCCAGACGTCATAATCAGTGATGTGGGCAATTGAGGCATAACATAATTCGGCTTCCCTGGCCAGGAAAGCTTCCGGAGCGCTGGTCATGCCAACGATGGACATGCCCCAACTTCTGAATGTATTGGATTCCGCCCTCGTAGAGAATCGAGGCCCTTCGATCACTACGAAAGTACCATTGTCGTGCACCGTAGCATTACTTTCTTTGAATGCCTGTAGCAGATGTGAGGATAGATCCGGGCAGAAAGGATCTGCAACTCCTGCATGGGCAACTAACCCATTTTCAAAGAAGGTGTTCTTCCGATACTTTGTCATATCCAGGATCTGATCCGGGATCACTAGATCACCAGGTTTATAATCTTCCCGCAGCGATCCACAGGCGTTGACGCTGATGACCCGTTCTACACCTAGTGATTTCAAAGCGTAGATATTGGCCCGATAATTGACCTCGCTGGGGTTGATGTGATGGCCGACGCCGTGCCTGGCAAGGAAGAATATGCGCTGGTCGTTTAACTCCCCCTCGACAATTAGGCCGCTGGGTTTTCCAAACGGCGTATTCACTGCATGTTCAGTGGTCTGTGTTAGTCCTGGGATCTGATAGAGACCAGATCCACCAATTACTGCAAATAGGGGAGTTTCTGTCATAAATCACCGTTGATTATCCCTGATATATGTCTGTAAATGTGATTATAGAAGAAGGGTACTCTTTCCACAAGATTGACATTCATCACCCTCTAGAAATTCCGAAAATCATAAGTTTAGTACTTTCTATTTAAAAGGGTGCTGAAAAAATATCCATAATTATGTATACTGAAAGTAATTATGAATGATAGACTCGCTGGTTTTGAAGAACTATCTCACACTGCGGACCTCGAAATCAGGGTCTGGGGTGAGGATATTGACTCCCTGTTTTCGGCTGCCGCAGATGGGATGTTCCATCTCTCGGGTATAGAGGATTATGAAGAAGGCTTCTCTGCTGTCAAGGAATCTATCTCTCTGGACGCGATGGATTATGAAGGACTTCTAATCCTTTTTCTAGAGGAATTACTTTACAGGCTGACAGAGGACTATATGTTGTTTTCAATTGATAAGATCTCGATTAGCACTGAATTTTCCCTCAAAGCCAAGCTTAGAGGAACCCAGATCAGAGCCTATCAGCGGGATATCAAAGCGGTCACCTATCACCGGCTTAATATCCGGGAAACGGACCAGGGTTATGAAGTGAATATCGTATTTGATATCTGATTTATTTGTGTTTAGAGGTTGTCCTCCATGGTTTCCATCACCGATCTTAAAAAAATATCAGATTATGAGTGGGAGATTCCGGCATCCTACCGGGCGGATATGCGGGTCCCTGTGCGGATTTTTGCATCTGAGAATTTGTTGAAGGGTGTCGCCAGAGATAAATCCCTGGAACAGGCAGTCAATGCCTGCGCATTGCCTGGATTAGTGGGATCGGTCAAGGTGATGCCAGATATGCACCAGGGTTATGGTTTCCCGATTGGCGGTGTAGCGGCCACACGCTTTCCAGACGGTGTGATCTCACCCGGGGGGATAGGCTACGATATAAATTGCGGAGTGCGCCTGTTAGGCAGCAGATTGTCTTACCAGGAAGGGAAAAGCTATTTGGGCGAGCTGGCAACTGCCCTGAACCAGTCCTGTCCCAGTGGGGTAGGTATCGGTGGTCACCATCGTTTATCCTCAAAGGAAGTCGAAGAAGTCTGCAGGAAAGGCTCGCGCTGGGCCAAAGAAAGAGGATTTGCGACGGATCAGGATTTGCGACGGACCGAAGATGGAGGCCAGCTCCGAGGAGCAGATCCCAGATTCCTTAGTCCCCGGGCTCTTAAAAGAGGTACAGCCCAGGTGGGGTCATTGGGTGCTGGTAACCATTTTATCGAGATCGATCTGGTCTCGAAAGTATTTGATGAGAGAGCTGCCAGAGCGATGGGTCTAAATGAAGGTGACCTGGCGCTGCAAATTCACTGCGGCTCCCGCGGGTTGGGACATCAGGTTTGTTCTGATTATGTAAAGAGTCTTCAAAGCGCTGTATACAAGTACGGCATCGAACTTCCGGATCGGGAATTGGTTTGTGCACCGATGGACAGCCCGGAGGGCGAAGCTTACCTGGCTGCTATGGCCTGTGCGGCTAATTATGCTTTTGCCAACCGCCAGGTATTGAGCTATTATGCCCGGGAGGCCTTTGAAAGTGTGCTTGCTGGCAGGGTTAAGGATTGGCATTTACATCTGGTTTATGACGTGGCTCATAATATCGGTAAGATCGAAACCCACCAGATCGACGGAAAATCTATGGAAGTCTGCGTGCATCGCAAAGGTGCCACCAGGGCTTTTGGGCCAGGGTTAGAAGAATTGCCCCCTGAATATATAAAGATCGGTCAACCTGTCCTGGTGCCGGGCAGTATGGGGACTTCATCCTGGGTATTGCGGGGCACATCAGAAGCCATGGCCCGTTCTTTTGGATCAAGCTGCCATGGAGCGGGAAGGGTGATGAGCCGCTCGCAGGCTAAGAAAACCATCAGGGGTGAGGATTTGTTGAAGCAGCTGAAAAGGGATGGAATTAAAATCCAGGCCGGTTCAATGGCTGGCCTAGCTGAAGAAGCCCCGGCAGCCTATAAAGATGTAGATGCGGTTGTAGAGACAGTGACCAGCGCTGGTATAGCTGCCAAGGTCGCGCAGCTTAAACCGCTGGTTGTGATCAAAGGATGATCCTTAGCTGATATCTGCGACTTTGGCCTTGGTGATGTTGATCAGATCGCTGGATGACAGGCGAATATTGACCCCGAGCTCTCCCCCCGATACGTGTACCAGTTCGAAATCCTGAACTGATCTGTGAATAACGATCTCAAATCCCCGATTGATCAAAGCCAGGGGAGAGATGCCCCCGGCCTGCAGTTTAGTGATGTTCTCAGCTTCTTTCTGAGTGGAGGGAGTAACCTTTTTTTCTCCAACAGCTTTGGCTAGCTTTTTTAGATTGACTTCCTGATTTCCCGGCACCACTGCCAGGATAGGTTTGCCAGATCCCTTGCGGAGAATAACAATGCTCTTAAAGATGATCTCAGGAGGTGCATTTAATAAGCGGGCAGTTTCCTCCCCTCCCAGTTTTTCTTTGGGGAGTTCAAACACAGAGTAGGGGACTTTCCGGCTGTCTAGAAACCGGGTCACATTATTTACTGCCATTGTTCTCTTTCCTTGTTTTGCTGTTAATTATTCTATCAGACCAACCCAGTCGCAACTGGATTGGCAATTCGATTCATTGACAAAAGATTTTTGGAGCCCAATACCTGCCGTGCCCCCATCTCTATTACATTCTAGTAACCCCAGCTTTCCCTGAGCGCCGGGAGTGTACGGTATCTGGTCTCTTCCCCCCTTTTATTTGTATTGGTTCTATAATGATTAATAGCTGGCCCCGGCGCCAGTTGAGCTCATCCTTTAGCTGGCTACTTCAAAATCTAGTAAGAGAGAATAAATGCATGGGACAATACAAAAACAAAAATTTGGCTATAAATGGATGCGCATTGGTTACGCCGATACTAGGTTTTCCATTATAGTTATATTTGTTTCTTTAGCAACTATGTTTTTTCTTGCAACATGGGTTTATAACGAAATTCCTAAAACAAACTGGCGTCTAATCAATTTTTTGGCCATTTATCTTATTGCAGCACTTTTATATACTAACCTCGGTGTTTGGCTTCATGAAAAACTTCATTGTCTTGCATATCAGGGTACTGCCCATGAAACGCATATTGTCTTTCAGCGTAAATACTTCCTGTTTTTGAATGGGCATTATCGAGTAAGGGGGGCAATCAATTACCGTAATATGATGCGTGCTCTTTTAGCTCCCATCTTTCTAAGTATTGGCCTAATGGTTGTTGGCTTGATTGGTAATCTCGCTCTGCCAGGTTGGTGGTTACCCATTTTATTATCACTGGCTGTGGCAGGTATTATCGATATGACGCATGATTTCTATATGTATATGAAGATTCGTTCTATTGGCAACAAAGGAAAATATTGGGATACAGGCAAAGAATTGGAAGTAGTCTGGAAAGACTAGCACTATTAAAACGCCGCCTAACAAAGTGTGCATATGACCTATGGGAGTTTGGGCGGTTTATTAGCTTTGGTTTTGGCTGTAGAATTATTCTGATCAATTGGGGAAAACAAAATGATAAGTGTTCATAAAAATACGATAGTTGCGATCATTCATGATCATACAATGTATGGGCTGGCTGCACGAAGGATGCGGGGAGAACGAGCGGTTTTCTCAAAGTACTATGCTCCCTTAATTCGTCAAGGTGGTGTCAACGTGATCGGTTGGGTAGTAGGTGGGGATCCTCCGTTATTTGGAATTGAAAATGACAATCCTTGGTGGGGGTCTTTAGAGCTACTTGATATGCTTTGGAAAGAAGCAGAAGAAAGCCAAGACACTCTTACAATCTGCTTAAATTACCTAGATATAGAAGACGCAGTGGCAGAAGGTAAAATTGCTGTACTCCTTACAATGGAAGGTGGGGCTGCTCTTGAAGAAGATCCTTATCCAGAGTCAATGGTCAGTTTGAGAATATTGTACCGGTTAGGATTGCGAAGTCTTCAGTTAGTGGGTCAAGATTGGAATAAGATGACAGACGCTAGTGAAGAACATCCGTTCCCAAGTAAGGGATTAACTTCATTCGGAAAAAATGTTATCCAGGAAATGAACCAATTGGGAATGGTAATTGATTTGGCTCACATTCCGGATCCTGATCCAGTGTTCGAAGATATTATTGCGATTAGCCAAGATCCAGTCATTGATTCCCACCGTGGTGTAAGAGGAGTAACAAATATCCAAAGAAATATTAGTGATGAACGGATAAAGACTATCGCAAAGACAGGAGGTGTGATTGGCTTGCAGTTCTTTTCGGTAGTTTTGGCAAATGAGGTAAATGATCGGGCCAACGTAGATGATTTGGTTCACCATATCGATCATATTGTTGAAGTTGCTGGGATTGACCACGTATGCTTAGGTCCAGATTTCCTGGAGCCAAAACTGATAAAACGAAGTATCGATCACTATGCTCAGGGAATCGAAAATATTACAAAGTTGCCTTTGGTAACAGATGCACTTATCAGCCGTGGTTATTCGGACAATGATATTCGAAAAATTCTAGGAGAAAACATTCTACGAGTTTACAAACAAATTATTGGTTGAAAAGAAAGATTGGTTACATACGATATTTTGTCAGTCAATTCAAAAAGCAGTCTTAACCCTCGCTTCACCCAACAGCCGGTTAAGACTGGAGACCGGAGACGAGGAACCGGAAAAACTAGACCCGGCTGCGGGTGCCCTATACCCGAAGGGTAGGGTGCTTAGCGAAACTCATCCGTTATGCTTTAAGATAAGAATTGTTATCGAAACCATACACTGTTTTTTTATGGACTGGAAAATAAGAAAAGGCGTTTCGATTAAACGGATATAAGGAGTGTTATAAATAATGGGAATATGTCAGGATAATGGACAAATCTAGGTCTATAATGGCTTCCGGGTGCAATTTTGGTG
>CAYORF010000085.1:0-11751 GCA_964406305.1 uncultured Anaerolineales bacterium | reverse complement strand
TTTGTCATTGCCGAGTTCGGTTACCGGTCCGGGCAGGTTTTCTACAATTCACTGCTTCCAGAAATCGCAGAACCCGAAGAAATGGGTCGTGTTTCTGGAAACGGATGGGCCATTGGATCCTTTGGCGGTATCCTGATCCTGCTCATTCTGCTTCCGTTGATCGTTATTTTTGAAGGAACATTGATCGTTCGCCTCTCCCTTGTTTTCACCTCCATATATTTTGCCGCTTCTGCAATCCCTGCCTGGCTTTGGATAAAAGAGAAAGCTGTTGCAAAAGAGCTTCCTGAAGGAGGAACTTATTTATCCGTAGCATTCGTTAGATTGGGCAAAACAATAAAAGCACTTGGGAGCTACAAAGATTTCCTCCGTTTCATTTTTGCATTCCTCGTTTACAACGACGGCATTCTGATGGCTCTAAATTTCGCCTCAATTATTGGCGCCGTTATGTTTGGCATGGAACAGACGGAACTGATCATCTTTATGATCATCGTCCAAATAACTTCTGTGATCGGCGCATATCTAGCAGGTTTGCTTGGTAAGAAATTGGGTTTCAAACGAACCTTGATCTATTCCATCACAATGATGGCTTTGGTGGTTACCAGCATGATATTTGCCCAAAATGTAACCCAATTCTACATTATTGGAGCATTGGCTGGTTTTGCACTTACTGGCGTTCAGTCAGTCAGTAGAACTATGGTCAGTTACTTTGCCCCAGAAGGCAGAAGCGCTGAGTTTTATGGCATTTTTGCTATATCAGGCAGGACATCATCATTCATCGGACCTACCATTTATGGATTTCTGGCATTTGAGGCATTCAAATACTTTGAAAATAATCGTGGGTTATCAACCATTCTTGCCGAACAAGCCGGTCAGCGAGTAGCCCTTGGTTCAATAGTAATTTTCCTCGTAATCGGACTGCTCATTTTGCTCGGGGTAAAAGACCCTACCAAAGAGTACACCGACCAATGACCGAAAATATCGTTTATCCTCGAAAGGTTTTAATCCGAAGGTTCTGCAAATTGCTTGCGAGGGGCGCGTTTGGCATACTGAGCGACTTGCAGATTGAGGGAAAAGAGAATCTTCCTAAGACAGGCCCACTTCTGGTGATCGCCAATCACTTTAGCTTTATCGATCCGGCTGCAGTCTTGCACGCTCTGCCGTATCCTATTGAATATGTTGGAGGAGCCGAATTTCCGCATGCACCAGGTATCGTAAAATTTCTCCCTGAAATCTGGGGTTATTATCCCGTTTTTCGAGGGACAGGATCTCGGTATGCTCTCCGCGCCGCAGAAGAGATACTAAATCAGGATGGCGTTTTAGGGATCATGCCTGAAGGCGGGTCCTGGGCTGAAGTACTCCGCCCGGCCCGTCCAGGAGCGGCTTACCTGGCAGCTCAAACAGGCGCCAAAATCCTTCCTCTTGGAATTCACGGATTGAATAATATCTTTCCAATTAAGTTAGGACAGCGGCCTAAAGCTGTTATCCGGATTGGAAAGCCAGTTGGCCCATTTACGACGACAGGCCGTGGCAGGGAGCGCAGAGAACAACTTGACCAGATTGGACATGTTTTGATGAAATCCATCGCAGCCCTCATTCCAGACCAATATCGTGGTTTCTTGGCAGATGATCCAGCAATTCGGGAAGCCGCCCGTGGCACAGAACACTATCCCTGGGAAAACTCAGTTGAAGGTGAAGTTGATGGTGAGATTCACTGATCGTCAAATTAATAAATCTATAATAATTTACTTTTGCCAGTACGGTAGAATGACATAGCAAATTATTCGTAATCCAAGGAGCAAAACATGTTTTATAAACTTATCCAGACGATTGATCGTTTTCGCCCTTTTCCTAAAGCAAAAGCTCACTGCGACGTCCCTTGTGGAATATACGATCCGATCACTGCCCAGATCAATGCATTGACTGTCGTACGCATGATGGACTTGATGGCCGATTTAGCCGAGGGTGACGAAAAAGCCAGAGTTGATTTCCACAACTCAATGTCCCGTTATGTTGCAGTAAAAGAAGAACATGCCGAAAAAGCCAAGCATGAAATACGGGTTATCTGGGGCGACTTCATCAAAGACACCCATGTAGAAAAGTATCCTGAACTCCCTGGCCTCGTTCACAAGATCATGCAGCTCGGTTCAAAAAGCCGGCAAAATGCTGACAGAGCAAATGGCATAGCTTTTGTTGAAGCCATCAATCAATTTTCCGAGATCTTCTGGACAATCAAAGATATCAAAATCAAGAAAGCAAAAGCTCCTTATGCTCCGGGCCTAGAGATGATCTACCCGGATCTCTAATGCTGAAAATTATCAAGGTGACAGGCAACAGTCTGTCACCATTTTTTTTGCCTGGTGACTACGTTTTAGTCAGCACTTATCGCCCAGGATATAAAAATCTTCAAGCTGGTACTGTTGTAGTATTCCACCATTCCGAAATCGGTCGGCTGATCAAACGCGTTCATACAAATTATCCGCGTACCGAGAATCTGAAGGTTGCCGGGAGTCACGAAAACAGCATCAGCAGCCACAAGTTAGGTCTTATCCCCTACTCTGATCTGATAGGAAAGGTGATCTTCCATATTAAACAACCCCGCACATCAGATTGAAGATCTGTTTATAAAAAGGCTCTTTGATATCTTCCGCAACGAAATCACCCAAACATCATTCCCCTTCCCCCTTTTTTACCACCTACCCAGCCCTGATAGCCTGATGTACAATTAGGTTTTGTGAACTCAATAGAAGATAGATCAGTTAAAGGTACACTAATTCCGGCGTCCCGCTTTAGTACCGAGATCCGTATTTCAAACTCTCGTTTTATTGCGACCATTGCCCCCGCTTTTTCCGTTACTGATGCGAAGGCGTTTATTCGGGAAATCAAGCAGATTTATTCTGATGCCACTCATAATGTCCCTCTTTACCAGATAGGTTCTGGATCCTCAATCATCGCTCACTCAAGTGATAATGGAGAACCTTCTGGAACTGCTGGCCGCCCCGCTCTGGCAGTGTTAGCAGGCAGCGGGTTAGGTGACGCAGCAATGGTGATCACCCGTTATTTCGGAGGCACAAAATTAGGTACTGGCGGCCTTGTCAAAGCTTATAGCGAGTCTGCCAGATCAGTCATCCAGGCTGTTCCCAAAGCAAAGAAGGTTACGGTTCATCATTGCCAGATATCTTGCCCATATAACCTTTATGAAAAAATTGTTAGAATTATTAAAAAAGCCGGCAGTACTATTGATCGGGAAGAATTTACCGAAAAGGTCACAATTCATTTTTCTATTCCCATTATTGCTTATGATAAACTGGCTGGCCAAATTTTAGATTTTACTAAAGGACAGATTCTGGTTCAGATAATTACCGAAAATCAAACCGTGATCATCCCAATAAACTTAAGATAGATTATGTATCAACATCCTGAACCTTTTGATATCAGATCGACGATCTCAGAAAATAAATTAAAAAGCCTCTGGCATCTAATGCGGGGATATAAAAAGATTTATCTTGTCGCCGCTCTTTGCCTTGGTTTTGCAGCCGCATTCAGATCGGCCACTTATTTGATCCTGGGAAAGTTTATAGACGCTCTAATTGCTAAAGAACTGGCGAGCTATTACATTCCCCTGATCGCAATCTCGTTTTTCCTCTTGGCCGCTCTGCAAGGAGTCTTCACCTATTTCAGTGGAAGATTGTCAGCAAAAACTTCAGAAGGCATAACTCGCCGGTTGCGGAATTTTCTTTTTGATCATATCCAACGCTTGTCATTTTCATATCACGATAAAGCAAAAACGGGTGAATTGATCCAAAGGACAACCTCTGACGTGGACGCTGTTCGTCTCTTTTTCGCGGACAGGGCAATTGGCATGGGGCGAATTCTGTTGCTGTTCATTGTTAACATAACAGTACTATTAACTTTAAACGTCCGCCTGGCATTGTTGTCAATTATCGTTGTTCCTTTGACAATAATCCTTTCCCTTTTCTTTTTCCGCAAAGTTTCTGATGCCTATGAGGAATACCAGGATCAGGAAGCTGTTCTTTCAAACACGCTCCAAGAGAATTTATCCGGCGTTCGCGTTGTAAAAGCATTCGCTCGTCAGGATTTCGAAAAAAAGAAGTTTGACAAGGAAAATAAAGAGAAATACTCCAAGGGCAAGAAATTCTTCACCATGCACGCTCTTTTCTGGCCTTTCTCTGATATTCTTACTGGCGCCCAGATGCTGTTTGGTTACTATATCGGTGCAACAATGGCTATCAATGGTGAAATTTCTATCGGCACTTACCTGGCTTATGCCGGAATGATTATTTGGATCATATGGCCAATCCGAAATCTTGGGCGCCTAATTATCCAGATGTCTTCTGGGCTGGTTTCATATGGAAGAATTATTGAAGTGATCAAAGAAGAACGAGAACAGTTAACTACAGGAGACCACAAACCTCTTTCTGAAACTGTGGCCGGCGCATTCGTTTTCGATCACGTATCTTTTGCCTATGATGACCACCCTGTAGTTTTAAAAGATATTAGCTTCACTTGCAAACCCGGCCAAATGATCGCACTCTTAGGTGGACCAGGTTCCGGCAAATCAACATTGATCAATTTACTGCCCAGGTTTTATGACTACTCCGAAGGGCTTTTAACCCTGGATAATATTGACCTAAAATGTTATCCCCGCAACTTCCTCCGAAAACATATAGGAATGGTTGAACAAGAACCGTTTTTATTTAGCCGTTCTATCAAAGAAAACATCACTTATGGAGTTGCCAGGGAAGTAACTGAGGAAGAGATATTCGAAGCAAGCAAAGCAGCTGCTATTCATGATGTGATCCTTGGGTTTTCCCAGGGTTACGATACACTCGTAGGCGAAAAAGGGGTCACGTTATCAGGTGGGCAGAAACAACGTATTGCAATTGCCAGGACCTTGTTAAAAAATCCCAAGATCTTGATCCTTGATGACGCCACCTCATCCGTTGATGTTGAAACTGAAGCCCAAATCCACGAAGCCTTGGATCATCTTATGCAAGGCAGAACTACTTTTATCATTGCTCATCGGATTAGAAGTTTGATGGAAGCTGATCTCATTTTGGTCTTGGATGATGGGAAGATCATCCAACAAGGTGTTCATAAAGATCTGATCCAGCAGCAAGGGAAATATAAAGAGATATTTGACATACAAACAAAAATTGACTCCGCTCTTGAGAAGGAACTAGGATTAACATAAAGAGAACATATTATGGCTGATACTCACCATTTTGAAGAAGAAGAATTTAAAGGGACATTCACTGGCCAGGTCGCATTAAGAATTCTGGCACAGGTCAAACCATACAAAACCTGGGTGATTGGATTCGTCTTGGCGATCGGACTGGTCTCAGTTCTTGATTCCTATTTCACTTATTTACACAAACGAATAGTTGATGAAGGAATTGGCGCTGGTAATTTCACAGCTCTTAAGGAGATCTTGATCCATTATGGAGGTTTGATAGTCGTCCAGGCTGCCGCTGTATTCTTTTTCATTTATTTTGCCGGTGTGCTTGGCGAGCGGGTTCAATACGATCTCAGAAAGAAGATGTTCAGTCAGCTTCAGAATTTATCTCTTTCCTATTACAACAAAACTCCGGTGGGTTGGATCATGTCCCGGGTGTCCTCTGATTCAGAACGAGTTGCCCAATTGATCACATGGGGATTCCTGGATATGGTTTGGGGCGTCCTCAATATCATCACAGCAACTTACTTCATGATCACTATCAATTGGCGATTGGGGCTTATAGTATTTGCCATGATTCCAGCTTTAATAGTTGTCGCTGCTCAATTTAAAAAGAAGATCATTGGAGAATACCGTCTAGTAAGAAAAATCAATTCAAAAATCACTGGATCCTACAACGAAAATATCACAGGTGTCAGGGTTACTAAGGCCTTCAGCCGCGAGGCTCAGAACATGGCCGAATTTGGCCTTCTTACTGACAAGATGTACAAGGCTGGTTTCAGAGCCGCCTGGTTATCCGCATTATTCCTGCCTATCGTGATGATGATCAGCGCGTTGGCTCTTGGCGCCGTAATCTGGTATGGCGGGCTGCAAGCAGAGATCGGCGGTATTTCCATAGGTGGTATTCAGGCTTTTATTTCCTATATCACATTTATGATCTGGCCCATCCAGGATCTCGCCAGAGTTTATGCAGAAATGCAGCGATCAATAGCTTCTGCAGAAAGGATTTTCTCTTTGTTGGATGCCACACCTGATATCGTTAATCTACCTGGTGCTGTGACCCAGGATTCTATGTTTGGTGATATTCATTTTAATGATGTGTCCTTCTATTATGATGACGACGCCGATATGGTTCTTGAGAATTTTGACCTTGAAGTAAAACAAGGGGAAACCATCGCCCTAGTTGGTCCCACCGGTGGCGGTAAATCCACTATCGTAAACCTACTATGCCGTTTCTTCGAACCACGCGATGGAAACATTTTGATCAACAACCTTGACTATTCAGGTTACACGCTTGATTCCATCCAATCTCAAATTGGTATTGTCCTTCAAACGCCCCACTTGTTCTCAGGCTCAATAGAAGCCAATATCAGATATGGCAAATTAGATGCGACAGAGACCGAGATCGAAAACGCCTCTAAAATAGCTGGGGCGCATGAATTCATTTCAACTTTAGAAAATGGTTACGAAGAAGAAGTTGGCGAAGGCGGCAACTTGTTGTCTGTAGGGCAAAAACAACTTATCAGTCTCGCCAGAGCTGTGCTCCGCAAACCAGATATTTTCATCATGGATGAAGCCACCAGTTCCGTAGACACGATCACCGAAACATTGATCCAGCAGGGCATGGAAAACTTAATGGAAAACAGAACAAGTTTTATCATCGCTCATCGCCTTTCAACTATCAGGAAAGCTGATAGGATCCTGTTTATCAAGGACGGCAAGATTGCAGAAATGGGATCACATCAGGATTTGCTAAGGCAAAAGGGTTTGTATTATCGTCTTTACACCCAACAATTCAGGCAGGATATGGCCCAAGAATTTGGCACATTATCCCTCGTCTCCTCAAGATCGTAAATAAGGCGACCAAATGCGTACAAGGTATCAAAAAAGGCAAAGGCGCTGCCATTGCTCCTGTCCTGGCTGGATACATCGCAACAAAAAAGAGCCTGGGGTTTGCCATCCTAATAATTTTGGTTACCCCAGGCTGATCGCCGCCGTATTCATGAGGTGGGCTGCATTGAAAATCCCAGACGACATCAAATTCATTCGCAATCAAATGACCGAAAGATCACTAGAAGAAACTGTATAAGCAATTAAATAACAATTACATATCATTAGGGTTGCTATAATTAACTCCCATGTCAATTTCTACAGTTCTAAGACGCTGGAAAATAGATCCTGCTGTAGCTCCTAATATTACTGCCTGGCAAGAGATTCCTGAAAGAAACCCTGTGTTCGAGGATTTTCCCACTGATCTTGATCAGAGAATTAAAGATGTCCTCGAGGAGATGAATATCTCTTCTCTTTACTTACATCAAAAAGCAATTTGGGATGTGGTTGAATCCGGTAAGCATGTCGTATTATCTACAGGGACAGCATCTGGGAAATCGTTGGCCTATCAATTGCCAATCCTTTCTCGCATCCTCAAAAACAACCAGAGCCGTTCCTTATTGTTGTTCCCGACTAAAGCTCTGGCACAGGATCAGCTCAACTGGCTAAAGCGCTTTTCGGACATCCAGTCTTCTTCATATGATGGCGATACGCCTTCTAGTACTCGACCAAAGATTCGCCAGAATGCCCAGATTGTAGTCAGTAATCCAGACATGCTTCATCTCGGGATCCTTCCCTACCATATTCAATGGGCTGAATTCTTTTCCAATCTCAATTTTGTTATTCTTGACGAGATGCATATATACCGAGGTGTATTTGGATCCCATGTAGCGAATGTGATCCGGCGCCTTAAAAGGATCACTGATCATTATGGATCCACTCCTCAATTCATTCTCACTTCAGCGACCATTGGAAACCCGCAAGAGCTAGCTGCCTCCCTCGTCGAAGAGGATCTAGTGCTTATAGAAAAAGATTCTTCATCTCGCGGCAAAAAGCATTTTCTAATCTACAACCCTCCTATCATAGATCCTAAACTTTGCCTGAGAGCCAGTATGCAAAACGAATGTATCCAATTGTCCTCAGACCTTATTACAAGCGGAAACCAAACTATCCTTTTTGGCCGTTCCAGGCGTTCAATTGAGTTTATGCTAAGAGGTTTAAAAGAAAAAGATATTTTAACTTCTTTTCCAGTTCAATCATACAGAAGTGGTTATTTACCCCAAGAACGAAGGAAAATTGAAGCTGACTTACGCAGCGGTAAAATCCGGGGAATTACCGCAACTAATGCGTTAGAACTGGGAATTGATATCGGGGGATTGGATGCAGCCATTCTGGCTGGATATCCAGGTACAATTGCTGGTATCTGGCAACAAGCTGGAAGGTCAGGAAGATCATATAAACCTTCTCTATCAATTCTGGTTACGTCATCTACTCCCATCGATCAATATCTTGCATTGCATCCTGAATATATTTTTAATAACAATCCTGAATGCGGATTGATTGACGCAAACAATCTTCTGATTGCCCTGGCTCATATGCAATGCGCAGCCTATGAACTCCCTTTTTCGGAAGCATCGCGTTATGGATCCTTCACAGTCTCAGAAACTGCAGAACTACTTAACGTTCTTTCCACACTTGGGAAAATTTATAAGTCAAAAGGTATATATTTTTGGATGGATGAAGATTATCCAGCATCTTTGATCTCTTTGAGGAATGCTTCTCCCCAGCAAATCACGTTGATCGTTGAGACAGCCGACTCAAAGCCCATATCCATCGGACAAGTGGATATGGAAAGCGCATACTGGATGGTCCATCCCGGAGCATTATACTTACATACTGGCGAACCCTATCTGGTAAGAGATTTGGACCTGGAACAACATCGCGCATTTCTAGAACCGACATCTGTAGATTATTACACTGAAGTAGAAAAACAAACCAGCTATATCGAGCTTGAGCGTTACCAGGAAGATTTAATCTCTGGCGGAACAAAATACCTTGGTGAAATTCAAATCACAACGAAAGTTACTGGCTTTAAGAAGATCAAATGGCATCCTTATGAAGTTTTGAGTAGAGATTCTTTGGATCTGCCTTCTACAACACTTCTATCGACAGGTATTTGGATCACCCTCTCAGAAGATACAGAAGATCGTATAAGAAACCAGGGTTTGTGGTCTAGTAGCCCAAATGATTATGGGCCTTATTGGGATCTAACCAGGAAAACTGTACTAGAACGCGATCAACACAAATGCCAGATGTGTAGAAAAAGCAATCCTGCCGAGCCTTTACATGTGCACCATAAACAACCACTTCGCAGTTTCTCATCTCTCGAGGAAGCTAATCAACTCTCAAACCTTATTAGTTTGTGCCCTCGCTGTCATCAGCGCGCTGAATCTATTGTCCGTGTGAACAGCGGAATCCGAGGGCTGGGTCATGTTTTACACGGTTTAGCTCCTCTGTTACTGATGTGCGATCCGGGAGACTTGGGTCTTTTTGCTGATTTTCAATCCCCCTTTGGCGACAATCGGCCTATCGTATTAATACATGAACAAATTCCTGCCGGGATAGGATTCAGCAAATCGCTTTATGATCGTCTACCGGATTTATTACAAACGGCAAAAGACTTAGTGGATAAATGCCAGTGTGATACTGGCTGCCCAGCATGCGTCGGACCAGGTGGAGAAATGGGGTCAGGGGGAAAACAAGAAACTCAAGCTATTTTATCCATTCTTTGCAGTTAGAGCGGTTTTGTTCCTCGATTCATTTTTCTACAGACTCTTAAACCATCTTTGGGGTCATCATCAAACGGATCGAATTCTGCACGCCTCATAAACATTATTGATTCGTTCTAATAGATCCAGCGTCCTTCTCAGTTCGGCCACATTCTTTACCCCCAGCACCAGATGAAAGATCGCTTCACCTTGGCCTTCATTAACATCAACTCTTAATTCAGTTAAGCTGACGTTGTTGTTCGATAATACAGTTGCAATATCTTTTGTCAATCCATCACGATCGTATGCCTTAATAATTATTGGTACCGGGAAAGTTCTAATCGGAGAACCCCACGAAACTTCAACCAATCTCTCTTGATCCTTTACGTTGAGAATATTGGAACAATCCTTTCTGTGGATCGTGGCCCCTCGCCCTCTGGTAATAAAACCGATGATCTCGTCACCGGGCGTTGGACTACAGCATCCTGCTAACTGATTTTTCAGACCTTTTAAGCCGACTACAGCGACGTCTCCTGAAGTCTCCCGGCTGATCTCTTCATGATAGTGCCTAGGAAAGTCTGGAGAGTCTTTTTCTTTTAATAGAACCAGCGCATGAATTATTCGGCCTAGGGATATATCACTGCAGCCGATTGCAGCATATAAATCATCTGCTTCATCGTAATTAAATGATTCCGCTAATTCATCAAAATCAATATCCGAACCTAAAGCGAGGCGAGAAATTTCCTTTTCAAGCAGTTGGATTCCACTTTCTACATTTTGTTCTTTTTCAAGATGCTTGAACCAGCGTTTGATTTTACTTCTGGCAGATTTTGTCTTAACTAATTCAAGGTTTTCATTCAACCAATCCCTGCTAGGCCCACCTCGTTTTGCAGTTAAGATCTCCACTTGATCACCGGTCGCCAATTTATGATCCAAAGATACCAATCGTCCATTGATTTTTGCCCCTCTGCAGCGGTGACCTACCTCTGTATGGACGTTATAGGCAAAATCAATTGGCGTAGCTCCAACTGGCAGATCCAAAATATCACCTCGGGGGGTAAACGCATAAACCCTATCACCAAAGATCTCATCCTTCAAACCATCGACAAATTCCTGGGCGGATTCAACATCCTGCTGCCATTCCAGCATTTGCCTGAGGTATGCCACTCGCTGCTCAAAATCCTTATCCCTTTTTTGTCCTTCCTTATACCTCCAGTGCGCCGCAATGCCATATTCTGCTTTACGATGCATCTCTGGAGTACGAATCTGGACTTCCAAATTTTCTCCATCTTCATATATTACAGCCGTGTGAATGGATTGGTACAAACTTGGTTTTGGAGCCGCAATATAATCATCAAATTCGCCAGACATTGGACGCCAATGCATATGGATTATCCCTACAGCAGCGTAACATTCCTCTTCTGTTGGAACAATAATCCTCACGCCGCGAATATCAGATAATTCATCAAATGGAATCTTCTTCCTCTTCATTTTTCGGTAAATTGAATAAATATGTTTTGGCCTGCCAGATACATCGGCATGCATTCCGGCCTGGTTCATTAATTTTGTGATCTGGCTGGTAATTTTCTCCATTTTCCGTTCGCGTTCAGACCGTCTTTCGTCAAGTTGCCGGGCAATATCATGGTAGATTTCAGACTCAAGATATCGAAAAGCTAGATCTTCCAGATCCCATTTCATTTGCCATATACCAATCCTGCTGGCAAGTGGCGCAAATAGGTCGATTGTTTCTTGCGCGATACGCTGTTGTTTCTCTTCTGGTAAATACCCCAAAGTTCGCATATTGTGAAGTCGGTCAGCAAGCTTGATCAATACAACTCTTGGGTCTTCCGCCATGGCCAAGAAAGTTTTTCTCAAATTTTCTGAGGCTAATTCAGCTCGCCATTGTTTTTGATCAATATCTTCATGATCTTGTTTCTTTGATTTTTTGGTTTTTCCTTT
>CAYORF010000084.1:0-11910 GCA_964406305.1 uncultured Anaerolineales bacterium | reverse complement strand
GTGGTACATTCTTGCCGAAATTAGATGGTACATTTACGTGTGCTAATTGACACCTGGCGATGTTTAAATGGATTGTTGGTGTAGACAGTAAAAGGATAAGCGAGGTTAGTTCCTTTTATACCAATGGGTAGTATTGGAATTCCTGTCCTGACTGCCAACCTGACCGGACCAGTCTCGCCGCGGGCGATCTTGCTGGTCCTGGCCCCACCCATCCCGCCTTCCGGGAAGATCAAGATACTGTTGCCCTGGCGGAGCTTATCCACACCAATTTCCAGTTGGGCCCTATTGAAAATTCTGATCCTGGAATTTTTGCCTTTATTTATATTGATCGATATTGCATCCAGAGGCACGGTCAGAGGAAAGAAAATGTTGTAAAAGATATGGCTCAGAAAGAGATTGATCTTGATATTGGTCCGAGGTGCCAGGATCGCGTAAGAGATCGGGATATCCATGACACTCTGATGGTTCATAGCGAAGATGTAGTTTTGATCCGGATCGATCTTGTCCAAACCAGTCACCTGGATTGAAAATTTTCTATGTACGAGATTGTATATAGTTCCTAATTTGTTTTGAAACATATAATCCTCCAATAAAATATTAACTAACAGAATGTTGGTTATTGGGTAACAGTTCAGATAACACTAAAAAAGTTAAATAGTTTTCCCGTTATCAATTGTGTATATATCTGTATCTATTATTACCAGTACACTTTAAGATATCCGGGTCGTCTTAGGTGGGAGTAAGATCCTTTCTTCGAGATTCGAAAAAATCAGTTAGAATCAGACAAGCTAATCATCTGAATAAGGAGTCTTCATGGCAGAACAAAGCCTTGCTGAACAGGTACAGAACGAAATCCAAAACTTACAATCCACCCTGGGGGATTTACAATCCTCCGTCAGATTGACAGATATCCGCGATCGAGTAGAGGACCTGGGGTCCACGGTCAGTGCCCTGAATCGGCGGATCGAGTCTTTACGGGAAGGGGGATATGCCTTTGAGAAAGAAATGGAAGGACAGGCAAAGGATCTTGTCAGGGAGTGGAACAAGATCGCTCCTGGACTGGAAAGGGAAATTGAGAGCGAGGCCAACATCCTGGAAAACGCCTTGAGGCCGCTGGAATCCCAGCTGGGGCTGCTGGCGGGTGAACGAGGAATGCCTAATACCCTCAGTTCACGAGTAAAAAGATTGCAATCCCAGGTGAAATCTCTGGAAGGCCGGGTTGAGTCGGCCGAGGAGAATATCCGGGGTGGATATGATCATTTCAGCAGCGGGGTAGATCAGCTTAAGAGTCACCTCTATAAACTGGAATGGATGATGACTGAGATCAGTGAAGCCAGCTTTAAGATGCTGGCCACGGAATCGGGCATTATGGCAATCAAAGCGGTCTGGGCCAAGGAAGGCAAACAAACCAAAAGCGATCCTGAGGGAGTTCTGTACTTGACCGACCAGCGGATAATCTTTGAACAGAAAGAGAAAGTCGCCACCAAGAAAGTGCTTTTTGTGGCCACCGAGAAAAAACTGGTTCAGGAGACCCTCTGGGAAATCCCTGTCGTGTTGGTTGAGGATGTCAAACCGCACAAAGAGGGATTTTTGAATAAGGATGATTATATAGAGCTCACCTTTGCCAGTGGTGCCTCATTTGATCTTATACATCTGCATATCTGGCAGCGGGGAGATGAATGGCAAGCTCTGATCCAGCGTGCCAAGGCCAGGGAGTTTGATGATAACCGGGCCATCCCTATCGATGAGAAAGTGGCTGAGCGAGTAAAGAATGCCCCCACCAAATGCCCCTCCTGCAATGGAGCGATCACTCAGCCCATCTTGCGGGGAATGGAGAGCATTAACTGTGAGTACTGTGGGGATGTGATCCGATTGTAGTTTTGTTGCCCAAATATACCAAATCAAACTCCTGTTTTGTACTATAATAGCAAGGCTATTTCGAAATATACTCGTGAAATCGATTCACATTAAGGAGAACGACTAGATGAAAACTGCTGATGTCCACAAGATAATTTCCAAAAATATGCTTGCAGATGGGTATTCCATTCTGTTTGACCTGGAAAGATCCCATGGTACGTATTTTGTTGATCAAATCACAGGCCGTGAATATCTCGATTTCTTCACTTTTTTCGCGAGCAATGCCGTTGGATACAACCATCCCAAGTTGAAAGATCCTGCCTTTTTGGAGAAGTTAACTCTCTCAGCTATCCATAAACCCTCCAACAGTGACATCTACACGACCTTGATGGCTGAATTTGTTGAAAAATTCAATCAGGTTGTTATGCCTGCCTCCATGCCGCATCTCTTTTTGGTGAGCGGCGGCGCCCTGGCGGTGGAAAATGCACTGAAAACAGCCTTTGACTGGAAAGTCCGCAAGAATCTAGGCAGGTTGAAAAACACACCCACCAGCGAAGTTGGATTGATGCACGGCCTGGGATCCAAAGTGATCCATTTCAAAGAAGCTTTCCATGGCCGCTCCGGCTATACACTCTCGCTGACCAATACCAACGACCCACGCAAACATATGTATTTCCCGAAGTTCGATTGGCCCCGGATCATTAACCCCAAGTTGAGTTTCCCGGCTACAGACCAGGTCATAGAAGCGGTAAAGAAGATCGAAGAGATCGCTATCACCCAAATTGAAATGGCAGTTACCCAATACCCACGTGATATCGCTGCTTTAATTATCGAACCGATCCAGGGAGAAGGTGGGGATAACCATTTCCGCCCCGAATTCTTTCAAACTCTCCGCCAACTGGCAGACAAACATGAGTTTTTGCTGATCTTTGATGAGATCCAGACAGGCATCGGTATAACTGGTAAAATGTGGGCGGCCGAGCATTATGATGTAGAGCCAGACATCATTGTATTTGGAAAGAAAACCCATGTCTGCGGTATTATCGCCGGTAAACGGATGGATGAAGTCAAAAACAACGTTTTTGTTGAATCCAGCCGGATCAACAGTACTTTCGGCGGCAACCTGGTCGATATGGTGCGGGCGACTCGGATCCTGGAGATCATAGAAGAAGAGAAGTTGATTGATCACACCGCCCAGATGGGTGATGTGATGCTGGATGGTCTTGAAAGCATAGCAGATGAATCCAAAGAAGTTGTTAGCAATGTACGCGGCAAAGGTTTGATGCTCGCTTTTGATCTCCCGAACCAGACCAAACGCGATACCATGATAGACAGCATGTATGATAATGGTCTGTTGGCGATTAAGGCCGGTGACCAGACGATCCGTTTCAGGGGTATGCTTGACACACCAAAAGAAGCTATAAACCAAGCCCTGGAGATCGTAGCCAGGAGCATACCCGAAAAATAGAGCTTGATAACAAAACCTTCAAACAGCCAGGGAAATCCCGGGTTGTTTTATATCAGTATTCACTATAATTTTAAGCGAAAAAAATAACTAATAACCTCCCAAATAGGGCGAGGATTTTATGCTAACAAGATTCCGACAGATTTATCATGAGTTCCCAAGAAGATTCTGGTTAGTTGTCCCGGTTTCCTTCATTGATTAGCTAGGCGGAAATATGCTCTGGCCATTTTTTACACTCTACATCACGAGTAGATTTGATGTGGGAATGACCCAAACTGGCCTGGTACTGGGCACCTTTTCTGCATTTGGACTGATCGGCAATATCCTCGGCGGTGCTTTGACCGATAAATTAGGGCGAAAGATCATCATTCTGGTCGGCCTTGTATTCAGCGCATTAAGCACCTTATCGCTTGGTTTGTGTCAGAGTTTTCCATGCTGCTTCCACTTGCAGTTGGGGTAGGTTTATTATCGAGGAACTCCGGGCCAGCTCACCAGGCCATGGTGGCTGATATTCTGCCGGAGGAAAAACGCCAGGAAGGATTTGGCATCCTTCGGATTATGGCCAATCTGACCTGGATCATTGGCCCTATTATCGGCGGGTTCATCGCTGGCCGGAGTTTATTTTGCTCTTTTTATGATCGATGCAGTTGTCAGCTGCTTGGTGGCAGTCTTGGTGTTTTTGAAAATCCTAGAAACTAAACCTGAGACTGGAAAAGAATCAGAAAGTATGTTCAGAACCTTTGCAGGATATGGCGAAGTGGTTAAAGACTCGCCTTTTGTAGCCTTTATTATGGTATCGATGCTGATGTTGATCGTGTATCAGCAAATGTATAATTCGCTGTCCGTGTTCCTGCGGGATACCCACGGCATGACTACCCAGGTGTTTGGGTTTCTGATGATCGCCAGTCCGGTCGTAGTGATCCTGTTCCAGTTCTCAATAACCCGAATTGTAAAGAAACGCCCTCCTTTTAAAATGATGGCTCTGGCCACGTTCTTTTATATGATCGGATTTGGGATGTACGGATTTGTGGCCACGAACTGGCTCTTCGCCTTGGCTTTGGTGATCATCACCATCGGGGAGATGATCCATATGCCCATAGCCAGTGCCCTTGTAGCAAATTTCGCTCCGGAAGATAAACGCGGCCGATATATGGCGGTTTCTGGTCTAGCCTGGGGACTGCCGTCTATTGTTGGACCCAGCGCAGCTGGATTGATCCTGGATAACTTCAATCCCTTTTTGCTCTGGTATGTGGCAGCCGGCGTCTCTGCTGTGGCGATTGGGGGTTTTTAAATCCTCCATCAATGGCTGGGAAAAGGCCCAGGTTTAAATTTTTTTTCGAGGGATATAAAAGCCAAGGAAACAAGTTAGTACAACCCAGAAAATATTATTTGAGGAGCTGCTCCTGCCACCCCCAACCTTGTTCAGGGTATGATATGTTATTAAATTGTATAGACGGGTATCTTACATAGGATAAATATGGGCATCATTTTCTCGCTCCTGGCAGCGCTTTTTTTCTCTCTCAGTCATATCACCGTCAGAAAGGGGGTGATAAAACTGGGGGTATCTTCGGGCACGATCATCATGCTCATTGCGGGGACAATATCTACGCTGGCGATTGCCATTTTTCTGGAAGGCTTTGAGGTCCTCAGGCCGCTGAATCTAACCAGTATCTTGTTTTTTGCTGCGGGAGGCGTGATCCACTTCCTGGGGGGCTGGGGATTTCAGAATGCAAGCGCCAGCAGGATTGGCTCGGCACGCGTGAGCGCGATGACTGGATCGACCCCTCTATTCGCAACAATCCTGGCTTTCATTTCCCTGAACCAGGTAGTTAATATTTACATAATCGCTGGAATTTTGTTGATTGTGATTGGCATCCTGACCATCACGCTGGGAGAGAAGAGTGAAGAGTAAACAGATCCAGGGGTATATCTACGGCATCCTGACCGCTCTTTGCTGGGCTACCAGCCCGATCTTCATTGCCAGGGGTTTGGAAGGCATCCCATCGTCGATCTGGGCCACGGCGATCGGCCTGGTTGTGGCTACCTTGATCTACCTGGTTTATTTTCTGCTGCAAAAGAAAGGGCAGGAAATTCTCAAGATCAAGAATAAACATTTGATGTGGCAGATGGCTGCAGGAATTGCCGGGGGACTGGGTATCCTTTCCAGGAACATCGCCCTGGAGAGCACCCGGGTAGCAGTTGTGATCGGCCTGGTTCAGCTGCAAATTTTGATTACCCTGGTCCTGGGGCCGATCTTTCAGGGAAAAGTGGATCGGGAACGAGTCACTGTCAAACTGATGGGTGGGATATTGTTGATCCTCGGGGGAACGGTATTGATCATCTTTGGTAGGAATTTATGATCTTGTTTTCCACCTGATGTGAGAAAGCTTGGTCCCTACAATCGAGTGCATAGACCAACTTTATTTGGCCACGATCGTCATGATCTGTATTTCAATGGTCATCAAGCGCCGTCGTGGATCAGAACGGCTCGCGATCGGTCCGGCGATGCTTGGCCTTCCCTTCCATCGGGAATGAAATACGAAAATGTCTGGTCAATAAGCAAAGAGCGGTTTGAAACGGAAAATCAATAGTTGAAACCTATTGATAGTTCCGGTAGTCAAAAATTCTGAGAGTATGAATCTTGTTGAGATTAGCCGGATTGTTAAAGATCTAACCTTGAAAGCCAGGGATGGAAAACTTTCTCCGCAGGAAATTGATTGCGGAACAAGCACTCTTTCTAATGTTGGCGGGATTGTCCCAGGATGGACGATACTTACCCCAATCCTCAATCAGCCTCAGGCCATGATTGTGCAGCCAGGAGGTATATTTGATACACAAGTAGCCAGGGAAGGAGAGGTTGTCATCAGGCCCAACATGACGCTGAGTATCACCTGGGATCATCGGATTCTGGATGGTGCTCCGGTAATTAAGTTCTTGATGAAGATAAAAGAATTGATCGAAGAACCTGAGTAGTTGGAACTGTAATTTAATATCACCTATTTGGCTCAGATAGAATTTGATCCTGCCGGGAGCTGAGAACTAAAAAACATGCGGAATGCTTCGCATGTTTTTTAAAATCATTTTAAGAAAAACTATTCTTAGGAGGACGAAGCCTCATTCGCCCAATATTCCTTGAGTGCAACCAGGTCCGGATTTTCCCAATTGAGCACCTTAACCATAATTATGGTTTGGGTCTTTTCAACACCAGGGATCTTTTGGATCCGCTCAGTAAGCAGGTCAGTCAAGTGCTGGTTGTTATAACACATGGCATCCAACAACAGATCAAATTCTCCAACGACCAGGCTGACAAATGAGACCTCTGGATATTTGAGGACTTCTTTGGCAATAAAATCAACATCTAGGGATTTTTCGGCCCGGATTAAGATATTGGCGTAGGCCTGAAAACCTACCTTCTCGGGAGGGACCCGGGCGATGAATGTCAATACTCCGTTATCAACCATTTTTGCAACGTGATTGCGTACGGTATTCACCGCCACTGCAAGTTCCTTGGAGATCTCAGTAAATGACTTTCTCCCGTCATTTTGCAGCATGGTGATGATTGAGAAGTCGAGTTCGTCCAGGTCATTGATTGAGATTTCGTTCATTTTATCTTCCTGTAACTTGTTGTGTGGGGCTATTATACTTCCCGGTTAATTAATCCTGTTTTTTATGTTGAGCCTGAGGTTTTCAGATATCTGTGAAAAACATTGAGTAAATTGCTTCACGACTCCATTGTACACGAAAAATATTCAAAAATCATGTTTATTGGGTACAATTAAGTATAAAAGAAGTTATATTTATTGACAATTATTCTTTAAAGTGATAAATTTTTACTAAAGAACCAGATATAAACATTAAGGCTGATAAGGATAGGCAGCACCTGTCTATGATTATGAAAAGAATGTTGTTGCTGGAGTATCGGTTACAACACCAACAACCCGTTGCAATTCTGAACGTCGTCAAGAACTCATCCATCATATACGACTCTCAGCAAAAATAATTTCTGAAAAATTAGGAAACCAATCAACTCGGTCGGGAAGGAGCGAGTAAATGTCACAAATTGGTATGATGCAGCAGAGCGATGAACAACGCCGCTTGTTCGAAGAAGAAGCGGTGAAAATAGTAAAGGCAGCTACTGAACAAGGATTAGACCTGCGAGTTATAGGCTCTCTTGCGTTCAAGATTCATTGCCAACGGTATAGTCACCTTCAAAAGGAACTTGGACGGGCATACACGGATCTCGATTTCGCGGGTTATAAAAAGCAGGCTTCGAAAATAGGACCGTTTTTATCTGATCTAGGATATCACGATGACCTGGATGTAAATATTCTGTTCGCAGGAGAACGCCTTATCTTTCATCACCCGTCCACAGGGCTGCATGTTGACATTTTCTTCGACAAGCTGGATTTTTGCCATGAAGTTAACTGGAAAGGTCGTCTGGAAGTAGATTATCCCACTATTCCTCTAGCAGAAATGTTATTGGAGAAGATGCAAATAGTCAGAATAAATGAAAAAGATATCATCGATACAGTGATGTTATTACTGGAGCATCCACTTGGTGACGAAGATCATGAAACCATTCACGTCGGTCGAATCAGCAAGCTCTGTGCGAAAGATTGGGGCTTGTGGCGAACACTTACCATGAATCTTGAAAAGGTGTCGGTTTTGGGTCAAGGATATGAACAACTTAACGCGGAAGATAAAACACACCTTGCAACTCAGGTGGAAACGGCTTTGAGGATAATTAACGAAGAGCCTAAAACATTATCCTGGAAACTTCGTTCCAAAATAGGAGATCGAGTAAAGTGGTATCAGGAAGTTGACGATATTTCATAAAGAGAACTTAGTTGGTTTGGAGGAAGACATGCCATTTTGGTCTAAGAGTAATAATGCCGAACGATTTCGGCTGTTTTTCGCAACGGATGTCCATGGCTCGGAACCGACATTCCGGAAATTCATAAATGCCGGTAAATTTTACGATGTGGACGTGCTGTTGTTGGGTGGCGATATCACTGGGAAGATGTTGATTCCGATCATTGCATTAGGGAATAATAACTATCGTGCTACCTTGCAGAGCAAGCTTTTTAATCTACGAAAGGACGATCTGCCTGAATTCATGTCCCGGCTAGCAAAGCTAGGTTTTTACAGTAGTGAAATGAGCGAACGGGAATATGTCGAACTTACCGAGAACCCCGATCAGATTAACCGCCTTTACCTGGAAAAAGCCAACGAACGGCTGGTTTCATGGATTCAATGGGCAGAAGAAAAACTTGATGGAACCAATCTGCGCTGCTTTGTGACTGGTGGGAATGATGATGCGAAGGAAATTGTCGAAACATTGAACCAGGAGGCAAAAAATCGGATAGTAGCGTGTGAGGAAAGGCTGGTTAATCTAAACGATGAAGGCCTTACGATGGTTAGCCTTGGCTACAGCAATCCGACTCCCTGGAAGACGCCACGAGAAATTGAAGAGGACGAGTTGGCTCAACGGATAAAGACAGCCTTTCAGGGATTGGACAATTACGAGAATGTCGTCTTCAATGTGCACGCGCCACCATTGGATAGCACACTGGATACCTGTCCTAAATTGGATACATCGACAGATCCGCCTACGGTCATTACCTCCGGAGGTGAACCGGTTTTCTTTGGGGCTGGAAGCCAGGCTGTGCGTGATGCAATTGAGCAATACCAACCCCTGCTTTCCCTTCATGGCCATATTCATGAATCCCGTAATGTCATCAAGATCGGACGCACCACATCGGTCAATCCGGGCAGCGAATACGGTGAAGGTGTTTTACGCGGAATTATTGTTTCTATCGTTGGAGATAAAGTCGAAAGCACCCAGATGACTTCAGGATAACCGATGACCACTTATTATGATCTGAGCCAACCTCTTCAATCTGGAATGACAATATTTCCAGGTGATCCAAAACCAACCTTTTCCCCAGCTGATGGAGTAGAACAACCCTGGCGGGTGACTGACTTGCGAATAGGTACTCATACTGGAACACACATTGACAGTGTTTCACATTATTTCTCCGGGGGAAATAACATAGATCAATACCCAGTATCACGTTTCGTTCTTCCGGGGATTGTTTTACCAGTGCTTGGTTTATCTGATGATCAGGAGATTTCTGAAGAACAAGTTTTGAATGGGTTGACTAAATTACCAAAAGGAGGTGCCATACTTATCCAAACTGATTGGGACCAATACTGGAATACGGACCGTTATTTGCAACACCCCTATCTTTCTTTAGGGGCTGTCAAGCAACTAATTGGGAGTAAAGCCAGCTTGGTCGGAATTGATGCACTAAATGTTGATTCGACCGTGCAAGCAACCAACCATGCCCACCATTTTTTACTTAAAGAGGAGAAGATTCTCATCGTGGAGAATCTTACAAATCTGTCCCACCTTCAACCCGGGAAAGTCTATCAGTTTTCTTTCCTTCCGCTCCGTTTGGTCGGGATGGATGGTTCCCCGATCCGTGCGGTGGCGTGGTGAATCAACGCAACAATTTTTCTAATATATCAGGAGGAAAACATCATGTCGAGTACAGAAAAAGTAAAGAAAACTGAAGTGTTTGTCCGCAAGGCAAGCGGCTTGGTCCGCTCCGCTGGAACATGGGACGTGCTGGCATATAATATCAACTTTACCAGCATTGGTCTCTTACTAATTTTCCTGATCATGCTTGGCCCAGCATTTTATCCTGGCATTAATATGGCTTGGAGTGCGATCATCTGTACGTTATTGCTTCTCCCTCTTTCCCTAGTGTTTGGTTATTTGTCATCAACCATGCCCCGTTCCGGTGGGGATTACGTTTATGTCAGTCGTGTGCTGGGGCCAGCCTGGGGAATGATGTCTAATTTCAACAACACCATTTGGTGGTTCTTCTACGGTGGAGTTCCCTCAGCCTTTCTCTCCAGATACGGCTTAGCCCCATTTTTCCGCACTATGGGCTTGTTCACCGCAAATCCGAAATTGATCGAACTGGGTAATTGGTTTGCCAGCACATGGGGAATGTTCATTGTTGGCTTTTTGCTGATTACACTGTTGATCTATGTCTTCTCACGGGGCATGAGAGGTTTCTTCAGAGTCCAGAATATCCTCATCATCTTTGCTATCATCAGCACGGTGCTGAGCGCCCTGGCTTTTGTTGGAAAGAACCAGTTAGATGTAATGGCAGCTTTCAATACTTTCTTAGGCCCCATTTCCGGCAAATCAGACCTTGCCCAGTATGTGATGACCGCCGCGCGTGACCTGGGTAATGTAGTGGAACCGTTCTCGTTAAGAAACACTTTGCTGCCAATGACCTGGATCTATTTGAATCTCTCCTTTATGTCTTCATCTGCTTATATTGGCAGTGAAGTAAAAGATGCTCGCCGCCTTCAACTTTGGTCCATGCCGATTACCTTGCTTGTGGTGGGTCTGGGTGTCTTGATCACCGTGGTGCTGGTGGGAAATGCCGCCGGTTACGAATTCCTGGGTGCCATTACCTATTTGGATCCAGCAGAAATGGGAGTGAGCTCCACTCCACTATACACAGAACTGGCTGCTTACCTGAGTAATAATATTGTGATTGCTTTCTTGATCACATTCGGATTTATTTTCTGGAGTTATGCTTGGTTGCCCGGTCAGATCATTAATGGCTCTCGCAATATCCTAGCCTATTCGATAGATGGCCTCTTCCCAGTTTGGTTCCGCAAGGTTAATCCCAAACTTCATACTCCAGTAAACGCTCTTATGACTATGGGTGTGATGAGCATCATCGCTTTGGCGATTTATGTCTTTACTCCCTTCTTCGCAACCCTGGTTGGGATCTTTGGATTTATCCTGAGCTTTAGTATGGTCTCAATTGCAGCCATCATGTTGCCCTTCCGTCTTCCGGATGTGTTTGAAACCTCTGCGGTGAACCAGCGGATCGGGAAAATTCCCGTAATCTCCATCATCGGTGTGCTCAGCCTGATCTCGTGTATATTTATGGCAGGGGTATTTGTCCTTGATCCATTGTCTGGCATGACCCCAGCCATGATCGGCTTTAACGTGATGATCTTCCTGAGCGGACTGGTTGTATATTATGTGGCTCGTTGGGTTCAGGCGCGCCGGGGTGTGGATATTTCCTTAAGCTTTAAGGAAATTCCGAAAGAATAATCTGGTATACCTTTGTTACTGATTAGAGCGTGATCCTTCTTTCACTATAATGGATGGAGGATCATGCTCGACCTCATCTCTTGAAGATAGCATAAATGCTATATAAATACGGAAGATTAAAAACTCAAAAGTGCAACTTTAGTGTCGGAAAATTGATAAGCTGGATACTGACTATATCCAGAGACGGGTTATTGTTTTGAATCTGAATATAGGAAACACTTTTTATGAGCCGAGGCGAGTATTTTATTAGACGTTTGGGATTAGTACTTATTGTTATTTTAGGTGTTCTATTAATTACTTTTTTTGTATCACAAGTAGTTCCTGGAGACCCAGCTCGACTTTATCTGGGTTCACGCGCTACCCCCGATAGGCTCGAAGAAGTCCTGACATGCCCCCATTATTTGTACCACTCCTTATGTTAGTCCAACCGGCTGAAATT
>CAYORF010000083.1:9250-12090 GCA_964406305.1 uncultured Anaerolineales bacterium | reverse complement strand
CGACTGGACCGGCGTTGGTCCCATCTTTGATGAGAACTTCGACGGCATCCGGATCATGATGGAAGCTCAGGGAATCTCCCTTGAGAACATCGGCGAGTAATCAGTACCTCTCAGAATGAAATTAGCCCCGGATAGTACTATCCGGGGCTAATTTAATGGAAAACTATGCTAGAAATAAAAAACCTAACAAAAGTATATGAAGGAGGCACCCAGGCTTTGACTGATGTAAGTTTTTCTGTCAAACCGGGAGAATTCCTGGCTGTGATCGGCCTCAGTGGATCCGGCAAATCAACCCTGCTGCGCTGCATCAACCGATTGATCGAACCCACAGAAGGGCAGATCATTTGGAATGGAGAGGATATCACTGCCGCCAGCCAGGATGAAATGCTGCGCATCCGCCGCAAGATCGGCATGATCTTCCAGCACTTTAATCTTGTCTCCAGATCCAAGGTGATCACCAACGTATTGGCAGGCAGACTGGGATACGTTAATCCAGCAATGAGTTTGCTGAATCGTTTTCCAAAAAGTGATCGTGATATGGCCATAAAACAAATGGATCGGGTCAGCATCGCTGACCAGGCCTATAAACGGGCAGATGAACTCAGCGGTGGTCAGCAGCAGCGCGTTGGTATTGCCAGAGCAATGGTCCAGGAACCAGATATTATCCTGGCCGATGAACCTGTTGCCAGCCTTGACCCTGTATTAGCCCACAGCATCATGCAGTATCTGGAAACCATCAACCAGGAAGACGGTGTGATGGTTTTATGCAGTCTGCACTTCCTGGATCTGGTACACCGCTATGCAGATCGGGCTATCGCACTCAACGGTGGAAAGTTGATGTTTGATGGACCTCCACAAGACATCGATGATGAGAAGTTTAAAGAAATCTACGGCAAAGAAGCTGAACGGGTAGGTTAACTATGGATAATAAAAAACCATCTCTATTACGGTCACTTGGCATCGCTCTAGGAGTAGTCCTTGTGATTGTTGTATTCGCCTATGGCGTAAAGGTTACCGATGTTAACTTTGAAACTACCCGATCTGTAGACCGCCTGAGCTCATTGAAAAGGGTTATTCGAGCTCTCGCTAAGCCAGATATTATTGAATATGATTATGATGTAACCGTTGTAGAAATCCCATTTTATCTACCCTGCCCTGAAGGGGAGGAAATCTCTGCCCCTGATCTAGATCAAAGCCAGCCCTATATACTGGCCAGCGCCTACTGCGCTTCCCCAAAGGAGATCGTTCAGATCACAGGGAAAAACTTCCCTCCCGAAACGAAAGGCCCGGTGGATTTTTATACTGCCAGTGGTGTAAAAAAGTCCTTGGGAAATTTCGATTCAGATTCAAATGGGGAATTCCAGCTGGATGTCGAGCTTCCAACCAGGCAGCCCCTCGCTGAAGCCCAGCAAATTATTGCCACCATTCGAATTCAAGTGGGCAGCCCTATGTTAACTGAAACCGCCAAGGTCACCTGGGACAAGATCATTGAGACTGTCTTCATGGCTTTGCTCGCTACGGCTATCGGTACTGCCATGGCAATTCCTGTCAGCTTCATAGCTGCCCGCAACTTGATGGCAGAGAATAATAGCCCATTAACCAGCATTGCCTTTTCGATCGTTGGCTGGCCTGTTGGTATCTACCTGGGATTAAAAACCGTAGGATTTGCCCGGCAACTTCTCACTCCTTTCCTGGAAAGTCCGGGTAAAGCTGCCTTAGGTCTGATGATAGGTATCGTTTTGGTCATAGTGATCCTTCAGTGGGTTCTAAAATCTGACGATAAAAAGCCAAGTTTCGATATCATGGATATCATCAAAGTACTGGCTTATGTTGCAGCTGGACTTGCTGGAATAGCTGTGATGTTATTCGTTGAGACTCTATCCAGATCGATCGGCCTCGCGCTGATCGAACCACTGGGTCCGTTTGGATTTTTGGGCAACTTCCTCTATCAAATGGGAGAAGCCGCTACCTTGATCGTCCCTGCTTTTGTGGCACTCGGTTTAGGAGCAGTTGTTGGTAATACTCTTGGCAAGATCGGGCAAAACATCAGCGATAAGTCTCCTTCCGCTGTAGTTAGAATGGTAAATATCATTGGAACCACAATTGCTGGTGCGAGTTTATTTGTATTGATTGGCGCCGGTATCAATTGGCTCTATCAAATCGATAATCTTTCCAAGACACTCTACTGGCCTGCAGGCATAGGCGCTGTCATCGGCCTTGTACTGGCGTTGATAGTCAAACCCAAACAACCCTTGCCAACAGGCCTTATCATCTACTTTATCACCCGGACGATCTTGAACGGCACCAGGTCCGTGGAATCCCTGGTTATGGCAATTGTCTTCGTGATCTGGGTGGGAATCGGTCCCTTTGCCGGTTCTCTGGCTCTGGCGCTGCACACCCTGGCAGCCCTGGCAAAACTTTACTCAGAACAGGTGGAAAGTATCATGCCTGGTCCACTTGAGGCAGTTCAGGCAACAGGGGCAAATCGCCTGCAAACTATTGTCTACGCGGTTGTCCCCCAGATCATATCTCCCTACATATCCTTTACAATGTACCGTTGGGACATCAATGTGCGCATGTCCACAATCATCGGTTTTGTGGGCGGCGGTGGTATCGGCTTCCTGCTTCAGCAGAATATCAACCTGCTGGATTATCGGGCAGCCAGTGTCCAGATGGTGGCAATCGCAGTTGTAGTTGCCTCAATGGATTATGTCAGCTCCGTCGTTAGGGAACGCATGGTTTAGGGAACAGTATCCCTCCTCCTAAAACACTCATCCCGGATCTTTGAAAGTTCCGGGATGTTTACTTAATGGTAGACTAGGTGACATGAAAAAGAAGCT
>CAYORF010000083.1:0-9150 GCA_964406305.1 uncultured Anaerolineales bacterium | reverse complement strand
TTGGCTAAAGAAATGGATTTACCTAATTGGGATAAACCTTCTTCCGCCTGTCTCGCATCCAGGATTCCCTATGGAGTAAAAATCACTTTGGATCAATTAACCAAAATTGGCAAAGCCGAGGAATACCTATATCAACTTGGCTTTCGCCAGTTGCGTGTCCGCCACCACGGGGATATAGCGCGAATAGAAATTCCCCCGGAGGATTTTAACAAACTACTCAATGACAGGAAACAGATCAATCAGAAACTTAAAGAGATAGGGTATTCTTATATTACTCTTGATATTCGTGGATTCAGATCTGGCAGCTTAAATGAAGGAATAAAGAAAAATGGATCAAATTAAACTGGAAGAATTACTTTCCTCTGTCAAAGAAGGCGAGGTATCTGTTGAAGATGCGTTAAAACGCCTTGAATCATTACCTTTTGAGGACCTTGGGTTCGCTCGGCTGGATCTTCACCGAGATCTACGGCAGGGCCTTCCCGAGGTGGTCTTCTGCCAGAACAAAACACCGGAACAGATCATAACCATCATGAAGAAACTCTGGGAACACCATGACCATGTCCTGGGAACCAGACTTTCCCCTGATGCTGCTGAAATCATTCTAAAGGGACTTCCCGAAGCTAAATATGACCCAATGTCCAAACTGCTGCAACTTTCCCGGGGAGCATTGCCCCAACCGGGCGAGGACTCTCCTTATGTAATGGTAGTCTCAGGAGGCACTTCTGATCAACCAGTCGCTGAAGAAGCTGCAGTAACCCTGGAATTCCTGGGCAGCCGAGTGATCCGTGCTTACGATATCGGCGTTTCAGGAGTTCATCGCCTATTTGACCAGTATGCACTGCTGACCGAAGCAGACGTGATCATAAGTGTTGCTGGAATGGAAGGAGCCCTCACCAGTGTTGTGGGCGGACTGGTCTCCTGCCCGGTTGTTGGCGTACCTACATCGGTCGGGTATGGCGCTAATTTCCAGGGAGTCGCTGCCCTGCTGACCATGTTAAACGCCTGCGCCCCCGGGATCGCAGTGGTAAATATCGATAATGGATTTGGCGCTGCGGTTTACGCTCATTCAATTTTGAGGAGAATTAGCAAATGAAAGTCATTTACTTTGACCTGATCGGCGGAGCAAGCGGTGATATGATCCTGGCAGCATTAATTGATGCTGGTATGCCTGCTAAAAAACTAGAGGAGATGCTGGCTGGTTTAAAGTTAAACGAATTCGAACTAAAAACTTCATCAATAAATAAAAATGGTTTTCAAGCTACTAAAGTAGATATTCTGGTTGGCAAACAACCCCCTGAAAGACACTTGAAAGAAATCCTTGAAGTGATCCAAAATAGTTCTCTTCCTGAAGCGATCCAGGACAGGGCAACCAAGATCTTTCAAAAGATCGCTGCTGTAGAAGCGGGCATCCATAACAAACCGGTAGATCAAATCCACCTCCATGAACTGGGCGGCACAGACACCATAGTTGATGTCACCGGGGCGCTGCTGGCCCTCGACTATCTGGGTGTATCCCATATATATGCCTCCCCAATTCCTCTTGGCAGCGGATTTATTAAAGGCGCTCACGGCCAGATTCCCTTGCCAGCCCCAGCTACCATGGGCTTGTTAGAAGGATTGCCTGTAAGGAGTACCGAAATCAAAGCCGAACTGATCACACCTACTGGCGCTGCCTTGTTGGCTGAGCTTGTGGAGGATTTTTCCCCTCCCCCAGAAATGAAGGTTGAATCGGTAGGATATGGAGCCGGAACCCGTGATCTCCCTATACCAAACTTGCTGCGAGTGATGATTGGTGAAACAGCAGAAACCGGAAATCAGGACAGGGAACAATTGATCCTTTTAGAAAGCAATCTGGATGACCTGAACCCTGAGATCTATCCTTACGTGATGGAATCATTATTTAATGCAGGAGCGCTGGATGTCTGCCTTGTTCCAGTTCAAATGAAAAAGAACCGGCCAGGTACTCAGATCCAGGTCCTGGTTGAGGTCCAAAAAGCAGAAGAAATGAGAGAAATCCTTTTCCAAGAAACCAGCACATTGGGTATCAGGCAAACGCAGATTGACAGGTATTCTCTCCCCAGAAATATTCAGGAAGTATCAACCAGCTTTGGAATAGTCAGAATTAAGGTTGCGGGGGATGGAACCAAATTTCAAAAAGCGTCTCCCGAATATGAAGATTGTCAAAAATTAGCCCGTGAAAATGATATCCCCCTCCAGCAGGTTTACCAGGAAGCGGTCAAAGCCTATTACGAACAGAATAACTGACTATTATTTTTCAAAAGAATGCTAACCGCTCTAAAAAATATCCCACTTTCCCTCCATGTTAAGACTTGGTTAGATTTCCTGTGGAAAAACCCTCTCATGGTACAATTCGCACGTGTTTAAGAAAAGAAGAAAAATGATTCTATACCTATTGCTGCTGATAATTATCATCCTGGTTGGCGCACCGCGCGTTATTATGGTTCAGCAGGCAGGCAAACAGGTCTACTCAATAGAAGATGTTTCCCCGGCCCGAGTAGCCATTGTATTTGGCGCAGGTCTAACCTCTTCTGGTATCCCTACAACTGTACTGAAGGACCGGGTGGAAACCGCTGTTCTCCTTTACCAATCCGGAAAAGTTGAAAAAGTCCTGATGAGTGGAGATAACCGCTTCATCGAATATAATGAACCAGGTGCAATGAAAGCCTATGCCCTGGAACTTGGTATGCCTGAAGAAGATATTGTGTTGGATTTTGCCGGCCGCAGAACCTATGATACCTGCTATCGGGCCAGGGATATCTTCCAGCTGGATGATGTCATTCTGGTTACTCAGAATTTCCATTTATCCAGGGCCTTATACACCTGCAAAACATTAGGATTAGATTCCGTAGGAGTCTCTGCAGATCTTCGGACTTACCGAGCAGAAGGATATTGGAATATCCGCGAGATCCCCGCCTGCATGGTAGCCTTTTACCAGGTCCATATCACAAAACCTGAACCTGTTTTGGGCGATCAGGAACCTATCTTCCCTTTGGAATGAATCCTGCACTGTTAAATCTGATATAAAACCCAATATCAGCGAAAAGCTGAGGAGTTTAGTTATGAAAGTGTCTATACGAAGTATTTTGGTGCTCATTTTACTCGCAATTCCCCTCTCCGGATGCGGGATCAATATTGAGCTTCCTTTTAACACAGAGCAAAAAACCGGGCCTTCGGTGACCGATTACATCCAAGTGCCAATCCCAGATGCCCCGACTCCGCTGGATGTCAATATATCATTTGGCGTGGGAAAAATGACCTTGCTTCCCAACCCGGGAGAAGATCTGCTTTCTGGTACAGCTACCTATAATGTGTCTGATTTTAAACCCGAAGTGACGGTCGATGAAAATGGTGTCACGCTAAAACAGGGCAACCTGAAATTAAATGCCATACCCACAATCAATGAGACCATTAAAAACGATTGGAGTATCGCCATTAAGAACCACCCTGTTGAATTAAGTATCAAAGCTGGTGGATACAGTGGTGATTTTGAATTCGGCGGTTTGGCTATTACCGATTTGCATATTGCAGATGGGGCAGCCAATGTAAAACTAAAATTTTCTACCCCCAATACCATCCCCATGAATGCGTTCCGATATGAAACAGGAGCCTCCAACATCACCATGAATAAATTGGCAAATGCAAATTTCCAAACCATGATCTTTCAAAGCGGCGCAGGGAATTACAACCTGGACTTTTCTGGTTTGCTGCAGCGAGACGCATCAATATTCATTGAAACCGGGCTCAGCCGGTTGGTGATCAGCGTTCCGGATGGAGTACCCGCCAGAGTAAATTTTGAAGGTCCTTTTTCCAAGGTGATCATGTCAGGGGATTGGCAGCAAGAGGGTAATGAATACTACCTGGAAGGCCAGGGTCCGCGGCTGAACTTTACCGTTGAAACAAAAGCCGGAACTGTCACCCTGCAAAATCCGTAAACACCAGGAATAAATCTGGCATGGACTGAAGAAACCCTCTCTATTGACAGGGTGCAGGCCCTCGTGTAAACTTAGGACATTGGCTATACGAAAGGATTTCAGAGATGATCAATGAAGGCACCTTCCAAATCAATTCCAGGATCACTCTCGCTCCCGCCCTCCAGGCTTGGGAGATCTATCTGAATGATCAGGGAAGTTCACCCCATACTATCACTGCTTTCCTCGGTGATTTGCGGCTCTTTGCCTCCTTTTTGCCCCCTGACCGCCAGGTCGGTGAGATCAGCCTAGCTGATCTGAACAACTTTTTACGCTGGATGGAACACGAACGTGATGTACCCTGCAGTCCGAAAACACTTGCTCGAAGAATTACTTCACTGAAATCTTTCTTCCGCTGGCTGCATGAAGGTGGAGTGATTCCCGCTAACCCGGCAGAACAAGTTGTTCAAAAATCTGTCCGAAGTCCCCTTCCCAAAATTCTATCCCCGGAAGAGATTGAAAACATCCTGGATACTGCCCTTGCTTATCGTCAAAAGCCAGATCCGGATCTACGCTCTTATTTGTTATTTAAACTCATTCTAGAAACCGGGATCAAGAAGGGAGAATGCCTTTCATTAAGCCCTAATCACATTCAGCTTGATGCTTCAGATGACCCACTGGTTTTTATCCGCTACGCCAACCCCCAAAACCGATATAAAGAAAGAAAAATAAAACTCAGCCAAGATTGGATTGCAGCTTATCAGGAATATCGCCTCCACCACAATTTAGACGATCGCCTTTTCCCCTGGTCTGCCCGCATGCTAGAATATATCCTGGAAGATCTGGGTAAAGACGCAGGTATTACTAAACGCGTCTCATTCTCTATGTGCCGCTGGACCTGCGCAGTTGAGGATTGGCGATCAGGAATGGAACCAAATAAGATCAGACAGAAATTAGGAATATCAGAAGTGCAATGGCGCGAAATCAGCCGCAAGCTTCAGATATTGAGCAAAGATGAATCCTCAGAAGAAGATCCCGAGGAAACTATATCCTGAAATAATTCCCACTATTTTTTGTGGCGGATGAACTTAAGCTCCAACAAAGACTCACTTTCCCTGGTGATACTCGCCTCTTGACTTAACCTTCCCCCTGGCACCCAGAGAATCATATCTTTTCCACTAATCAAAGGCCAGTCTTCCCGATATGGAGCTGGGATCTTCTCATTAATCATCATATCCGACACTTTCATTGAGCTGCCCCTCATACCAAGAGGCTTGATCATATCACCTTCCTGACGAGGTCTTAGTACAACATCCCCAGTTATCACAGATTTGTCCACCCAAACCAAGAAATCCTCACCCGGGATCTCAATTCGATCGTATTGATCCAGTGAATACTCAACTGAAGAGATGATCAAGACCCAGTCGTTACCCAGGTAGATCTCTCCTTGTTCAGGAATCTGGATATGATTATGATCCAAGAGTTGGGGAAACTGATTTTTGACCACATCTGTTTCCCAGGTTGATAACACAACCATTTTGGGCGATTGAGAAAGATTGACCTTGGCCACCCAGTTGGTAGATTTCCGGGTCGGCGTCCGGACAAAATCCAGGGCAGCTTCTACTTGCAAAAAGCTCAATTCGAGATATTCCGGGCGAAGGTTTTTTAAAGCTTTACGAATCAAACGTCTCTGGACAGCCACCGGATAGTCCAGCAGTTCATCCCGGACAAGCTGAATATAACTAGCTCCCTGTCTATGCCGGCAGGTTTCCCAGGCAATGTCGCAAAAATACTCCAATGCTTGATCTTCAGCAGATAATATCTGAGCTGTTTGAAGCAATCGTTGATGGAATCCAGGGGTGAGTTTCCCAAGCTGCGGGACCAAAGTATGTCGGATCTTATTACGAAAATAGATCTCATCCTGGTTAGATAGATCTTCGATCACTGGCAGTTTATGTTCTGTCTGATAGGCAACCAATTCGTCTTTAGCAACCTCCAAAAGAGGTCGAACAAGCGGGATCGTTTCATGCCAGGGATTGGGAATACTTACAACTTGCATCCCGGATAATCCCTTAGTCCCAGCACCTCTTAGCAGATTCATCAATATGGTTTCTACTTGATCATCCGCGTGATGGGCAACTGCCACAGCTCCAGCCATTTCAGTAATAGCCATCTCAAATAAGAATTGGTAGCGCAGAATTCGGGCAGCTTCCTCTATCGAGTACCCACCTTCACTTGCAAATTGGCGTACATCACCAGATCCAGACCTGAAAGGAAGACCCACTTCCAGACAATAAGTTTGGATCAACTGCGCTTCCTGGCCGGATCCTTCTCGAAGTTTATGATTGAAGTGAGCTGCTATGGGTGCATAACCTTTCTCCTGCATGGCGTGCAGAAGAACCATACTGTCCATTCCGCCAGAGATACCGACAACAATGGGCGGTTCGATAATTGAAAGTACTTGCTCAAGGGATTTGAATACCATTTTCACATTATAATCTATGGTATATTCAATTAACAAGTTTTGGTCGTGAACCCTGAGGTGCATCATGGCGCAAACGATTTTAATCATTGATGATGATATTGATACCTTAAAGCTTGTAGGTATCATGCTAGAGAGGAAGGGTTTCCGAATCCTGGCCTCCACAACGGGGGAGAAAGGCCTGCAACTGGTTAATAAGGAATATCCTGATCTGGTCCTTCTGGATGTAATGATTCCAGATATCAATGGTTATGAGATCGCCCGCTCCATCCGGACCAACCCAGCTACTGAAAACACTCCCATTATCATGTTCACTGCCCGCAGCCAGGTGGATGACAAAGTAGAAGGCCTGGAAGCTGGAGCGGACGCATACATCACCAAACCTGCCCGTCCCAGAGAATTATTCGCCCAGGTAAACTCCGTCCTGAAACGCGCTCCACAACACTCCTCAGCTCCTACAGCTGTAGTTGCAGACAAAGGCACCTTGATCGGAATTATTTCCGCCAAAGGTGGGATTGGCAACTCTACCCTGGCGACAAATCTGGCAATCGAAATTCACAATCAATCAGGTGAAGAGACTATTCTTGCTGATTTCAGGCCAGGTCAGGGAACAATCGGGATGGATCTTGATATACAGAATACCAACGGCCTGATCAAATTGCTGGATGAAGAACCCGGAACTGATATATCAGATTTCTTTCCTGAAGTATTAATAGAACATAAATCTGGAATAAAGACCCTCTTATCATCCCATCATCCTTCGGATTCCAGATACATTACTCATGTTGAACAATTTCTTCAGATTGCTAAAAAGCTCCCCAACCTGGCTACCTATACCATTCTCGATCTTGGGCCTTCATTAACCCCTCTCAACGCTCAGATTCTTCCAAAATGTGATAAGATCCTGATCTGCCTGGAGCCTTCTCCTTCTAATGTCACCCAAACCAGAATCTTGATTCAGGACTTGATCAACAGCGGGATTGGTGATGGACGTTTCATCACAGTCCTGGTCAACCGACAGCGATCTGGTGTGCAGCTCAGCCGGGAACAGACTGAAAATCAGCTAGAAAGGAAGATCGACCAGATTTTTACACCGGCACCAGAACTGGCGTATCAAGCAGCAGCAAATAATATTCCCATTATTCAACGTCCTGAAGAGAGCTTGACGACAGAACAATTCCGTGACCTTGCGAAATTGATTCTGGATTAAAAGTATTATGCTTCCCACTGCAGAAAAAAATAAGTTGATCCAAAAAGCCTCTGACCTCATCAGCCAGGCAAGCTATTGCGTCGCGCTTTCTGGAGCTGGGATATCCACACCTTCCGGAATTCCCGATTTTCGGTCACCAGGCAGTGGTATCTGGACAAAATATTCTCCAATGGAAGTCGCTACCCTCAGCGCTTTTCGTTATTATCCAGACCGTTTTTACGATTGGCTGCGGCCATTTGTGGGCAGATTATTCGCAGCAGACCCTAATCCGGCTCATTTCGCCCTTGCCAGACTAGAAGAGAATAATTTTCTCCAAGCCATAATTACTCAGAATATCGATGCCTTACACCAAAAAGCTGGATCAAAGAACGTTATTGAAGTGCATGGGACCTATCAAACACTCACCTGCTTGGGTTGTTTCAAACAGATAGACACAAATCCAGAAATTCTCAACTCTCTTCTGAGAGACGGGAAAAAACCATATTGCCCCCACTGCGGGGAACTGATGAAACCAGATATCATACTTTATGAAGAGCAGCTCCCCGCAGAGAAATGGAGATCTGCCCGTCAGGAGACTATGGCTTGCGACCTACTATTAATTCTGGGATCCTCTCTTACAGTGACACCAGCCTGTGACCTACCTTTATCAGCCCTCGGGAATGGGGCAAACATCATTATTCTAAATTATTCCCACACTCATCTTGATGATCAGGCTGCTGTCAGCTTACAGGGAGACCTGGCTGAAGTTCTACCTCTCATCACCGCAAAGGTACTTAATGAAAAAGAATAAAACCAAACCGACCCTGATAAATAGCTATCAAAAACTGATCAATATATCTTGTGACCTGGCTTCGGAATTGGATCTCAACATCCTTCTTTCCAAGATCGTGAATGCAGCCAGTGAGGTTTCCGATTCGGAAGAAGCTTCCATCCTGATGTTCGATCCTGCAAAAAACACTCTCTATTTCCAGGCAGCGACCAATCTCGAAACTGGACTCAAACGCGGTCTGGTTGTTCCGCTCGAGGAAAGCATCGCCGGCTGGATCGTAAAAAATCAAGAGCCGGTTATCGTCGATGACCCACAGAAAGATAAACGACATTTTAACAGCATCGACTCAATCACAAATATCAAAACGGATTCACTCCTGGGTATCCCGCTCTTGTCCAAAGGAAAAGTGATCGGAGTGCTTGAAGTGATCAATAAACGGGGAGGAAAATTCACCCAGGAAGACCAGGATGTAATGCTGGCCTTGGGAGCCCAGGCCACAGTAGCAATCGATAACTCTCGTTTATTCCTGCAGTCTGACCTGATCGGTGAATTTGTACATCAGATCCGTACACCACTTTCAGCCTTGAATGCGGCTACCCATTTGCTTAAAAGTAACCGTGTAGACGATCAGCAAAAGAAGAAGATGATCGATATCATGGAAGCAGAAATTGAAGCGCTGTCTGATATGTCAAGCGCCTTCCTGGACCTGGCTCGTTTACAGTCCGGAAGAAAGCAGTATTCCGTTACAGAATTCAGCATC
>CAYORF010000082.1:0-12192 GCA_964406305.1 uncultured Anaerolineales bacterium | reverse complement strand
TGAAGACCGCTTTGCGGGCAGCCTGCAATCCCGTGTGGGCGTCACTGATGATCAGTTGTACATCTGTCAATCCCCTTTCCACCAGGCTCTGCAGGAACTCTCGCCAGTGGATCTCCTGTTCTCCGAGTAAGACGAAAACGCCCAGAATCGGGCGTTTTCCCTCAGGATTCACTCCGCTGGCGATCAAAACAAACGCATCCCGGATCTGCCCATCCATTCGCACCTTTTCATAACGAGCGTCCAGGTACAGGTAAACTGTTGGACCCAAAGGTCGATTACGCCACGATTCCAGGACTTCATCTAGCAAAATGGCTGCCCGACTGACTTGTGTGGCTGATACTGCGCTACCGCACAATCGTTCCGTGATAGCTGCGACTTTGCGGGTGGATACGCCCTGAACATACATCTCGGCCAGCGCCAGCATCAGAGCTCGTTCACTACGTAAGCCTTTCTCTAGCGCCTGGGGCACATCGAAAGTGATTGGTGCCATCCGGGTGGTGACCGTCTTGGGTTTGAAGCCGTTAGCGTGACCTCGGCGCCTTGTTGACCGTTCATATGGTTCCACACCAAGGTGTTCTTCTCGTTCAGCTTCCATTGCGGTATTGACCACAACGCGGATCAACTCAGGCAAAAAATCAAGGCCTTGCTCTGCTACCTGTTCAAGTAATTCGGCTGGTAAGGTAAAATGGTCTTGGTAGGTCATGGCGTATCTCCTTTTTGTTGTCGAAAACTTAAGGATACACCTGACCTACCATTCTTTATTTATCAATTTTACAGAAAGAAGTTTACACTACCGAAATAAGGGGCGTTGCCCTTAGAAAGAGAGAGGAAATATTAAGCAGTTAAAATAAAAAATTTAAGATTCCAGAAAAATTAAAACCTTTCAAATATAAAAATCCGGTAAGCAAGAATGTCATCTGCAATATGGGTATTTTTGCATATCAGGGTACTGTGCATATTCGCGCAGAAATATACGCTAAGAAATAGTACGACAAGCCCGAATCCGCCTTGTCGCGTATTTTCCGTGTCCATTTATGGGTATCTCCCATTAAAGCCTGAGGATCTAATATTGGGATGGGTTAGGGAGTGAACCTTCGCCTGCTTTTCCCCCTGCGCGAAGCTCTTAGTTCAACCTATTTTTATTGCGCAATTTTGCCCGAATAACGGTAATAATCGGGCTTTTTTGCCTGAGTTCTGCTTATCTGTATTATAAAAAAACAGCTATTCAATCAGAATAGCTGTCATACTTTGCGTGTGGCCGTTGGTGGACAACAGTGAGAAGGGGATATTCCAATCTGCTATCGCAATCCCACGACTCCAGCACAGGAAAAATTCGGAAATTCTCAAATAGAGATTACAATGAAGGATATTTTCGGGCCTAATCTAAAACGAACCCTCCGAAGAAAAGTGGTGTTTTATAAATATATCGGACCAGCTATCTCTTTCACCAAATTTATAGCTAGAAGTTTTCATATTACAATCTATAGAAATTATCGAGAAGGCAAGAACCATGCAAAATGAACAGTTTCGAACAGGAATCGATATTGGCTCGACTACAGCCAAGTTAGTGATATTAAATCAAAATGACGAGATTATCTTCTCGGATTATCGCCGTCATAATGCGGAAACGGTATTAACCCTGCAAGTCATGATTCATGAGGGGATAAAAGCACTTGGTGACATCAAGGTTAATCTTCTGATAACCGGCTCTGCGGGGATGGGAATCAGCGAGAAATTCGATATCCCCTTTATCCAGGAAGTCGTCGCTTCTGCGGAAGTCGTCAGGCAGTTCTATCCTGAAGTGAAAACGTTGATTGACATCGGGGGTGAAGATGCAAAAATGATCATCTTTAATGCTAATGGAACCCCAGATATCCGGATGAATGGATCTTGTGCAGGGGGAACGGGAGCATTTATAGATCAAATGGCGGTTCTACTAAATGTGCCGGTGTCCAAACTAAATGAGCTAGCCGAAAATCACACAATAATCTACCCAATTGCCTCACGCTGTGGTGTCTTTGCCAAAACCGATATTCAAAACCTACTCAGCCGCGAAATCGCCAAGGAAGATATTGCCGCATCAGTTTTTAATGCTGTCGTCTTACAAACAATAGCCACTCTTTCGAGAGGTAATCTCCCCTCACCTCAAATTCTCTTCAGCGGTGGACCATTAACATTTCTGCCAGCTCTGAAGAAAGCATTTGTGAGTGTGTTGAAGGTAGACAAAGCCAGCGTACACGAAGTAGATAATTCAGAACTGTTAACTGCCATCGGGGCTGCTTTGGCAAATAGTGCTAATAGGCAGGAGATTGGACTTGTGCAGTTAAAAGAATTGCTAAAAACCCCTCCAAAACACACAGATTTGGATCTAAACAGACTTGTACCTCTCTTTGAGGATAAATCAGGATTCAAACAGTGGGAAAAAACGTTAATACAGAATCAGGTTGAGAGAATTGACCACAAACAATTAAATGGAGCCAAATGTTTTCTGGGGGTTGATTCCGGGTCAACGACCACTAAATTAGTAATGATCGATGAGCAAGGAAGAATTGCTTTCGATTATTATTGTAATAATAACGGCAACCCCATAAATGCAGTTCGGGAGGGGCTTAAGAAGATCCAGAGGTTATTCGAGAGCAATGAAAATTCTCCCAATATTGTCAGAAGCATGGTTACTGGCTATGGTGAAGATTTGATTCGTACCGCGTTTGATTTTGATGAAGGCATGGTGGAGACATTGGCTCATTTCCAGGCAGCGAAATCCTTTGAAAGCGACGTATCCTTTATTTTGGATATTGGCGGCCAAGATATGAAAGCTATTTTTGTAGAGAATGGACACATTAAAAACATAGAGATCAATGAAGCCTGTTCCTCCGGGTGTGGGACATTCATTGAGTCATTCGCCCAGTCTCTGGGATATAGCGTGTCAGACTTTGCTCAATCAGCATGTAAATCTGACTCGCCCTGCGATTTGGGAACTCGCTGTACCGTATTTATGAATTCAAAAGTAAAACAATCCTTGAGAGAGGGGGCGAAAGTAGGCGATATTTCCGCCGGGCTGGCTTATTCTGTGATCAAGAATGTACTCCACAAAGTATTGAAAGTTACCGATACTTCTGTTTTGGGTGAAAAAATCATTGTTCAAGGCGGCACTTTCCTTAACCCTGCCATTCAAAAGGCGCTTGAGAATCTCCTCGGTAAACAGGTCATCTGTCCTGATATTGCCGAACTGATGGGGGCATTTGGAGCCGCATTATCCGCGAGAGATACCCACAACCGAATTGGGCAGAATAGAAGCCATTTCATGGGGTTTGAAAACCTGGCTAATGTAGGTACTTACACGAAAAAACAAATACGTTGCGGGGGTTGCGAAAACAAATGCAAGGTCACTAAATTGGAATTTCAGAATAACAATGTCTTCTATACCGGAAATAGGTGTGAGAAGATATATACCAACAGCGGCAAGAGAGAACGCCTTGGCACCAATTTGCCTGATCTCAAATACAATTTGTTATTTGATCGTGAGACTGAACCGGTTTCAACACCTGTTCTGACTATGGGTATTCCCCGGGCTCTCAACCTGTACGAGAACTTTCCTTTTTGGAACACTCTATTCGTGGAAAGTGGTATCAGAGTCCAGCTTTCTGCCCGTTCGAGCAACGCCCTTTGCAACAAAGGGGCAGGAACTATTATGTCCGAAAATATTTGTTTTCCAGCAAAATTAGCGCATGGCCACATTTATGAGCTGATTGAAGCAGGGGTAGATAGGATATTCTTCCCGATGGTTTTCTATCAAAAGAGTGAATTTATTGACTCAGACAACTGCTACAACTGCCCTGTTGTTTCCGGTTATCCTGATGTGATCCGCAGCGCAATTGACCCAGAAGGAAAATTCGGCATCCCTCTGGATTCGCCAGCGATAAATTTCAATGATAGAGGTTTGCTAAAGAAGGCCTGCTACCAATATTTAGCTGGGCTGGGCATCAAAAAGAAAACCTTTAAACGCGCCTTTGCTCAAGCAATTAAAACCCAACAAAGGTTCAAAGAAGAGGTCCAAGAAATTGGCATAGATATACTTAATAAAGCCAGGGCTGATGGGCGGCCTGTGGTCTTGTTAATGGGACGCCCTTATCAATATGACCCGTTGGTTAACCATAAGGTGCCGGATGTGCTGGTTAATTTTGGCATTGATGTCATCACCGAAGACGCGGTTCCTATAGAACCTGACCAAACTCTGGATACCAAACAAATATTGACTCAATGGGAGTATTCCAACCGGTTATACCACGCCGCGCATTGGGCAAAACAACAGGATGATGTGGAAATTGTCCTGCTGAATTCATTTGGCTGCGGACCAGATTCTTCAGTATTAGACGAAATCGGAAGCATTTTAGGTGAGTTTGGAAAAAAGCACACCGTCATCAGAATCGATGAAATTGAGAGTATTGGCTCCACTAAACTCAGGCTCAGGTCGATGATCGAATTGATAAATAGAAAAGAAAAACCGGTTGATCAAAGATATATGCCCAGGAAAAACGTTAAAGTGTATCAGGAATCAGATCGTCAAAAGACGATTATCGTACCTCAATTTTCACGATTCATTTCCCCCGCGTTCTCAAGATCTTTGATTGATTTCGGTTATAAAGTTGATACACTAGCTCCTCCAAATAACGAATCAGTTCAGGTGGGTCTCAAATACACCAATAACGAAATTTGCTATCCTGCGATCATCGTGATTGGTGACGTAATAAAGGCTTTGAAGTCCGGGAAATATGATCCTTCAGATGTAGTGATCGGATGGTGGGAAACAGGAGGACAATGCCGGGCTTCCAACTATCGAACACTATTAAAAAGGGCTCTGATTTCGTCCGGTTTTGAGCAAGTCCCTGTTATCACAGTATCAACCAGTGGAAGGTCCCGAAATGAGCAGCCGGGTTTCAAATTGGATAATACAAAGTTTCTGGTAAAAACTCTGTTTAATATTATTTATACCGATACCTTAGCGAATATGTATTATGCCACGGCAATCCGGGAAAAGAATAAGGGTGAAACACTCCAGCTGGCGGATAATTACCTGCATTCTTTTGAAAACGGAACCACACCGCTGAACAAAAATGCAATCCTTGATCTGCTCAGGGAGGCCGTGGTCGATTTTAACGCCATCAGTACATATGATCGGAGTTATCCTAAAGTTGGTATCGTTGGTGAGATCTTCGTTAAGTACAATCCATTTAGTATGAACTATATTGCAGATTGGTTGATGGATCAGGAAATTGAAGTGGTTATTCCTCCCTTAACAGAGTTTTTCTTATATTCATTTATCTCCCGTCCTGAACGTGTTAAGGCGAATATTACTAAGCCTTCTATCCTTATGCACTTAATAACGTGGGGAGATAAATATGTTCAAGCGTATTTGGATGATGTCGATGATATATTAAAAGGATTCCGATACTATCAACCTATTCATTCAATACGTAGTATTGCTGAACAAGCCCAAAAGGTCTTATCCTTGACACACAAATATGGTGAAGGGTGGTTGATTGCTGGAGGAATCGGCACATTGGTAAAAGCAGGTGTGCAGGATGTGCTCTGCTTGCAGCCATTTGGGTGTATCGCTAATCATGTGGTAGCCAAGGGTGTTGGAACAAGACTTAAAGGAATTCATCCTCAATTAAATTTGTTATATTTAGATCTGGACGCGGGTGCCAGTGAGGTGAACTTATTCAACAGGCTGCACTTTTTTATAAACCATGTCAAAACCAGCCAGAACAAGATCCAGCGGGTTGAAGAGCTGCCATTATTAGAGAGCGTAGAATAAATTGTGTAAATGGATTATGGGTGTTTTTGCATATCCCCCTAAAAAGGTATATTCCAGATTAGAACAACCCTACTTTGCTCGACTACATAGACTCAGTATCTCTTCGCCGCAATGTACAGCAGGCATTGAACCAGGGTGAAAGTTATCATAAGCTTCACAAATCTGTTTCTCACGCCAATTTTGGAAAATTACGGTTCAAAACAGAGGGCGAACAGCAGATTTGGAACGACTGTGGTCGTCTCATTGCCAACGGTATTATCTTTTATAATGCTTTGATCTTATCGAATGTGCTGCGTCGTCAAGCCGAAAAAGGGGACTCCTTAGCAGCTGGGTCGCTTGCAACAGTTTCACCGGTGGCCTGGCAGCACATCGCTTTCTATGGCCGCTATGAATTTGCCAAATCGTTTCAACCAATAGACATTGATGCAATTATACAGGAATTGGTGTCCCGTTCAGGATCGACACCCCCAGCAGGATAGCCCTGAATTATACTTTTTTGGGGGGATATGCAAAAATACCCATAAATCCTACCTCAAAAGGAGGTATACGGCCCTGGTTGACCGACTACGTTTTTTTATTTAATGCAGCAGAGTTGATGATTGAGCTGAATGCACGAGGCGTGAAGATTGGAGTAGCAACAAGTGTCCGGAAACATGAGTGGCAGAATTCCGAGATCTATCCCAATAAAAGGAGCATGGTCTATCGAATGTCCGATGATCAAATGGGAAAGCTCCTGGCATTTGGATCTGGATTGGCAGAAAGATGGTATTAGGAAATTTATTCATGACAAAACGGTAAGATATAGAGAGCAGCCAGCTAACCAATTCGCAGGACATGAAAAAAAACCTACTTGTTATTGAACGGAATACACGAGACTCGCTTACAAACCTTCTAACAGCAGAAGGGTACTCTATTTGCACGGCAGAAACAGCTGGTGCCGGCCTGGAAGCGCTAAAGCGGCACAAGATCACTCACTCGGTTGTTCTTAATGCTATTTCCATGCGAACAAATGGAGATAGGACCTGTGCTGCTCTAAAGAAAGCAGCTCCCAACCTTCCTATATTGGTCTACTCTGACCAAGAGAAACCGGCCAAGGCTGATGTGCTGGTTCGCCCAGGGTTCTCTATCAGAAGGTTAGTTAACAGCATTGAGTTGTATTCTCCACTGGACAGGAAGAGCTGCGTCCAGTACGGAGACATCTTCCTGGACGAAGAGAAACAACGCGTGTTCACCCCTAAGGGAGTTACTCACCTGAGCACCAAGGGAATGCAGGTCTTGAAATACCTGATCAAAAAAAAAGGCACCCTGGTTTCCAAGGAAGAACTTTTTACCAAGATCTGGAAAACGTCTTACGTTGAGGACATGAATACCCTATATAAGGGTACTATGCATAATCGCGCAGAAATATACGCTAAGAGGTATGCAAAATCACCTCGGACCCGAATCAAACCCCAACGTAGAAAGTACTTTCCATAGAGAATCACATTTTCCTACCCAATAGGGCTGCTCCGTATTCACAAACTAATGTCTATTTTGACATAGATAGGCGTTCGTTTTTCTTTATTGTATTAACAAGCAAAACCGGATCTAGGTATCTTGCAGAATCGTGCGAAAATGTACGGGGTTGGAAACATAAAATAGCTTCATTAGACATTTTTTTAGGTCTGGACCAGGTCTTGATCGAGAACATATTCGCCATATAAGAGGACATTGTCCCAGCCAACAGGGCTGATATGTTCAAGTAACGAGAGGTCCACACCCGCTTCTTCGGGATTACCTTCCAGTATAATGCGGTGAATCTCCTTGGCTTGCCAGTAGATGATGGAGGCAATGAGTAAGGTCAGACAACTACTGGAATTCTGCTGAGCCTGCAACCCTCGCCCAGTGATGACACCTTGTTTGCCGTAAGCTACTTGTCGAGCCAGGGCGTGGACCCGCTCCCCCTTGAGCAGACCTCGCCGGGATCGTTTACGCAGGAGGGGATCAGACATGTACTGCAAGATATACTCCGTTTTGAAGATGCGTCCCAATTCTCGGTTGGCACGATAGAAATAATTCTGGCTGCTGTATCCAACCAGCCGCTTCAGCGCTGTCGATGCTGTAGTATGCCCATTTTCGAATGAAGCATAGAACTGGCCCATGCGGTCCCATTGGTCGCAAATCCAAACCATGTGAATGGTGCGGCCAGCACGGTCAACCAGGGAAGCTAGCGGTCCGTAGTCTTTAGCCGCATCAATCCGATAGATGCGCTGCTTCTGCAAGCCCCGGATACGTGGCGAAAACTGGCGACCGAGCATAGCAAAGGCAGTAAAGTTGATTTCGGTATATCCATGCGTGTCGGTGTAGTGTTCCTCCAAAGCCAGGTCGCTCTCATTATAAAGTAACCCATCCAGCACATAGGCGGCATCCCGATCTGTGCACTCAATCACAGTACTGTAGAAAGGGGCATAATTATCGGCCACGAATGAGTAGAATTCGATTGCATAATCATGAAAGCGCGGGCTGTAGGTCTGTTGAAGCACCTTGCGCCGCAGCCGAAACCGCTGCCCATCACTGCTCGATGCCTGGCCTGTCCCCCAAGCCTGGGTGACCTCCAGGCTGCTAATGGCGTTCACAAGTTTGGCCAAGGCTTGACGTAGGGCTTCTTCAGTCAGTTGCCAGTCGGTGACTTGCTTGATCTGCCAGTAGGTGATGCCGGGAGTTAATTGCGCCATAGTGTAGGGACCCAGATTGCAGCCATGCGCCAGCAAGGATGCTAGAATAGCACAAACCTGTCCGGCTTCGCGATCTGCTTGCTGGGCCGTCATCATAAATGGGTGAGTAAAGCGCAATTCGTTGTCTACTTCAATAAGTAATTCCGGCAGCCTTATCTTGCGGAGATGCTTAGAGAGCCAGGTTTCCAGGGCATCCCGACGTTGTTTACCAATGGTATCCAGCTTGTCGGCCGGGTCGGTTGACAGTTGCCAGCCGTCTTCATCCACCTGGGCAAAGGTGTTTTCGGGGAGCCGTTTGAGAAATTGGTCATAGGCCTGGTTCAGACGATCGGTCAGATAAGCCGGGACATCAGCAGTATTCACGGGCAGTCCTGCACGCTGGAAGAAATGGGAACTATGTGACTGCCAACTCCTTTTAGAGATAAAGAAGTCGTCAAAACGTCCGAAACGCTTGCTTTGCTGAATAAAGACATTTCCGGCTCGGATTTCGTCGCGTAAGGTAGTGAGCAAGGCACATTCCCAGGCGCATTTGTCGACTTGACCGTTCTTTTCCACCAGCGGACGCAGTTTCTTGGGAATGAAATCCAGAGGGGTGTCTACAGGTAATTTTCGTTTATTGGCTTGGTTCAGTTCACGTAGGAGATGGACCGCAGCGACCACTGTTGATTGGGTACCCTCTTCCAGTTGAAAAGCCAGATGTTCGAGCAGGACCGGTGCAAACTGACGCAAGTAAGAAAAGCGCTGCATGACGAGATAAAAAACATGGCTGTACTTGCCGGTCAACCAGGTTTCGACTGTATTCATCTGGGTGGTCAGCTGTTCCTGACTAATTGTTTCAAACAGCACGGCGCGTAGTTCACTGTCAGGAATTTTTTCATCCAGAATCACTTCACCCAGAGCATGGAAGGTCCCCAAAGAAGTCTGGATCATCTTCCGCCGCTCGCGTGTTTGCTTATCTAGTTCCGTTTGGGCTCGCTTGTAAACCCCGATCATCAATTTATGGTACATATCAATCATGTGGTCTATGGTGTCGCGATACGTTTGCCATAAGAAGCAAACTAGAGCGGCATACCTATGTTCGGATTGAAGTTCACGCACCCGGCTGGCTGAGAGGCGGCACGCATAACGTGCCAGTGAGCGCTGATAATTATTGTTAAGCCAGGCAAGGTTCAGCTCATGAATGCCTGTTTCACGTATGCGTTCAAGTTTGCGGGCCAATTGCAACATGGCTTTTGGAGACGCTTTACCAGGGGGTTGTTTTAGAGCTTGAAAGGGGGTTAACCGATTTGAGGAAGTCACAAGAAGCGCGTCCAGCTTTTCTAACTGGACACTTGAGAGATTATTCCGGAGCCGTTCGAAAAGCTGCAGTCTGGCAAGTTGACGTTGCTTCCCGGTCAGCCGCCGCAAGGTGCTATCTGCCGGGCACAGAATCCCAGCTTCCCTAAGGAACTGTCTGGCCTGAGACATGAGCTGTCCGGTCTGTTCCAGACGGCCGGCTTGCTCGAACAAGAATTGCTCCAGATGTTTGGTCTCCGTCGACCCAAAACGTCGCAGACCAAGATAGGCAAGAAGAGCGGCGCGATGCTCAACCAGCGTTTGCCTGCGCTGTTGGTACGTCTGGATCAAGTGAGCCGGAATGTTCAGTTGGACACTGACATATGTCAGCAGGGCATCGATAACTTCCAATGGATCTTGGGCTGGAAAACGATTATGGACCCGCACGAAAGCCAGTTGATAGGCAAACCCCAAGCGGTTGTGGAGGCGGTGAGATTGCTGGATTTTAGTAATATCTTTGGAGCTGAACCGGGCTACTTGGAGTAACTGCTGGCGAGGAAATGTATCTACTGACATCCGAAACCTTCCTTCACTTGAAGATTTGATTGCGACGGATGCATACTACCATCAATCCTCGGTTGGAACGACCGAGCATTTAGATCTCCTTTCAATATTCAATTTGCCAGCCGCCAGAATTGCTCACTATTTGGATAGCTTTATCCCCCTAACGACATCCTGAACGCATTCTGCAATCCCGTACATTTTCGCACGATTCTGCAAGATACCTATTTAGGTAACATTGCGACATTTGGAGCCGAAGACTTACTAAGAAATAAAGATATTGTGGACGATACATTAATTCAGGATATTGTTGAGATTGCCAAGGGGAGTGTGTGTTTCGAAGAAGCGGCTTACGCTTTATTAGGTTTAGAACTTGCTTTCAAAGATGGGCGTTTTATTCCCATTATCCTTGAGGTATTTGATAAAACACATTCGTTTAGACTTGCACGCGACCTGGGAAAAATAAATTGGGACAGCCGGATTGTGGATAGTTTGGCCAGATTAACAGCAGGTGAATTCTTACATGTGATTCCAGATGGTTCAATTTATAAATTTCATGATGGCCCTGGCCTGCTCGCGTCACTTTCGCTTTTAGAAATTAATGACAAAAATGGATTAAGTGGAATGGTCTCTAATCTACTGCAAAATAAAGATATTATTACCACTCAAAAATTCCTCATTCAGGCTGGAGACAAAGTAGTACAGTATTTAATTCAAGGACTCGACTTGGATGAACCAAATGCTTGTTGTAGTGCAGCTTACTGTTTAGGAGAAATCGGGAATAAAACTGCGACAAAGCCTTTGACCAAAGCATTAAATTATGAAAATATGTTATTTGTATCCAAGGTAGCCAAAGCATTAGGAAAATTAGATGATCCAGAAGCAATTCCTGCTCTCCTGGAAAACATAGACCACAAATCTGTGCATGTACGCCCAGTTATCAAATGGGCATTGAAAAATCTCAAGGAGCAATGGACGCCTGAACCTTTTCTAGTGGCCTTGGGCAGTAAGGAGGAAAAAGTTGTTCTATATGCTATTGACGCGTTAACAAAACTGAAAAGTAATAAGGCCATTGAACCCCTGAGCAGCTTATTAGATTCTGAAAATACAAAGATATCAAATTCTGCAAAGAAAGCACTAAGGAAAATTAAATAAGAAATTTTATATCATAATTTTTAGAAAGCCCTGTTTTCTTTGAGGGCACAACATCAATCCTAAAATTATGGGGGACAGCATCTAAAAAAGATGGCGTTGGAGAAATTCAAACCTACGATCTTTCGGATATACAAATATTAAAGATTCAGGGATATGGAAATATGATTCGCTAGATTCAACTCGTAAGTGCAACTTTGAAGGTTGAAAGAGGTAAGCTGGTGTAATATAAGCCTCTAGAGACCACGAAGTCAAAGGAGCGCTTATGAGTTACAACCAGCTTACCCAATGTCAACGATATCAGATTCAAGCACTTTTGAAAAGTGACCATAAACAAACGGAAATAGCAGAAACAATAGGAGTACATAAATCTACCATCTGCAGAGAGTTGAAACGGAACCAAGGTCAGCGAGGATATCGGCCGAAACAAGCCCGCTCCTACGCTGTAAATAGACGTAAATGGGACAGGCAGCACATCCAACCTCAAACCTGGTCTTGGATTGAGGTTGGATCTGTGAAGATTGGAGTCCGGAGCAGATCTCGCTGCGGATGAGGAAGCATGAAAGCGTCAACGTTAGTCATGAATGGATTTACCAATACATCTATACCGACAAGAGAGCTGGAGGTGAGCTTCACAAACATCTGCGATGTCAGAAAAAACGCCGAAAGCGG
>CAYORF010000081.1:0-12324 GCA_964406305.1 uncultured Anaerolineales bacterium | reverse complement strand
ATATGGCAGGTGTGGATCCTAAAAAACAGCAGCTATCAGGCCAGGCCAAACAGGGATTGATGCAAACTTATATGGAACGGTCGGCTTCCGGTGACCTAAGATGGACCCTCACCAATTACCCCTGCCCGGCTTACGCCCAGGATGCAGACATGAGCCTGAATGACTATGAGGATTTTGTCTACAGTGCCTGCTACTGTGACAGGGATGATCCAGTCGCCGAATGGGAGCGCATCCATGATGAACAGCAGGTAGTTGTAGATTGGTTGAACGGTAAAAAGATCGTTACCGTCATTAGCCCCAATGCCGACCTCACTCTCTCAATCGAAGACCGAACATTCATCAACTCAGACGGTAGCCATAATATGCCCAGTGGCGAAGTCTTTACCGGACCAGTGGAAAACTCCGTTAACGGCTGGGTGAACTACACCTATCCAGCTATTGAACAGGGCAAAGAAGTGGAGGGCATCCGCCTTGAATTCAAAGACGGCAAGGTTGTTAATGCCACTGCGGACAAGAATGAGGAATTCCTACTGGCCATGCTGGACAGCGACGAAGGCTCCCGCTATCTAGGTGAGTTTGCCATTGGCACAAATTACGGCATCCAAAAATTCACCAAAAGCATCCTTTATGATGAGAAGATCGGCGGCTCTTTCCATATGGCACTTGGCGCTGGTTACCCTGAAACGGGCAGCAAAAATGTCTCTGCCATTCACTGGGATATGATCTGTGATATCCGCGAAGACAGCGAGATCCGCGTGGATGGAGATCTGCTGTATAAAGACGGGAAATTCATGATCTAGAAACAAAAAGGGACCCTGAGTTTCTAAAACTTCGGGTCCCTTTTTATTTAACACCACTACTTCGCCAGCTTACCACTTTCTTCCACATAGGTCAGGCTTTGGTGTCTAAAATAGGTATTATAGAGCACTGAATAATACCCTCCAGCTTCCAGCAGGGACTCATGTGTGCCTTCCTCAATGATCTTCCCTTGATCGATCACAATGATCCGATCTGCAGACTTAACTGTTGAAAGCCGGTGGGCGATCAGGATACTGGTACTGTCTTTGAGGATCAGGTCCAAAGCCTGCTGGATCTGTCTTTCAGTAAACGGATCGATGCTGGCTGTGGCCTCATCCAAAATAAAAATTGCTGGGTTCTGAATAAGCACCCGCAATAACGCCACTAGCTGACGTTGTCCCATCGATAGGTGTCCACCCCGTTCTCCAACTTCAGTGTCAAAACCTTCTGGAAGGGTTTCCAACCATTCCCCCTCGCCAATTTCTCGGGCAAGCTGGGTCATTTCTTCCAAGCTGGAATCAGTGCAGGCATACTGAATGTTTTCTGCGACCGTGCCCGAGAATAAAAAGGGCACCTGGGAGATCATGCCCAGTTGCTTTCGGTAGCTGGTGAGATCCAGGTCACGGATATCATGATCATCTATCTTGATCAATCCAGATTGGAACTCATAAAAGCGGGCGATCAATTTGGCAATAGAAGATTTTCCAGAACCGGTATGCCCAACCAGTGCGATACTTTCACCCGGATTAACTGTGAGATCAAAATCCTTGAATATCCACTCATCCTCTGTATATTTGAAGTTCAAATTCTCGATGGTGATCCTGCCAGATAAACGGCCGGGAACCAGATTTCCATTCTGGACCACTGCCTGTTCCGCATCGATCAAGGCAAATACTCGCTCTGAAGAAGCCAAACCAACCTGGACCTGAGCCGAGAACGAAGCCAGATTCAATACCGGGAAGAAGAACCTATCCAGACCCACAACGAAAAGATACAAGGATCCGATGGTCACGATCCCCTGAGCAGCGCTCATACCGCCGGTGTAGACCAGTATGGCCGTACCGATACCACTTATAGTATTCAACGCCGGGAACACGATTGAGAGCACAAAACCCCGCCGGACATTGATCTTGTAAGATCCAACATTTGCCTGGTCAAAATCTGAAAATATCTCCGACTCCTGGCGGAAGTTCTTGGCCACTGCAATCCCGCTGATGGTTTCCTTGATCGTGGCATTCACCGTAGCCAGGGCCCGCATGCCTTCCCGGGTCACCCTACGGGCAATACTCCTGAATCCCCGAGCCAGCAGGAATATAAATGGCAGGAAAATAAGAATATAGACAAACAGGCGGAATTCCAGCCGGATCAGCACAACCCCCAGGATCAGAGCCTGGACCATTTGCGCTCCCAGGTCCGTGATCAGAAGAATTAACTTCCCGAACTCCCTTGTATCCGAGGTGATCCTGGATACCACCCTGCCGGAGGAAAATTTATCATAAAATGACAGATCATGATTGGCTGCAGAAGCGAATGCATCTGTTCTTAATGTCATCACAATACCAGAGACAACCCGAACGGTCATCCGGCGCCGGATCCAATTTCCGCTCCAGTTTACAAGGGCTGCCAATAATACCAAGCCGATCAAAAGTTTAATTTGGGAATCAGCCCGGTCCACTGTCAGCCGATCAATACTGCTGGAAACGACCAGCGGCAAAGACGCGCTGGCAGTACCGATCAGGATCAAGAACAGAGAAATCCCAACCAATCTCCCGGTGTGCGGTTTTAAATAGGAAACTATACGCTTCAGTAAATCTCTGTCGCTGTATTCCCTATCATATGCTTCGGTGTCCAGGTTGGAAAAGAATCCCATGCCTAATGCCTCGTAAAATAAGTAATCATTCTATAAAAAGCTGACTGTATGCCCCGGAGCTGGCCATCAACTCATCATGCGATCCTTGGGCGATCACCTCACCCTTGCGGATGACCAGTATGGTATCTGCCCAGCGTATTTGCGATAATCGGTGAGTGATGATAATTGTCGTTCTTCCCTTGGCTGCTTCGAAAATGGCCTTCTGGATCTCATCCTCGGTAGCGCTGTCGATCGAACTTGTGGAATCGTCCAGGATCAGGATGCGGGGGTCAGTGAGGAATGCCCGGGCCAGGGCCAGGCGTTGGCGTTGGCCTCCTGAGAGGGTCACTCCCCTCTCTCCCAGCATGGTTTCATATCCATCCGTAAATGAAAGGATGAATTCGTGAGCTTGAGCTGATCTGGCTGCTTCTTCTATCTCTTCCCGGGTGGCATTTGGTTTCCCAAAGGCGATATTCTCGGCAACTGTGTTGGAAAACAGGAAAATATCCTGTTCAATGATAGATATTTGTTTACGAAGAGTCTCCAGGTTCCACTCTTTGACGTCCACATCATCGATTCGAATGGCTCCCGAAGTGGTGTCATAGGTGCGATTGATCAATTTCGCCAGGGTTGTTTTTCCTGATCCCGTCTGACCAACAACAGCGATAGTTTGGCCGGGTTGGACCGAGAAGTCAATCCGATTGAGGGTTAGATCAACATCTGGATAGGCATAGGAGACATCATCAAAATGGATCTTTCCCTCGATCTGCTCTTCATGTCCTTCCTGATTTTGGTCCAATTCCGTTTCCCGGTTAATCAGCTCCAAAATTCGCCGGGCACTGGCTATGCCAAGGGAAACTTGAGAATAAGCAAATAAAGATACAAATGTTGGAAATCCCAGCAATCCCAGAAGCCCATAATAAGCGGCAATATCACCCACTTCCAGCAATCCGCGTTGGTACAGGATGATCGCCTGAAATAGACCCCCAACCTGGGTCAAACCCATCAATAGTATAGGCAAAAAGCGAGCTTCCACATCCCCCTGATGAACTTCATTTTTCATGAACCGTTTGGCGTTGCTGGCAAATAATCTTACTTCACTGGCTTCTTCAGCCATACCCTTAACCGTTTCGATCCCATCAACCGCCTCTGCCAACCGGGAGGTCAAGGTCCCGAAGGCGCTTCTGACAGCATCAGTGATTGGCTGCAGTTCATGGAGATACTGCCATAAAGCTAAAAAATAAAGGATCAGGTAGATCAATGGTGGAATGATCAACGAGGGATGGTATTGATAAGAAAAAATGATCGGCATGATGATGAAATTGGCCGATCCCACCACCAAGTTAAACCCGGGGCTGAACATAAAGTTAATTTCCCGGACGTCATTGGTTGCCCTGGCCATCACATCGCCAACTGGCAGCAAGCTGTGATATGTCATGCTTTTCCCAAGCAGAGAAGTATATAACTCATGCCTGATATCCCGTTCCATCAGCTGGCCCAATAATTCTGCGCTGAAATTCCTGCCTAGTTGAAGGGCTCCTCGGATGACCTGGGTCACAACTATGATCAAAGCGAATTGCAGCAGAAGTTCAGTTCTGGGCGGAGTTTCTTGCAGCGCGTTGAGAGCCCTACCCACCATAACAGGGACTACAGCTGCCAACGACGCATTGCCAATCGCTCCTATCAAAGTAGTCAATCCCCAATACCAGTATTGGATAAAATGGGCAGTTATCCAACCAATAGGACTATCCCTGCGGGCTGCAACCCGGGCAGGAACCTGATACTCCTCTGGGAGGGAAAATTCACTGGTTTGCTGGTTCGAGTTTTCCATACTTAATCCGGATTCTCATCTGGGAAAATCAGGTCATTGGTTATGCTGAATGGACCGAAGGATTCCAGATCTTCGTAACTCACCTGATGTGAGATCTCGGAGTCCGGATCCAAAAGAAATACGTTTCCTTCAAAATCAAGAAGAATAATTTTATCACCAGAAAGGGTATTTTCTTCCCTGACATAAGATGAATACTGCGAATAACTCTCTTTAGATTCCGGGTATTGCTTAAAAAGGAGCTCAAACGCCTGCTTAAAATCAGCCTTATAGTCAGTGGTGACGACGGAGAGATTGCTGATTATCCAACACTGTTCCCGATATTCCTGAAAATAAATCAGACCAAGGAAGTTTCCCCGACTGTCAAGGTAAGGAAAAAAAGGAAAAGCCCTACAGGTCAGCGTCCGAAACGAGCGCTGGCAATACTGGTATCCCAGACATTTTAGTAATACCTGGCCATCCTGGACATCATTCTCCAGACCAGTATCAATGGGATTGGAACTGCTCCAGGGCTGCCAAAGATCGGTCTTTTCCTTCAAAAACTCCCATTCTTCCTTATAAGCTGAAGGTATGATCAAGTTGATATCACAACATACCGGGACGCCATATTCATTAAATGGTCCGCACTTTTCCCCGCAATCAACATTTGAAAGTGGACGGGAAAATATCTGGTAGGTATCTTCGAAAAACGTTTTTTCTGGAGTATCGCTCATTCAGTTATCTCAATTGCACCTTCTACCAAATCTGTCAGGAACTGGATCGCTTCTTCCCGGGAAGATATACCACTATCAACCTGGGCTTCACGGAGGGATTCCAGCAGCAAACCGATCCGGGGTCCCGGGGAGATGCTGAATTCAGATTGGATATCATCACCATCAAGCAGGATCGGAGGAGAGACCCATTGATCCTTTTTCTCCCACCAACCTTCCAGGAATGATCTACAAATATCCAGGACATTAGTCCAATCTTCTTGATGAGAATTGATTTCGTATTCAGAGGATACGACAGCCAAAGCTAGAAAAACGCCCAATATCCCAGCTGATTTGTACTGGCGATAATAACGATAAATAGCCAAAGGCCGGGGAGGACCTCCCGTTCTAAATTGCTGCAGCACAACTTCGGCAGCCTGTCTACTCTTGTTCAGGATTTCCCATTCCTGGTTACTGAGAGGAAGGATCTCTGTCCAATTTCTGTTTTTACCCTCTTCTTTTCCATTTTCTAGCAGAGGAGCGATAAAGGATAGTTGGTAAATGGTCCTTCCAGGCACAGGTTCATGTTTCAGGTAAGATTCAAGGTCTTTTCGGTAGCGGCCCAGGCGATGGACTAATAATCCCAGAGACCAGTTGGCCGCGCTATCTTGATCATGATTTTTAAGAAACAAGCCCCATGTATCTTCAAGAAAGGTTAGGTGTTTGATCTGCTGCTCTGTAACCTCTTCAAAAAAAACGAAGGGGGATAATCCCAGGATTTCCAGGGTTTGGAAAGCGGCAGCCTGTTTTGGTCCATCCAGGATTCTAAAAAGTTCATCCCGGGTCCTTTCAGGGGAGACTCCGGCAATTCCTTTGCTGTATTTACGGATCTGATGCTTGGTTTCAGGCAGGATTCTCAATCCAAATTGAGCGGCAAGACGCACGGCCCGCAAGCAGCGCAGCGGATCATCAGCCAGGGACCGCTCTGAAGTTGTCCTCAGCAGTCGATCCTTCAAATCTTGGGCGCCACCAAAAGGATCAATAACCTTTTCATCCGGACCTAATCCCAATGCCATCGAAGTGATCGTAAAATCACGCGCGCCTAAATCATCTTTAATATCCTTACCCTGGAAGCGAGTAAAATCCACCATCATACGCTGAGCGTTTTTATCTTTTATAATCACCCGCGCAGTTTCCCGTTCCGGATCAAGAACAAAAAACGCACCGCCGAGCTGGTCAGCAACCAGTTTAGCAGCAGGGATAGTATCTCCCGACAGGGCAAAATCCAGGTCATGGATTGGTTTACCAAGATGCAAATCCCGTACAGCTCCCCCCACCAGGTAAGCTTGATATGGTTCAAGGATTCTAATTATCTGCTCATACAGAGCTGGAAATGGCTTCATATTCATCATGTTCTTATCCAGGAGTGGTTAAAATATGAGAACTAAATCCCGGAGACCCACAGGCATCATCATTCGTTACCGGTCAGAATTTCGCTAGGTGTAGTTCTCCCCCTGGCTAAAGGATTCAGGAAATCTAATGATCCGGAGGAGTATACTTATTTTCGTTCACAACACCGATAAAGGGCAGTTCGCGATAAAACTCGTCCAGGTCCAATCCATAACCAAAGACATATTTGTTGGGAATCACAAATCCCACATAATCGAGCGGCACCTCGGTTTCCCGTCTCTCCGCTTTATCCAGCAGCGTGCAAACTTTTAATGAAGCAGGTTTACGAGTAGCCAGTAGCCCCAAAACGGATGCCAGGGTATGACCACTGTCCACTATATCCTCGATCAACAGTACATTCCTCCCCTGAATATCATCCCGGAGATCCATCGTCAACCGTACATGACCAGAAGCTTCCCTGGCGCCAACACCGTAGGATGAAATGGCCATAAAGTCAATTGAGTGTGGAACCGTAATCGCCCGCATTAGATCCGTCAGGAATAACACTCCGCCGCGCAGGATGCACACCAGGTGCAGATCCTGTCCAGCGTGGTCCCGGCTGATCTGTTCTGCTAATTCTTGGACCTTGTCCTGGAGTTCCTGTTCTGGAATCAGAACTTCACTTAAAAAATCCTTATACGATTGCATAGTTATTCCTCTTTTCTTGGTACCTGATGATGGATCCTGCAGCGGGCTTCATACATTTCCGAAGCACCTACAATGATAATTGGATCGTCATAATAGGCAGGATTGCCATCCACCAGGCGCTGGGTTCGAGTTGCTTCCTCTCCACATACCATGCAGATGGCGTGCAATTTATCTACGAACTCTGCCTGGGCCAGCAATACCGGCATCTGACCAAAAGGTTCTCCACGGAAATCCATGTCCAAACCAGCCACGATGACCCTGATTCCCTTGTTAACCAATGCCTGGATAACGTCAATGATCTTCTCTCCAAAGAACTGCGCTTCATCGATGGCGACCAGAGTGACATCATCAAGCAGTAAAGTTGGCACTTCCGAAATATTCTCAACCGGGTAGGCATTATACTCATTCCCTGCATGAGAGGTCACTTTTTCGTTGCTGTAGCGAATATCAAATCCAGGTTTAAAAACCTGGATCTTTTGCTTGGCGATAATCGCCCTTCGAAGCCTGCGCAGCAGCTCATCTGTTTTCCCACAGAACATTGGACCTGTGATAACTTCCAACCTTCCCTGATGATGTTTCATTCATTTCCTCACTTATCTGGACTTGGATTAACAAAAAACAGGCAGAGTGTTACTCTGCCTGTATTTTATCAAAAGAACTGTATCCTGACCTTAAATTGAGATCTCCTCAGCTGCTTCAGGGATTTCAAATCCTTGAGCGCGTAAGGCTTTCTTCAGATCGATCAGGGATTTTCGTCCAAAACCTTTGATATCCAGCAGAGGCTGATCGCCGCCTTCCAGCAGAGTCAGCAAATCCTGAATGGTCACAATTTTGGCATCCACAAGGGCATTCGTAACACGAGCACCCACTTCCAGTAATTCCACTGAAACATCAGCAATTGCTGTTTTTGTATCCCTTTCTGATTTCGCTTTCTCGAATTCCTCATGGGATTTTACTTTCTTATAGAATCGGTCAACCTGGCCCTCGGTGTCAACAATGCGCTGTTCGCCAGTGTAAAATGGATGACAGGCAGAACAAACATCGGTACGAAGTGATTCTTGAGTTGATCCCGTTTTCCAGGTGTTGCCGCAAGCGCAAAGAACCGTCGCTTCAGGGAAATATGTTGGGTGAATTTCTGCTTTCATTTAATAAATCCTTTTATTCTGCGGGATACACATGTACGCGTTTTTTGCCACCACGGAAGTCCTGGAAGGTGACAACACCGTCTGCTGTTGCAAATAAAGTGTCATCGCCGCCGCGACCTACGTTTTCTCCAGGATGGATCCTGGTGCCTCGCTGACGCACTATGATATTTCCGGAAATTACCTGTTCGCCGCCAAATTTCTTAACGCCCAATCTCTTGGAATTACTGTCTCGTCCGTTGCGGGTAGAACCGCCACCTGTTTTATGCGCCATCTTTTTCTCCTGATTTGGTCACGATCTTGTCTACCTGAAGCAGTGTATATAGTTGACGATGACCTTGCCTCCTCCGGTAGTTCACTCTGGGTTTGTATTTAAAGACCAGTAACTTGGGTCCTTTAATTTGGCCAGTGACAGTTGTTTCTACCTTGGCTCCCTTGATCTGCGGAGTACCAATGGTAACTTTCTTTTTGCCATCAGAGATGAATAACACCTCTTTCAAAACAAATTTCTTTCCAGTTTCAGTGGGAAGTTTATCAACCTGGAGGACCTCTCCGGGTACAGCTTTATACTGTTTCCCACCACTTACGACAATTGCATATTTCATAAACTTCTCCTCCAATCTTCACTTCACCGTTCTCTCTGTGTTCAATGCCTGTGCCACAGCGGAGCGGGGAAGTTGGGGGGTCTTAATCCATGCCAAAAGGCTGCAGAAGGACCTATTCCTTCAGTGCCGTGCCATTATACCAGACGATTAGAGAGTGTCAATAAGGGGAGAAATAACCGGGATCAATAGTTTATTGAATACTAGCAACCTGATAATAATTATGCTATCTCCAGAATTGTGTCACTATGCCAAAAAGTGGTCATTTCATATAATACCTTAGAATAAATTCAGCCAGGGTTAGATTGTGATATAACTTGTACTGGAAAAGAATGGGCCCTTGGCGATTTGCGGTCCAGAAAGGAGATTATTTAATGGCCGTTACCGGATGGATAGTAGTGGATGATAAGTACTGTAAAGGCTGTGGCCTTTGCATTGAAGCCTGCCCCCAGGAAGTCCTGGAATTTGACAAGAGCCGGCTCACACCCAAAGGATATCATCCAGCCAAAATGAAAGAAGAAACCTGTACTGGTTGCGGGATCTGCGCAGTAGTATGCCCCGATGCCGCCATTACCGTCTACAGAGAAAAACCCGAGAGGAAACCCAGGAGGTAAGCACTGTGGCAAAAGAATTATTGAAAGGAAATCATGCTTTTGCGGAAGCTGCCATTCGAGCAGGAGTGGAAGCCTTTTACGGGTACCCGATTACTCCATCGACTGAGTTCCTGGAACATATGTCCAGGCGTTTACCCGAACTCGGCAGAGCTTTCGTGCAAGCGGAAAGTGAAGTTTCTGCGATAAATATGGTTTATGGGGCAGCCTGCACTGGAAAACGAGTGATGACCGCCTCATCTAGTCCAGGTGTCAGTCTAATGATGGAAGGAATTTCTTACATCGCTGGAACTGAAGTCCCGGCTGTAGTCGTTAACGTGATGCGCGGCGGACCGGGGTTGGGCAATATTGCACCCTCCCAGGGAGATTATTATCAAATGGTTAAGGGCGGCGGACATGGTGATTATTTCCCGATCGTGCTCGCACCCGCCAGCGTACAGGAAGCAGTGGATTATATCAGCCTAGCTTTTGACCTGGCAGAAAAATACCGTTCCATAGTACACGTGATTGTTGACGGTAACATGGGCCAGATGATGGAACCGGCTGAACTTCCCCCAATGAAAGAAATCCCTGAGGAAATTCCAGATTGGGCAGTCAGCGGCGCCAAAGGAAGAGACCCTAACATTCTCACTTCTATCTATATTGACCCGGAAGAGGAAGAGATCACCAACTTGCGCCTGTTAAAACGCTGGAAAGAGATCGAGAAGAATGAAGTGATCTATGATGAATATGAAATCGAAGATGCGGAAATCCTGATCATCGGGTTTGGTACCGCTGGCCGGGTGGCATCTTCTGCAATACGCGAGGCCCGGGAAGAGGGTATCAAGGTAGGGCTATTAAGGCCTATCACCTTGGCGCCATTCCCCCAGGATCGTTTGATTGAACTCACCAAGCAAGTGAAACGAATTTTAGTGGTTGAAATGAATTCCGGGATGATGCTGGACGATATCATGAAGATCGTCCAGGGAAGAGTGCCGATCGAATTTTACGGCAGAATGGGCGGTGTGACTCCGCTGCCCGATGAAATCCTGGATGAGATCCGGCGTGTGGCTGCCAATCAAGACCCCGGCGCCAATGATCCTCGTGATGAATGGATCGTCCGCATGGACAAAATGCTCGCAGGAGATAAATAATGGTTGCAACTACAGAAGTTATATATCAACGCCCCGAATCATTAACTGATGTCCACACTCATTACTGCCCAGGTTGTACACACGGCATTGCCCACCGCTTGATCGCCGAGGTAATAGATGAAATGGGTTTACGGGAAAAAACAATCGGTGTAGCTCCCGTGGGATGTTCAGTATTCGCTTATCGGTATTTCAAAATGGATTTCGTGGAAGCTGCCCACGGCCGCGCTCCAGCCATGGCAACAGGTATTAAACGAGTGCTTCCGGAAAATACGGTATTCACATACCAGGGAGATGGTGATCTAGCTTCAATCGGTATGGCAGAGATCATGCATGCTGCTGCCAGGGGTGAGAACATCACTGTGATCTTCATTAATAATGCTATCTACGGTATGACTGGAGGGCAAATGGCTCCCACCACTCTGGTGGGAATGAAAACCACCTCCTCACCTTTGGGTAGGGATGTGAAATTGGCCGGTTATCCCATTCGCATGGCAGAAATCCTCTCCAACCTGGATGGCGCCAGTTACATTGTGCGCCGCAGTTTACACAACGCAGCTAATATCAGGAAATCAAAAAAGGCCATCCGTTTGGCATTTGAGGCCCAGGAAAGAGGATTGGGGTTCTCTATGGTTGAGTTACTCTCTTCCTGCCCTACCAACTGGAAGATTAGCCCTCAGGATGCACTTGAATTTGTAGCTAATGAAATGGTCCCGGCATTCCCGCTGGGAGACTATAAAGTCTCCTCTGTTCTGGAATCACTGAAGGTATAAGGAGTAATAAGGCATGGAAGAAACCAGTATTATCATATCTGGCTTTGGCGGCCAGGGAACGTTATTTGCCGGACAGGTTCTGGCTTATGCATCAATGGATAATGGATTGCATGTGACCTGGATCCCTTCCTACGGTCCCGAGATGCGTGGTGGTACCGCCCACTGCACAGTGATAGTCAGCGAGGAAGCCATCGGATCTCCCTTGGTGAGATACCCAGATGTCGCTCTGGCATTGAATTTGCCTTCGGTGGATAAATATGAAAATCTGGTGCCGGATGACGGTGTGCTGATAGCCAATTCATCCCTGTTCAACCGTGAAATCGAGCGTAAAGGCATTCAGTCTCTGTTGATCCCGGCCAATGAAATTGCCGAGGAACTTGGTATGGTCCGATTGGCAAATATGATCATGGTGGGTGCAATGGTAGCAATGAAACCGATCCTACCCTTGGATGCGGTTAAAAAAGCCCTCGAAGAGCATATCCCTGAGAGGCACAAAAAAACCATACCGATCAACTTTGAGGCTATGGATCGCGGGTTCGAGTTCGCCAATCAATAAATTAAGAGAGTAAAGAATAAGCTCCCGGAGAATTTTGGGACTGAGCCCTTCCAAAGGACTCAGTCCCTTTGTGTTAAACAAAAAGGATACGGTTTCCTTTGAGGAAACCGTATCCTGATTTAGGTCAACTTACAATAAGGGGTAAATCTCCTTAACTCGCATCCGGAATCGACTCAGCTGGAAGTTTCCCTCCGAGAGCAGCAACTTTATACGCCTGTCCCATCAAGTGGGAATTAAATAGGATTGCAT
>CAYORF010000080.1:0-12599 GCA_964406305.1 uncultured Anaerolineales bacterium | reverse complement strand
TGTACTCCATCTATATTCACTTAAGGGAGTGTCCAGTTTTTGGGGCGCACTTCTGAGAACTGCCCGAGTAATGGCTCACCTTGATGTCTTGGCCTCCCTCGCTGAAACTGCAGTTAGCCAGGGATATGTCTGTCCGGAGGTTGTGGAAGAGGATTTGTTAGAGATCAGTGGTGGACGACATCCGGTTGTCGAACAATCACCGGGGGGCACCGGTTTTGTCCCCAATGACACGATATTTGAAAACGGAGAGCGTATCCGGATCTTGACCGGTCCTAATATGTCAGGGAAATCAACTTTCCTGAGGCAGGTAGCATTAATTGTATTGTTGGCTCAAATGGGCAGTTATGTACCAGCAGAAGCGGCGAAGATCGGTTTGATCGATCGCATATTTACCCGCATTGGTGCCCAGGATGAGATCCACGCCGGGCAATCCACTTTCATGGTCGAGATGGTTGAGACAGCCAATATTCTAAATCATGCTACTTCACGCAGCTTGTTGATCCTGGATGAAATCGGACGAGGCACTAGCACCTATGATGGAGTATCTATCGCCTGGGCAGTGATCGAATATATTCACAATCATCCTGAAAAAAGAGCAAAAACCCTTTTTGCGACCCATTACCACGAGTTGACCGAATTGCCGGACCTGCTTCCCGGAATAAGGAATTATCGGATATCTGTCAGCGAAATTGATGGCAAAGTGGTTTTCCTGTACAAGATCGCAGCTGGAGGTGCTGACAAATCCTATGGGATCCATGTAGCACAGATCGCAGGATTACCGCCAACGGTGACCCAGCGTGCGGAAGAGATCCTGCAGCAGCTTGAGAAATCTTCTGGAAAAGCAGTCACCCAGGACATTGATAATCCCCAGCAAATGGCCTTATTCCCGAAAACCAATCCACTATTGGGTGAATTGAGAAAGCTGGATATGAATGAACTCAGCCCCCTGGAAGCACTAAACCTGCTCTTCGGCTGGAAGAAGAAATATTTATCAGATCAAGACGATCAACCTGAAGAGTGAGTATACGAAAGAGAATAATTAACAAAATAAAAGCTCCCGGCTAATTATTAACCAGGAGCTTTTTTATGTAAAGTTTGCTATCAGCTGTTCTTTTCAACTACAGCTACAACTTCGGGCAGGTCAACTCCCAGGCTGGCAAGTTTTTCCTTGGTTGGGATACCATTTGAGGACCAGCCTCTGCGTTTATAAACAGCCTCGAGGAGTTTCTCGTACTGATCTTCTCTATAGCTGCGTGTCTTCTTGACCTTTTCCTCAGTTGTTAGTTTAGATGGGTCTATTCCAACTAGGTCTTTGAGCTGTCCGTCATATCTTTCCTGTCTGGATTCATACTCATCAGCAGTGACAGGCCCCATTGCCCGATAGGGGGGATAGTCATGTTCTTTAGTACCGAAACCTACCCGGAGATTAAACACTCGCTGGAAGTTATAGACTCGTTCAGACTGGGTGATGAGCTCTTCTGGCTTGACGGCATTCCCCGTTACCCCTTCGTAAACCCAGGTGTAATTCTCCACGTGTTCCGGGATCCTTTCAGGATTTTCCTGTTCATTATTGTCGATAGGTTTGATGTCATTCCAGGGCAATTTGCAGAGACCGTGTAGACTGAACCATGTTCTCCACATTGGGAAATAATGCAGGGCTTCTGCTTTGTCTTCAAAACTGGGAAGCTGTTTTTCTACCTGGTCCATAAAGATCAGCCAGGCTTCATCGTGCTGGGCGCCTTTCAGCGCCAAACCGAACCCACCCTGCTGGGCAATTGATTCTTTGGTCATGTACTCAGAAATTTCCATGCCTTTAACTTCCATGCTGATGTCCTGAAGAAATGCAAGGTCGGAGCCAAATTCTTCCGCAAAATAGGTTTTCATATAACGGGTACCCTGGCCTACGATAACTCCGAATCCTTCCCCCCGGGCCATTTGGTGCAGGAGTTCGAGAGCACTCCCTGATTTGCCCCAAGTGAGGTCCAATCCGCCAGTTCGTTCCTTGGTCAGGATGCCTTCCTGATAACATTCCATGCAAAATGCGACTGAATTGGCAAATGAGATGGTGTCTACTCCATAGGTATCGCAGTAAAAGTTCATTTCGATGATTGCTTCAGGGTCGAATACGCCAATATTGGAACCCAGTCCGGCGGCACTTTCATACTCAGGTCCATCGACGAGGACTTTTTCTCCCTTATGTGGACCTGTCTTGAGGCTGAATCCATCCACGGCGTGGGAACATGCCATTGTGCAGCCCAGCCAGCAGCTATCCATTCGTTTATCCTGGGTGAATGCCTTTTGCCAGGTGGTGGAATCGATTTCCACGTGTTCAGGGTGCCTACCATAGCGGAAGTTATGGACCGGCAGAAGATCGAAATGGTCCATTATCTCAACCAGGTGAGCAGTGCCGATCTCGCGCATATTATTCTGGTGAGAGTCGTACTTTGCGATTTCTGTATTGATCCTTTTGCCAGCTTTGCGGATCAGTTCGGGTTTAGCTGGGTTATTGCTGGATCCACTGATGCCTGAATAGCGGACGACGATGCCTTTCAAACCTTTATCGCGGAATACCCTGCCAGAACCACCGCGGGCTGCCTGTTTAACTCGTACTTCTTCTCTTTTGGGATCGAAGAAACTGATATTTAATCCGGCATAACGAATATAGTTTGCTGCCTCACCTGAGGTGATTACTGAAACGTTCTTCTGATCTTTTTTATCGATTGCGTACATTTCTGTCAGGATCCCGGCCAGGGGGTAGGTGTTGAGTGCTTCCTCTGGTGCTTCTTCTAAGCGTATCTCCTGATTATTCCCATCAATCACCAGGATCAAGTCTTTTTCAGCTTTACCGGTGATGGACAGGGCATCAAACCCTGAAAATTTCAAGAAAGGGGCAAAAAAACCACCGCCATTGCTATCTATTACCGATCCAGTCAGGGGAGATAAGGTTACTACGGTGCTTTTACCCATTCCTGGATATGCTGTAGTCCCGCAGAGAGGGCCGTTGGCAATTACCAGGGCATTTTCCGGGGAATCCCATTTACTGTCATCATTAACAGCGTTCCATAATAGCCAGAGGGCGAAACCCCGTCCACCGGTAAAAATATCCTTCATTTGCTGAGTGACTGGTTTTTCGCTGATTGTCTTTTGGCTCAGATCGACATGCAGGGTTCGGTTGGCATATCCCTTATCAACTGGCTGTTCCTGGTAGCTGTATGTGGCGACTACTGTGTGGCTATTGAGGTAATCCTTGGATTCTGTCATTCCTGCTTGCCTCCGCAGTTTAAAATGGACCTGAATTGCTCTAATTTGATCACCAGCAATTATACACTGAAACATACTGGATACCATGCTGGCCGGGATTCAAAAATACCTGCTCGGAAGTGATCCTACACATAATTTCAATTCTGTATGAATGCCTCGAGAAAAGGAATAGCTATTGCGTATATCTAACTTATCGTCTAAAATTAGAGGACAAGATTTATATGAGTTCTAGCAGTTTCAGAACGTTCTATATTTAAGTATGTTCAAAAAAATAGTCACTTTACTTCTAATTTTAATTTTTGTGGGGATAGTTTCCGCTTGTTCCGGATTCGAGGGGAACAATGGTGGTTATTACATGGTTGATCCACGATTCAGTGACTTATATGAACGTCTTCAGGGGGACGAAACCCTCGGACCACCAATTTCCAATAAAAAGTACCTGGCAGGAACAAATCAGGAAAAGCAGTACTTTGATGGAGTGGTGATGATCTATGATCCTGATCACTCTCCCAGGTATTATCTGGACCCAGTTGGAATAGAGGCCGGTTTTTCAGATTTGCCAAACCAAGAGCCAGAAAATCCAGGTGTACGATATTTGAATGGATATGTCGTTCCAGTAGAATTTTCCCATTTTTATGATCAGATGGGGGGAGACCGCTGGGTAGGATTACCATTAACGAGGGCTCGATTAAATCCGGACAAAGGCCGAGTGGAGCAGTATTTTGAGAATATGGGGTTCTTCAGGTTTGAGGATGACCCCCCCGGAACAGTGCATCTAATGCCTTACGGTCTCTGGAAATGTGCTGGTGAGTGTTCCCAATATCCGAGTGTTCAAAATGCTGGTATAAGCTCCTCTAATTCAGAGGAAGTCCGATCACCATTTGGGGAAGCGATTGCCCGATTTGGGACCTCGTTCACTGGTGATACGATTTCATCCGCATACCACGCAGCAGATGGAAGCATTGAGCAGATATTCAAGAACATAGTCTTATTCCAAGACCCTGCAAGCCCAATGGGTGTTTCCTTGCGGCCAGTATCATCCCTCTTAGAACGAATTGACCAGAATTACCAGACCAGACAAGAAGGTGCTGAGGACTATTTCCGTGAGATTGAAAATGGGAATGGATATTATATACCTACCTATTTCATGGAATTTATCGATCGTTATTTTGGTTTTGAGATTTCCGGTGAACCTATCACACCTTTGGAAGAGATCCGGGTTGGTGTGTCACAGCAATGTTTTGAGAATTATTGCCTCTTGTTTGATGCTGCGGCGGACGCAGGTCAGCAGGTGAGGATCCTTCCCCAGGGACAAAAATATAAAGAAGAGTTCTATCGGGATGCTGGAAAACCTAAAAATGAAACCCCGGTAGTGAGGAATATACAAATGGATATTTGGGAGCAGATGCCCCAGATATCATCTCATGAGAATCAACAGATAGGGGCCTGTATCCATGAAGAAGGGACCCCTCTAAGTAATGTACAAGCAGAGATAATAGTGAAGACTGAAGGTCTGGGTTCTGCTACTTTCTATTTCGATCCAACAGACTCAGGTGGATGCGCTTTTCTCGAGCTAGAACCAATTCAAGCTGCAAATGGAACCACAGTGGATTACCAGGTCTGTTTCCAGGGTTTAGGTGACCAGGAATTTTGTAAAAAAGACAGTTATTTGATTTGGGGGAATACAGACAACGATCTCATATCTCCTCCAGCAGAAGTTGATGTCGAGGAGACAGTGTTGGAGCCAGAGGTTACTCTTGATATATGGGAGCTACATCCCCAGTTATCTTCCTTGGAAGTCCAGGAGATTGGCGCCTGTGCCCATTTGGATAATCAACCCCAACAGGACTTAAACACCCAGCTTATCCTGGAAACTCCCCAGGATGGAGTGATCTCCTACCAGAGCTCACCTACGGACCAGGGAGGATGCGCTTTCTTCAGATTGGATCCAGTCAATGCTAAAAACGGCGAGACAATTCCCTACCAGGTCTGTTTTACGAATAAATATGGGGAAAATTTCTGCGAAAGAGATAGTTTTTTGATCTGGGGAAATCCCTGACCTATAAAGTGAAAAATTAAAAACCGGAATCGCAAGCAGATTCCGGTTTTTTTGTTAATGGAGTTCACTAAGCAGCAGGACCTGGTCGATTCGGGGTCCAAGGCTGTAGAGTTGTATATCAAAGAGGTAAGATGTTTCAGGATCAACTGATTCTGTACTGGCCCATTTCCGGATGCCAACTGGTTTTCCGGCGCTGAACCCTACAGCAGCAATCCAGATCTCATTGCTGTCAACTTCTGTTGCCAATACTTCAACGATTCCGGAGATTTGGGCGACTGTGTTTTCCTGGGAGTACTTGACAGAATAATCTGTGATCGCTGTCAATGGCTCGATCCTTTCAGATGGCAAGGCGGTTAACAATGTCCCGGTGACCCTGTACTGGTCAACTTGGGCTGGTTTGATAAAAGCCACGAGTGGGATCTTTTGATCCGGGAAGAGTGTATTCAAGGGAGGAATGGCAATTACACTTTGAACCAGTTCCTGATTTTGATCATAGAGATTGAATGATGCTGATAAATTTTCAAGGACCAGGTTCTGGGTATTTTCAACTAACAGAAAACACCAGATTCCGACGTCTTTCGTGGAATAACAGACAGGTTCTGTAAACGGGACTGGATAGGGAGTAGGCGTTGGAACAGAAAGCTCATCTTCTTCTGAAAACGGGATGACCAATTTAGTGCCAATTGACAGCAGACTGGTATCCACCCCTGGATTAGCAGAGACTAATTTATCCAGCGAGATATTGTATTGAATGGCGATTCCGTAGAGAGTATCTCCAGTTTGTATGGTATGACTGAATGGGGTCGCTGTTGGAATCAGTGGTTGGTCCGTGGGCAGCGAAACAGTTGTTGTAGGAATGATGGGCGTGCTGGTTTTTGCTTGGTATGAATTCACTGGAGGTGCGATCGTCAATGTGGAAATCGGCGCATTTTGTGATCCAGGAGAACAAGCAGTTAGAATTACAAGAATGCCCAGAATCCAGGCCAAATTGGACCCTTTAATCGTCATGTGGAGCATTATACCCTCACTTGTTAGGCAAGGCGGCCTATGCTACACTATTTTTATGCCGCGACTACAGGATAGGTACAATGATGGCAGAAGATAAACGTTTCATCCTGGCCAAACTCGCCCTGGAGCAGGGGGATAGATTTCAGGCGCGTGATCAATTGGCAAGTTTATTAAAAGAAGACCAAGATAATATCGGATATTGGCTTTTAATGAGCACTGTTGTTGAATCAAACAAGGAGCGCATTTATTGCCTGAATAAGGTGCTAGAAATCGATCACAAGAATGAAGAAGCTCGATTGGGTATGATCCTCTTTGGGGCTGTTGACCAGGGAAGTGTGCGCCCGGTTGAGATCAGGAAAAAGGATTGGACGCGGGAATTGCCGGATATTAGAAAGAAAGATAAATCCAAAAAGCAAGAGAAGAAGAGCCGCTATAACTATAAACAGTTATTGCCCCTGGGAGTGGGTACTTTCGTCATTTTGCTGGCTGTAGTTTTTAGTGGAATACTGCCAGGGACTCGATCGATCTTCTCTCCTCGTTTAACAATCACACCAATGACCTGGACCCCATCAGTGGATCCTAATATGGGAGTAATGACCGGTACACCAAATCCTATCCTACAAATTCCGATCGGGCAGGTCCTGGATGCTACTTATACTCCCACACCAGCCTATGTGTTAACCCCACATCCTGGATATGGAACATACCAGTCTGCTCTTGTTGCCTATAAAAAGGGTGATTTCGAAACCATGTTGACCTATCTACTCCAAACAGAAGGACAACTTGAAACGCCCGACATCGTTTTCCTGACTGGTGAGGCTTTACGGAATCTGGGTAGATATAATGAAGCCCTTGAAAAATACAACAGAGCTTTATTCCTGGATCCAGCCTTTGCCCCAGCCTACTACGGAAGGGCTTTAATCACTAATGTATTGGATCCCTCTTATGATATCAAAGGTGATCTTGACCAAACATTGCTCCTGGATCCTACTTTTGGTGAGGTCTATTTAGCCAGGGCAAAGTATTATCTTGAACAGGGATCATACCAACTAGCGTATGAAGATGCGTCCCAGGCGATCCTGTTTTTACCTGAATCTCCTCTGGCTCATTATTTTCGCGCTGAAGCTTTACTGGAATTGAAGGATTATCCAGAAGCTGAAAAAGCGGTCATGTCCGCTTTGTTATATGACATAAACCATGTGCCATCTTATCTGGTTTATGGAAGAGTAAGTCTTGAGACTGGAAAACCTGTCCAGGCATTGGAACTGTTGACGCGCTATGAACCTTATGATCCTCAGAAAACCTGGGTATTTTACTATTCTCTCGGTAAAGCAGTTTACCTGACAGGAAATGATGTGAATGACGCTTTAGAGCTTTTGGATAGAGCAGTATCAATGGGGGGAGTGGGTGTGGATCTGTATCAAACAAGGGCGCAAATCTATGCGGAATCAGGTCAATTCGATAAAGCGGTCGATGACGCTTTTACGGCCAGGAATTTGGATCGGGAAGATTTTAATGCAACTCTGTTCCTGGGGAAGGTCCTTTTTGAAAACCAACAATATTCTTTATCACTGGTTTATTTAAATATTGCTAGTGATTTAACCAAGGATGAAGAGGATCAGGCCCAGGTTTATTACTGGCGGGCTTTGGCGTACGAGGAATTAGGAAGTTTTGATGAATCAATAGCAGATTGGGGCAACCTGATCAGTCTCCCGCTGGCTTTCGTGCCGGATGAATGGGAATATATCGCTGCAGAAAAGTTACTTCCGACCGCAACTCCCAGTCCTACTTATACTTTCACTCCTACACTGACCCCGACCTCAACCTTTACATTAACGAGCACACCAACCGCGACAGAAACCTCAACTCCTACAGACACTCTGACGCCTTCTTTAACTCCAACTCTGTCCCCAACCTCAACCTTTACATTAACGAGCACACCAACCGCGACAGAAACCTCAACTCCTACAGACACTCTGACGCCTTCTTTAACTCCAACTCTGTCCCCAACCCCCTGATATTGGCCCTCAAAATTCCCCGAAGATATAATAATTATAAGAAAGGGTTGGGAGGAACCCTTCTCCCTTGCTATTACTGTTTGGAAGTACTATAATGCTCGATGGTTAACGGATCGTTGTTAAAACGCGATCAACTGGATTAAAAATGCCTATTTATACATATCGATGTGATAGCTGCGGCGTTCAATTCGACCGCAGACAAAAATTCTCGGATGAACCACTTAAGGTTTGTCCTGAATGCCAGACAGAGACATTGAGAAAAGTCTACTTGCCGGTGGGTATTGTATTTAAGGGGTCAGGATTTTACGCTACAGACAATCGGTCTCCATCTGGGACCGAGTCACGACATTCTGAGGACCTTAAAAGTGAATCAAGCCTGGCTACTGAGTCAGAGAAAAAGACCGAGGAAAAAGACAAGGCAGAGACAAAAGAAAACTAATAATAGAACTGACACAAATCACGATAAGCAATCCGCTCTGGATTGCTTTTTTTATTTCCAGGGACTAGATCGTGATCAAGGGGACAGGCATAAAGATCAGAAAGAATATCACCAACCCGATCCAGGCAAGGATCCGTCTGTTTGGATCCAGATCTGTTATTTCGTCCAAAGGTTCCGCATAACGATTGCCCACAAGTAGAATCATAAATGCCCACAACCACCAACCAGACCATAGAAATCCCAGGATCACTAAGATGGTCAGGATCAAGGGTCGGAGCCATTTTAACCGTTTACCATAAAGGCTGTAAATCAAATGACCACCATCAAATTGGCCTGCAGGAATCAAATTCAGTGATGTGACCAATAAACCAGCCCATCCGGCCCAGGCAACCGGGTGGATGATCACATCCAGACCCCCATTTGGGAGCGGGTGTCCAGTGAAGAAATATCTTACCCAGTAGAAAAATGGGGCTATACCATTGAATGATGTTGGCTCAGGCAACCAGGCTCCGTGAATTAAAAATTTCATTCCCAGGTAGAACAGAGAATTTCCTTCAAAAGAAAAATTCTCTGGTAATAAAACCGGTATCTCTTCCACCACTGATAAAGATAAACCAATAATCAACACTGGTATAGTAACGATAAGACCAGCTAGAGGTCCGGCCAGCCCGATATCCAGGAGTACTTTTTTATTTTTGGGGGGTTCGAGAAGTTGTATGAAAGCACCCATAGTTCCAAATGGACTTAGGGGAAAAGGAATAAAAAAGGGTAAGGTAACTTTGGTTTTGTGGAACCGGGCAGCAAAATAATGGCCGAATTCATGGGCAGTCAGAATACTCAATAAACTGATAGAAAACGCAAAGGCTTCTCCTAAATGGAGTTTTGAATAAGCCCAGATCAGGCCAATATTTGCAGTTTGGGGGCCATCGTAAACAGTTATGATGCCGGCAAATAGAATGCTGACAAACGTTACCAGGAATAGTAGGTAGTTAATGCGTCGGTTGGGTAGTTTTGCTCTGGAGATGGTTTTCCTGAGAGTTACCTCGATTTTATCCTCTACAGCTCGGAACCAGGGAGTTATCTGATATGAGGTAAGGGATGTGACCAGGTAGTCGTGGGCATCTTCTGAAGGTCGTGTTAACTTCCCTATGAAACGGATCAGGAAATCATCCTTGGTATCACCAAGAATGTAATGATCAATTTCTAAGATTTCTTCAACGAGATGAGTGACAATCTCAGCCTTAAACGGATTTTCAACTTCAGATTCGATTTGATTCATAGGGTGTTGGTTAATGATAAATAGGAGCGGGAGTGAATGGGAGTCGAACCCACCGCGGCTCGCATAACGACCCGCCACCGATTTTGAAGACCGGGGAGCCCACCGGGACTCAACCACCCCCATGAATGAGGAGATTATATCTGTTAGCCTGAGAACTGTAAAGTTTACTCACTATTCCGACAATGAAAATTATTGTTACTAGGAAGATGATATGCATTTTCCAGTCTGATTGGTTAAAATCATGATGTACTTGCCTTCCTCTTGACGGAAGTTGGCTCCCCTGCTAGAATCAGCCCAGTAACTTAACAATAGAATATCAAGGATATTAGCGACTGAGCCTCATCTATTGAGGTGACGAGGTGGAGGTCTTCCCCGCAAGGGGAATGCTAATCTGCAGAATTTTGCAGAGAAAATCGAATGATCAGCGGATGCCTCCGCAGCCCCGCCATGGGCTGCCTTATCCTTCCCGGAAAAAAGGGATTCAAATCCACCCAGTAATGGGTGGGACAAAATCACTTTAATGGCTTGGATTTTTTTTATCAAGTAACTCCGAAAACTTAACAGGGAAGGGTATGCTGACAAAACTTTTGCCTTATTCAACAGCACACCCAGTTGTGCTGTTTTTCTTTTAATTTGTCCTTGTTTGAGACTAGAACATTTTCAGGGTTGCATTTATTCAGTCTAGGAGGAGTAATGGAAAACAAAGAGTTGATCTCACGTGTGAAAGAAGATGATGTTAAATTCATCTCGCTGCAGTTTTCAGATGTGACAGGATCTGTGAAAAGTGTTGATATTACTACTGAACGTTTGGCTACTGCACTGGAGGATGGTGTATGGTTTGATGGATCATCTGTTGAGGGATTTGCCCGCGTCCAGGAAAGTGATATGCGCCTGGTCTTGGATCCTGAAACATATGCGGTCCTTCCATGGAGTCCTGATGAATATCGGAGAGCGAGGGTGTTCTGTGATATCTATAAACCTGATGGTGAGCCATTTGAAGGAGATCCAAGAGGAGTTTTAAAGAAGATCCTGAAGATTATTGATGAAAAAGGATGGGTCTTTAATATTGGTCCGGAACCTGAATTCTTCTTGTTCAAGAGGAATGGTGCTGAGGATATCCATCCCGTCCCCTATGATGTTGGAGGTTATTTTGACTTTTCAGCTAGTGATGAAGCAACCCTGGTTAGAAATGAATTAATGCATGCGTTGATTGAAATGGGCTTGAATGTTGAGATGGGTCATCACGAGGTCGCCCGCGGACAGCATGAGATCGACTTCCGATATGGAGACGCATTGAGAGCTGCCGATAACGTGATCACCATGAAATATACTGTAAAAGCCATCGCGGCAAAATATAACCTGATCGCTTCATTCATGCCTAAACCGATCTATGGTGTAAACGGATCTGGGATGCATGCTCATCAGTCTATCTTCAGTAAAGATGGTGAGAACTTGTTCTTTAACGATAAAGATGAACACCATTTATCTGAGCTGGCTTACAAATTCCTGGCCGGACAGCTGAAACACGCCCGCAGTATGTCGGCAGTACTGGCACCGACGGCTAACTCCTATAAGCGGCTGGTGCCTGGTTATGAAGCACCAATTTACATTGGATGGGCCCAGATCAACCGATCTGCTTTGATCCGCATACCGAGATATACTACTGGACGGAGTAAATCTGTACGCCTGGAATTGCGCTGCCCAGATCCATCCGCCAATCCTTACCTGGCATTTGCTGCCATGCTAGCTGCTGGCCTGGATGGCATCGAAAACGATCTGGTTTGCCCGGAATCTTTGCATAACCTCAATATCTGGAATCTGACAAAAGAGGAACGGGAGGAAAAGAAGATCGAATCTCTCCCCGGATCATTGGCAGAAGCTATGCATGAATTTGAAAGCAGTGAAGTAATGAAATCAGCTCTGGGACCGGTGATCTGTAATGTGTTCAGCCGGGCGAAATGGGCTGAAGTGGATGAATACCGAACCCGGGTAACTGACTGGGAAATCAGCCGCTATTTGGAATTGGCCTAGGACCTGAAATATGGCTGTTGTGACAAAATATATCCCCATAGATACTGAAGGGAATGGCGATGTGATCAATATCACCGATGCTGTCCAAAATTGCATCGCAGATAGCGGGGTAGGGGATGGTGTGGTCACGATCTTCACACCTTCAGCGACAAGTGGACTAACTACCCTGGAATATGAATCCGGATGTATAGAGGATTTGCAGCGATTATTTGACGAGATCCTTCCATTGGATAGGACTTACGCTCACAATCTGCGTTGGGGGGATGGAAATGGGCACAGTCATGCCCGGGCTGCGTTGGTGAAACCTTCTCTGACTGTTCCAATTTGTGAAGGGATGATGACCCTGGGCACCTGGCAATCCATTGTCCTGGTCGATTTTGATAATCGCCCAAGACACCGCAAGCTTGTGGTCCAGATCATGGGAGATTGAAACAGCAAGTAACAAATAAAAAAAAGGGGCTGTCTGAAAAGTCAACCCCTTTTCTGGTTAAATGAAGAAAATCA
>CAYORF010000079.1:0-12644 GCA_964406305.1 uncultured Anaerolineales bacterium | reverse complement strand
CCTTCCGAGCTTCCAATAAATGTAGCAAAGCAGGATCTACTTCCACATCTTGATTACCGGAGAGAACTTCCATTGAAAAATTCTCAAAGGCCGCTTGATAGAGTGCCTCACTGATCTTATCTTTCAGTTCTTGCTCTGGGATTGGTGAACCAAGCTGTTCTACTTTCAGGAAACTATAGGCAGCGTAAGTCCAGATATTGATATCCGTCAGCCCTTCACCCAAATCCAAGATTATTTGAGGACTGTCTTCTGCCAATTGGTAAGCCTTCTGGAATGCTTCCCTAGCCAGCTGGGGCCGATCTGCCTCAAGGTATGCTACGCCCAGGGTATAGCGTAGGAATGGGTCCTGCGGGTTTTCCCTGATCTGTTCATTAAGGGATTTGATCTCATTCAATTCCGGAGCTGATTGGAAATTGGCTTCTTGCGTCAAAGTTTCCGAGGTGATCAAATCTGGGCCGGGTGCTTCAAGAGCATTCTTATATATAGTGAGCCCCAGGAAGAATAACACAAGGGCAGGTGCAGCCATCCACCAAATCCATCCCGGGATGCCCTTTTTCTTCTCGTTTTCCACCTTGGTATCTTTTTTGACCACCTTGGTTTCGGCAAATTCCTTTTCTGCCTTGACACGCTCGATGGTCTTTTTCCGGGCGTCTTCATGCAAAGCCAGGGTTGGCGCTTCACCTTTGGATGGATGATCCTTTATGAGGAGATCGAAAGCTTTTAAAAAGGCAGCCATCATCTCCGAGACTGAGGCATACCTGTCCTCACGTTTCTTCGCCAGCGCTTTTAATATCGCTCGTTCCATTTCTTCATTGAGGTCCGGGTTCATATCCCGTGGTAATGGCAGCGGGCTATAAATATGATCATGGATCACTGAAAATGGTGTGTCTGCCTGGAATGGTACCTCTCCTATTAAGAGCTCATACATCATCACACCCAGGGAGTAGATATCCGTTCCGCTATCCAGGTTCCCCAATCCCTTGGCTTGTTCAGGTGAGATGTAATGCGGGGTGCCCATCATCATCTGGCCAGAAAGTGTCGTCTGGCTTGATTCCGCGATTCTTGCCAGCCCGAAATCGGCCAGATATACACCGCCAGTCTTATCCAGTAGTACGTTAGAAGGTTTTACATCCCTGTGAAGGACACCTTCCTGGTGAGCATATGCCAAGGCAGATGAAATCACACGGAAGATATGTCGGGCTTCTTTATAGGTTAGTTTGGATTTATCCAGGCGGGCTTTTAGAGTTTCGCCCTGGATGTATTTAAGAACCAGGTAGGGGCGATCTTCATGTTCAGAAAAGTCATAAATCGGAACGATATTTGGGTGTTCCAATTTTGCAACAACTTTGGCTTCTCTTTCAAAACGTTCCAGAAATCCTGGGTGCTCCATAAAGGCAGGATGCAGGGCTTTAATGGCAACATACCTATCCAAGCTAGGATGGTAGGCTTTAAATACAGTTGCCATACCACCTTTTCCAAGTTTCTCGATCAAGCGATAGGGGCCTACATTCTCACCTATGATAAACGGCATTATCCATGCTCCTTAAAATCATTTCTGATTATACCTTATTGCCCCCCTGCCCTCGACTAAACAGGAAACATATCTTCGATTGTAAACTATCCCATGCATCCTGGAGAGTGCATCTAACAAAACAGTAAAGGACTACCAAATAAAAAAGCGAAACCTCATTTCAAATATGAAGTTTCGCCTTTCAATAATCAGGTTTTGGTCAATCAGATTCTTCTGTTTTATTTATCCCGTAAATCCCTGCTTTGAGCACTTTCAACGGCAGCAAAGCGCATTTAAGGCGCACGGGGCCAAGTTCGATGCCCAGATTTTCCAGGATATCCTCTTTTGATATTTCTTTGATATCATCAACGCTCTTTCCGATGATTGACTCCAGCAGTAAGTCAGCAGAAGCTTGAGATATGGCACAGCCTTCTCCACTGAAGAGAGCTTCTGTGACAATACCTTTCTCGTCCAGACGAACATCGATCTGGATATGATCCCCACAGGACGGGTTATCATCTTCATAGGATATATCATTGGGATCCAGAACACCTCGAAAATGGGGGTCTTTATAACGCTCAATTATCAATTCCCTGTAAAAGTCTTCCATAAAACCTTCCCAATCATTATTTCAGGCAAATATTTCTTTCACTCTATGGATCCCATCCACCAAACGGTCCACTTCTTCTCTTGTATTATACAAATACAGGCTGGCCCGGGAGGTTGCTGGTAAATTGAATTTTGTATGCAGCGGTTGGGCGCAGTGATGTCCTGCCCTAACGGCGATACCTCTACTGTCCAGGATCTGGGCTACGTCATGGGCGTGAATATCTTTGATATAGAAAGCAACCACTCCACCCTTTTCTTCGATATCGGGGCCGAGAATATGCAAATCAGAAATTTGGGAGAGTTTTTCAATAGCATAGCCCGTTAAACTTCGTTCATGTCTCTCTATTTGATCCATACCTAGGTCTGACAAGTAATCAACCGCCGCGCCAAAGCCAACTGCTTCGGCAATTGCAGGCGTTCCTGCTTCAAATTTATGCGGTATATCATTGGTTTTAAAAGATCTGAGCTCAACACGTTTAATCATTTCGCCACCGCCCAGGAATGGCGGCATTTTTTCCAGCAGCTCTTTCCTTCCGAATAAAGCGCCAATTCCCGTTGGTCCGCACATTTTATGGGCAGAAAATGCGTAAAAATCGGCTTCAAGTTTGGATAGATCGACATGGAAATGAGGTACAGCCTGAGCTCCATCCACTAAGGTGACAGCTCCAGCAGATTTAGCGTCTTGCAGGATCTCTTCCAGGGGATTGATTGTACCCAGGACGTTGGACATATGAGTGATACCCAGAAGTTTTGGTTCTTTCTTTAACTGTTTCTTATAGATATCAAGATCAAGGAGACCATCAGGGGTTACGGGGATAAATTCCAGTTCCAAATCAAGCTCATTAGCCAGCATCTGCCAGGGAACCAGATTAGAATGATGCTCCATTTCGGTAAGCAGAATCAAGTCCCCAGCTTTTAAGAAAGTTCTCCCCCAAGTAAAAGCCACAAGGTTGATAGATTCGGTTGTGTTTCGGGTGAATATCAGCTCTTCTGAAGACGGAGCATTGACAAAAGCCGCTATTCGTTCACGCGCGTTTTCATAAGCAAATGTAGCTTCTTCAGCCAATTGATGGATACCGCGGTGAATATTTGCGTTGGTATCCTGATAATAGGCACTCATGGCCTCTATGACTGCATTTGGCTTTTGACTGGTTGCTGCTGAGTCGAGATAAGTAAGTAGAACCCCCGGTCGGATTTCTCGCGTTAAGATAGGAAAATCCTGCCTGACCTCGTTTACGTCATATCCTGTAGTTATCTTGGCAGCCATGGATCTTTGCTCCCGTTGATTTTTCAAATCAGGTTGGAAATATTAAGACTATGCCCGGCGTCTTTTCTCCGGTCTGCGAATATTTTGAGAGCCAAGGGCACACCATAATACCCGATCGGGTACCATCCACCCATCGGTTAAATATACATTCTTATGGAATTGAATCGCAACTTTTTTGTGTCCTCTTTTTACAACAACACCTTCTAACCAATCACGGACACGATTATCCTCAAAATCATGGTCGCAAAGGACCTCTACGTGATCTCCAATCTCAAATTCTTTATCGTTTGAGGGCGGCGCAGAAAATGGAACTGATGTCAAGATAACCTCCATCTTTGATGATAACAAGACAATTCTAACAGGCTTCTTCAAAATGTGAATAGTAGAACCTGTTTTATTAGAAAATTCTAATCCAAGAGTCTGGATTTAATCGTTGCCCAAACTGCTTCTCCCACTTCTGGGATGGAAAACCGGGACAAGACATCACTAAAAAATCCCTGGATTACCAGCTGCTCGGCTTCCTGCCTGGTGATTCCCCGGGATAGTAGATAAAAGAGCTGGTCCTGATCAATTTTTCCGACTGTGGAACCATGAGTGCATCGAACATCGTTATTGAGGATCTCAAGTCCCGGTATGGAATCTGATCTTGCAGCCTTATCAAGAATAAGGTTCCTATTAGCCTGGTAACCGTCAGTATGCTGTGCTCCAGGTGCAACATAGATCATACCCCGCCACACCGACCTGCTTTTCCCATTCAGCGCACCCTTAAAGAGCAAGTCACTGGTAGTTCTTGGTGCAAGGTGCCGCTGAAGAGTGTTATATGACAGGTGTTGGGATTCATCCGCAAAGAACATACCGGAGACTCTGCCTTCCGCGCCTATCCCTACTAGATCCAGAGACACAAAATGTTTACAGAGAGCTGATCCCAATGCGCCAATCTCCCATTCCAGATTACCGTCCCTCTCAACCAGGGCTTTTTTATGACCAAAACTCCAAACACCTGAACCATAGTTCTGTAGCTCAGTGATTTGAAGATTCGCATTTGGACCAACAAATATTTCCAGGTTCTCTCCAGCCAGGGATTTTTCAGATCCATCATCAGCGGAAATGGTTTCCTGGATGTAATTCAGGGAGGCTCCCTCTTCCAAATAGATCAGAGTTTGGAAAAAATGGGCAGTACCTTGCCCAGGAGCTTTACTAATGCCATAAATTGGCTCTTCGACCTGTACGTCTTTTGGTATATAAATAAAAATCCCAAATTTTGCGAATGCACCAACTGCAGCTGCAAATATTCCGTCTTTGGGAGATATTACCTTTCCTAAAACTTTTTCTACCAGCTCAGAATGGTCAGAAGCCGCCTCGCTCAAACTGCTCAAGATCACGCCCTTTTTCTTTAGATCAGCTGATTGTTTTACTTGTACACCAGCAGCATCAAGTATGAAATAGGTTTTGCCTGAGATGACCTCTTCGCTAAGAATACCTGATGCAATCTCAGAATCCTGGGAGGATTTAATTTGGCCATTGGGGAGCTGAATGGATTTAAAATCCAATCCATTCAATGATGTTCTGCGCCAGGCTTCATCTTTTAAGGTAGGAAATGGCAGCTCCTGATACGCGTCCCAGGAATCGCTCTTAAATTTCCTAAGGACAGGCGCCAGGTCCGTGGAATCCTGGACCATTTCACGTGTAAAAGTAAATCCCTTCTCTGCTTGTTTTCTAGCCATATTAATCCTTCGTCAGCCGATCGATCCTTCCATTTGGAGCTGGATCAAACGGTTCATTTCAATTGCATACTCCATCGGCAGTTCTTTGACAAGAGGTTCAATAAATCCCGAAACCACCATACTGGTAGCTTGTTCTTCACTTAATCCCCTGCTCATCAAATAAAAGAGCTGTTCATCTTCCACTTTGGATACTGACGCTTCGTGCCCGATATTCACATCCTGTTCGTCGACTTCAATATAGGGATATGTATCTGATCGGGAATGATCATCCAGCAGCAGCGCATCACACACAACATTCGATTTTACGTTGGTATTGCCTTTATTAACTCGCAATAAACCACGGTAGGAAGCTCGTCCGCCATCTTTGCTGATGGATTTTGAGATGATCTTGCTGCTTGTATCCGGAGCCAGGTGAATCACCTTCGCACCAGTATCATGCTGCTGGCCTTTACCAGAAAATGCGATCGATAGAATCTCCGCATGAGCTCCTTTGCCCATTAACATAGCAGATGGGTACTTCATCGTTACCTTAGAACCAAGGTTGGCATCCACCCATTCCATGGTGCCATTTTCTTCAACCCTTGCCCGCTGTGTCACCAGGTTGTAAACATTATTAGACCAGTTTTGAATAGTGGTATAGCGGACCCGAGCATCTTTTTTAACCATGATTTCGATCACACCTGAGTGTAAGGAATCAGTAGTATATGTCGGCGCTGTGCAGCCTTCCACATAATGAACCTGGGAACCTTCATCAGCAATGATGATTGTCCTCTCAAATTGCCCGATATTGGCGACATTCAAGCGGAAATAAGCCTGTAAAGGAAGATCAATTTTTACTCCCGGTGGGATATATACAAAAGACCCACCTGACCAAACCGCGCTATTTAAAGCGGCAAATTTATTATCTGTGTATGGAATTATTTTCCCGAAATACTCCTCGAAGAGTTCCGGATGTTCCTTCAAGCCATTTTCGATACTCTTAAATAAAACACCCTGCTCAGCCAGCTGGTCCTGTATGCTGTGGTAGATCATTTCCGATTCATACTGAGCACCAACCCCGGCCAGAAATTTTTGCTCTGCTTCTGGAATGCCAAGTTTGTCAAAGGTGTCTTTAATAGATACTGGGATATCATCCCATGTTTTTCCTTCTTCTTCAGTGGGCTTCACATAATAATAGATATCATCCAGATCAAGTGTAGAAAGATCGGGTCCCCAGGTTGGTACGGGTCTTGCTTGAAAATGCTCCAGAGCTTTTAAGCGGAAGTTTAGCATCCACTCCGGCTCTTCCTTCATTTGGGAGATTTGCCTAACTACACCCTCATCTAATCCTTTTTTGCTTTTAAATACATGCACTTCAGTATCTTTGAATCCGTACTTATAATCACCAATACTTTGAATTAATTTCTCGTCTGTTGACATGAGAAAAACTCCTGAACAAATAACTTAGGAAATACTGTAATGAAACCAATCAGGCAGTGTGTTTTTCCCGAAGCCACTCATACCCTTGTTCTTCAAGTTTGAGTGCCAGTTCAGGTCCACCAGATTGAACGATCTTGCCATGCAGCATTACATGGACAAAATCAGGTTTGATATAATTTAAGATCCGCTGATAATGCGTGATCACCAGGACACCATGATTTTCACCGCTGATCGCGTTCACGCCGTCTGCCACGATTTTCAATGCATCAATATCCAGACCAGAGTCTGTTTCATCAAGAATGGAAAATTTTGGTTCCAATGTGGCCATTTGAAGGATCTCAACCCGTTTCTTCTCACCACCGGAAAAACCGTCATTCAGGTACCTGCCCGCGAATGATTCATCCATTTTGAGCAAAGCCATTTTTTCTTTAAGTTTTTTCCTGAAATCAGGAATGGATATACCCTTGTCTTCCGGGTCTTCATATTTCCTGTGAGCGTTAATTGCCGTGCGAAGGAAATTGGCGACAGAAACTCCGGGTACTGCTACAGGATACTGGAAAGCCAGAAATAACCCCAAACTCGAACGTTCATTGGGATCTAGATCCAATAGATCCTGCCCATTCAGAGTGGCCTCTCCTTCTGTAATAGTATATTTTGGATGACCCATTAGGGCATATGCCAGGGTTGATTTTCCTGTGCCGTTTGGGCCCATTACAGCATGGACTTCTCCAGATTTGATAGTGAGATCCACACCCTTTAATATCTCTGTATCTTCCACGTTGACATGAAGATTCTTGATCACTAGTTCAGACATATAAAATGGCTCCAATTCAGTTTTTATTATTTTTTCAGCTTTTTTTGACAGGGCAGATTGTAGCATAATTAATCGCATAAGTCAATATTTTAGATAAATATCATATAAATTATTGACATCTTAAGGGTTCAATGATAAACTTTTGATGATAAGGCAGATCAAAAAAGGCTTTTTATGAGTAATAACACCAGAAATCGAGTACTGCGTTCGCTGCTCCTCAATCAAAAAAGGACTGTAAACGAATTAGCGGAAGCAGTGGATATCAACCCCATATCCGTGCGCCACCATGTTACTAAATTGGAGGCAGAGGGATTGATCGTGTCTGAAGAAGAACGACATGGAGTTGGTCGCCCCCGCTTGGTATTCAGCCTTACACCGAAAGGAATGGAACAATTCCCGCAGCGTTATTTACAGCTGACCTTGAGATTACTGGAGCAGTTGAAATCCAGTCTGCCAGAAAAAGTCCTGCGTAACATTTTTAAGGAAGTCGCGGAAGGAATAGTGGAAGACCTGACTCCCGATATCAACCTGGAAGATCTCGATCTCAAAGAACGCCTGGAATTGCTTCAAGAGGTGTTGACCGCAGAAGGATTCATGGTCGAGATACAGGAAGAAGAAGGTAATTTCTATATCGTTGAAGCCAGCTGCCCCTACCATCACGTGGGAGAAGATTATCCAGAAATATGCGTGATGGACCAGGAATTGATCGCCCACTTTGTCTCCTCCACACCAAAACGGGTCGAATGCATCCTCGATGGTGATAAACAATGCAAATATCTGATTACAGATAAAGTTGATGAGGTATAGTTTATGATCGTAGATCAGTGGGAATTAGGAAAAGCGAACCGCGGATTGGCTGAGACCCTCCATATAGGCCTCCAGGAAGTCATGGATCCGGAACTGGGGATGAATATCGTCCAGTTAGGATTGGTCAGAAATGTAAAGCTTGAGGAAGAGGATGCCCTGGTAACCATGATCCTGACAACTCCTTTCTGTCCTTATGCACCTCAACTCATGGAAGCCTGCCGCAGCAAAACAGAAGAAATCCTGAGTATACCCACAAAGATAGAGATGGGACGTGAGTTCTGGGACCGCTCCATGATGGAAGACGATGCCGTAGACTGGGGTTTATATTAGGCCAAATCCCAAATCCAGACCAGCTGTGTTAACATCAAGAGAAATACCTTACCCCTTCCCGTCACCAAGGATGGGGTTTTCTTTAGTCTGGAATAACCGGATATGAAGCCATCACTGCAAGTTCTATCAACAGAAGAGGAAAAAAAGATCCTCCAGGAGGCGATTAAACTCCTGGAAAATCCCGGTATTATCGTCTCCAATTCAGAAGGTCTCAACCTGTTATCAGATGCGGGCGCAAAGGTTAACCTGAATTCTAAGGTAGCCTCGATTCCAGAAGAACTCATCCACAACGCTCTGGAAAACTGTCCGGCGGAATTCTCCCTCTATAACCTCAAGGGAGATCCAGCAGTCAAATACGGCAGTGAAAGAACCTTCTTTAACCCCGGATCTTCAACCTTATACATCTTGGATTCCCAAACGCAGAAAACCCGCAAAGTTATTACGAATGACCTGGTCCAATTTATTCAACTTGTAGAAAACCTGCCGCCGATTGATGCCCAGAGTACGGCCATGGTACCCAGCGATGTTCCAGAGGCAGTCCAAGACCTTTACCGCCTCTATCTTGCGCTTTGTTATATGACAAAACCAATTATTACTGGCATCTTCCGAAAGGAAAGCTGGAAAGTGATGAAGGAATTGTTGGTAACGGCCGCCGGTGGAGAACAGGCCCTTCTGGAGAAACCGCTAGGGATATTTGATATTTGTCCCACATCACCGTTAGAGTGGAGCGACACCAGCTGCCAAAATTTAATAGACAATGCTCTATCTGGGATTCCGATCCAGATTGTAGCCATGCCCATGGCAGGAGCCACCTCCCCCGTCACACTTGCAGGAACAGTAGTCCAGCATGCAGCAGAATGCCTGAGCGGCATAGTCATTGCTCAGTTAGCCTCTAAAGGCGCTAAGATCGTTTGGGGAGGATCAGCAGCAGTTTTTGATATGAAACACAGCACCGCACCCATGGGTGCCCCAGGAACCTGGTTAATTGCGGCTTCCTATACGCAGATTGGCAAGTCGCTGGGACTTCCAACTCAAGCCTACCTAGGTATTTCAGATGCAAAAATTGTCGACGTTCAATCCGGAATGGAATCCGCAACCGGGGCGCTTCTCGGTTCCCTAGCTGGAGCAAATATGATCTCCGGTGCTGGAATGCTAGCTTACGAGAATTGCCAAAGTCCCGAAAAGTTAATTCTGGATTCCGAAATGATCGCTTCTATCAAACATTTCTCAACGGGGATCCAATTTCGCGATAATCCCCTGGCCATCAACCTCATCCGGGAAGTTGGAACCACAGGTGATTTCATTTCCCACGAGCATACATTAAAATGGTTCAAGGAAGAAGTCCATTATCCCTCTCCGGTTATCGATCGCCAACCCCTTGACCCAACTGATCAAAGGGATTACAAATCTGCCTGGACCAGGGCTCAAGATCGACGGCAGGAATTACTTAGATCTACACCTGAACCAGCCCTACCTTCCGATATACGGGATGAGTTGAAAAAGATCACTTCCCGGGCTGCCCAATCCGAGGGGATGGACCACCTTCCCCCCTTACCCGGTCATCCTTCATAACTGGTGGACAAAAATCCAATTCTTCCCTCAGAATTTCTGTCTTCTTGATGGTATTTACACCATCCTTCACCACCCTTCCCAAATAAACCCAACTATGCTAAACTCTCCCTCGGTCATATAACCAATTTACTTTCCGTTTCCTGCGTACTGACCACACTGTCAGGAGACAAACCCGTGGAAAGGAGGATGAGATGCGAGATTACGAACTCGTTATTATCGTTACCCCGGAAATTGATGAAACCGCTACGGCGGAAGTTGTAGACAAGGTAAAAAGCTGGATAACTGAAGTAGGGGGAACTATTGAGTCTTTCGAAGAATGGGGAAGACAAAAACTGGCTTACCTGATCCGCAAGAACAAAGAAGGCCAATATTACCTCTTCAACCTCAAGTTGGAACCAACCGCAGTTGCTAGTTTGGAACGAAATTTCGGCCTGCAGGAATCAATTATGCGTTTCCTGATTATCGGCAGGGATGACTGATCGACTTCGTTCAGCAGCCAGGTCCAGTGACAATCTCCTGGACCCACTTTCCCTGTTTTAAGGAGGCAGCTCATGGCCAGAGGTTTAAACAAAGTTTTGCTCATCGGTAGATTGGGACATGATCCCGAAATGCGCTATACCCCTTCCGGCAAACCACTGACAAAATTCCGTATGGCGTCAGATCGGAGCTGGACAACAACCGATGGTGAGAAAAAAAGCGAAACAGAATGGTTCAATGTTGTTGCTTGGGGAAAATTGGCTGAAATATGCAACCAGTACTTGAAAAAAGGCAAGCAAGTGTATATTGAAGGACGATTACATACACGACGCTGGCAGGACGACAAGGGTACCAATCATTCAGCTGTTGAGATCATTGCCCAGGAAATGATCATGTTAGATGGTCGTCCCGGGGATTCAATGACTGAAGAACCTCCTGCTGAGGATGAATACCCATTTTAATTTAGATAAGATTGAGATTATCTTAAGGAGTACCACATGGCAGAAAGAAATCATTATGAACGAGACAGATATCCGCAGGAAAGAGAATGTAGATTCTGTGGAAATCCCAAAATGAAGATCGACTATAAGGACACCGAGACCCTTAGCAGGTTTGTAAGCGACCATGGAAAGATCCGTTCCCGCCGACAGACTGGAACCTGCGCAAAACACCAGCGCGAATTGGCTCGTGAGATTAAACGATCCCGTCACCTGGCATTGCTTCCCTTCACAGGAGAATCGCTTCGCTAGGCAAATTCAACAATCACTTTAGATAAAACAAAAGAGTAAACTTATGCCGCCACACAACAAGAAATTTCTTGCGCAGAAGGAAAGAGAAGATCGCCAGAAGCGCATAATTATCATTACAACCATTTCTGTCCTGGTCATTGTCTTTGGCCTGGTAGCTTATGGTGTCATTGATCGATTTGTGCTTACACCCAAAGTCACAATCATCGAGCTGGAAGACGAGGAAATCACAGCTGATCAATTTGAACAGCAGATCAGGTGGAGAAGGCGCAATATGATCATGGATATCGATCAGATGTTGACGACATTCCAGCAGCTGGGAGGTACACCCGAAATATTTGGTTACTTTGAACAGCAATTGATGTTAGCTGTCACCTCACTGCAGCAGCCTCTCATGGTTGGTCAGGAAGTCCTGAATGGTCTCACCCAGGATATTATCCTGAAGGTTGAAGCAGAAAAGATGGGTATTGTCGTTGATGATGCTCGCATTGACCAAGAAATTGAGGAAGCTTTTGGATATTTCGCAGGAGGTACCCCAACTCCAGCAGTAACCCTGGCACCCACCAGCACTCCAGCAACCTCTGATGATCAGGATGGTGAGCCAGATCCTACAGCGACACCGCTTCTGCAGCCTACTGAATACACAGAAGAGTTTTTTGAGAACAACTTCGAAGAATTCCTTCTCAGCGTAAAGGATATTGGTGTTTCAGAAGAAACTATCAGGGATATCATAGAAATAACCATTATCCGCGAGGAAATCATTGAGATCGTCAGCGCTGAAGTTGCAGAGGAAGCAGAACACGTCTGGATCCGCCATATTCTGGTTGCTGATGAAGACACAGCCAATGAAGTTGTAGAAAAGTTAGCAGCTGGTGAAGATTTTGTCGACCTGGCAGCGGAATACTCTCTCGACACCTCGAACAATGAAAATGGTGGTGATCTGGATTGGTTCTCACGGGGCGCAATGGTTGAGCCCTTTGAGGAAGCCGCTTTTGCCCTGGAAGTTGGAGAGATTAGCGATCCTGTTCAGACCGATTTTGGATGGCATATCCTAGAAAGCTTAGGCAAAGATGACTTACTTCTGGATCCCTCAGCCTATGAACAGCTCCGCAACCAGGCTTATGGTGATTGGCTGTCTGAAAAAGAAACCCTGTACCAGCCGATCGTTAATGAAAAATGGAGCGAGTATGTTCCCTCCGAACCTGCCCTTCCGCAGGATTATCTGGCCTATATTCAATCCATATCCTTGGATCAGCCTGAACTTCCGCCGGACGTACCAACCGATGAGTAAATAAAACGAAAAACCTCGCAATTCTGGAGTGCACCCTAAAAGGTGGACAAATAAATAAAACCTCTCGAAGCTAATTAT
>CAYORF010000078.1:0-12766 GCA_964406305.1 uncultured Anaerolineales bacterium | reverse complement strand
ATTCCCCAGACAGAACTTGAAACTGGATCATATATCGAGATCGCAGAGTACTCCTGGTTCACACCCAGTCCAGTCACAGGTGATTTTGCATGTGAAATTCGGCTTGGATATATAGTTGAAAATGGGAAAAAGAAACCCTTTAAGGGAGGAATGCTGGTAGGCAACTTGTTGGACGCCCTGGCTGATATGCGTTGGTCCAAAGAAACTGGATTTTATGGTTACTATCTGGGACCCAAAGCAGCTCTTTTCAAAAACCTCAAGGTTGTAGGTTAATTTCCAGCGAGATCGTTATTGATGAACTTATCAGAGATTGCCCGGGGAGTATTTCAAACACAATTGCAGGTCATGCAGCTGCATCTAGACGGTTGTATTGAGGGGAAGGATCCCATCCATCTGCATGATCTGCGGGTGGCCAATCGTCGGACTCGGGCAGCTCTAATCGAATTCAAGAAACTGCTTCCAGAAGATATCTACCAAAGATACCGGAAGGATTTTCGCTGGATTCATAATGTAACTGGCGATGTAAGGGACCTGGATGTGGTTTTGGCTTATTATCAGGCCTTAAAAAAAGATATCTCGAAATTCTGGCGGCCCCATTTAAAACCTCTTCAGGTTCTGCTTGAAAAGAAACGAACGATCGCTCAGGAAGAGCTTTCAGGGATTTTAAAATCTGACAAAGTGATGGGGATATTAGAATCCTGGTCTGACCTGTTAGAAAGGGGGATCACCGGTAGAACATCGCTATCTTTAGAAGATGCCAAAGAGTATGGCTGCCTTCGGATTGTGAAGCGTTACCGCCAACTCCAGAAAGACGGTCAGAATTTGACTAAAACCACACCGGCAGAGGATTATCATGATTATCGGATCCTGGTAAAAAACAACGTTATTTGATGGAGTTTTTCCGCCCGGCGATGGATCAGGAAGAGTTTGGAAAAATCCGTAACAATTTAAAGAACGTGCAGGACACATTTGGAGTTTTCCAAGATACTGAAATTCAAATTCTCAATCTAAAAACGCTGGCTGCAGAGTTATTTGAAAACGGAGCACCTGTGGACACCTTGCTGGCGCTGGGTCTGTTGTTGGGTGTGATAGAGAAACGTTTTTCCCGGACTAAGAAGAAATGTCTTAAACAGACCCATCGGTTGATATCAGAAGCCAATGCCCGATCCCTTCAGAGCTGTTTCCAATACCCGGTTGAATAGTCCTTCTTGTGAACGATACAATACCTACGCTACAGAGATTAAAATCGCAGCTGCGAGTCGAAAGTCCCATCTTTGTGGGACTGGTAGCGTATATTAGGAGGAGTTTTCATTATGTGATCGAAACCGCCGCAGGGCGGTTTTTAACTTCAGCCCATGACTTCAGTCGTTGGATGATAATGGAGGATGGATTATGGTACACTCCTCCACATGTTAAAACCCATACACTGGAAAAAATTTCCCCGCGATTTTCTGATTGCCCAGCTTGGATACGCTATTTATGGACTGTCGATAGCCTTGATCATTCAAGCGGGACTGGGCACAGGCCCCTGGGCAGTTTTGGCGGTTGCCCTGGCTGATATTTTTGGCACAACTCCCGGATTGATGCTCATCGCAACTGGAGTTGTGGTTCTGTTTGGTTCTGTAATACTGAAAGAAAAGATTGGCTGGGCTACACTGGGAAATATTTTATTTATTGGTCCCTGGACAGATCTGTTCTTGTTTCTCCTCCCATCCCTGGAAGGAAATCTGTGGGTGCAGATCCCGGGTATGCTGATTGCCGTAATCCTCTCTGGTATAGCCACTGCTGTCTATATCAGCGTCGATGGTGGCGCTGGTCCCAGGGACAGTCTGATGTTGGCTGTCTCACGAACCACTGGGCAAAGTGTTCAGCTATCAAGAGGTGTGATTGAGGTTCTGGTAGTGATTCTGGGTTGGATACTAAAAGGTCCTGTTGGTGTCGGCACCCTGGCATTTGCGCTATTAATTGGGCCTCTTGTACAAGTCTTTTTTAAACTCTTCAAAGTTAAACCCAATAGCGAGGATCCGGAGAGGGTATGACCCTGCCGCTGATCATATATAATCTCTCTGCCGTATTATTTACAGTGGTGAACTTATATTTTCTCTATCGTCACCAAGACGAACGGGTAGTAGAGAGATCGGTTCTGCTAACCATTGTGGAGCTAAGTTTTCTTCTTTTGGGAGGGATCCTCTTTCCCATGGATGGTTTTGGTCGGATCCAGCTTATGGCCTGGGGGATATTCCTCCATTTCCCAGTTTATTTAATTGGAAATATTACCATTCTCCGCCACCAGAATAAGTTGTATACGAATTTCCTGATCGGTATTGTTGCCCTGATCCTGGTCATTTCTGTTGATGCGTTCCTAATTGAGCCGCAAAGCCTGGAAGTATCCAGGATCACTCTGTTTTCGGGAAAGATCACTGAACCCGTCACTGTAGCCCTGCTGGCAGATATCCAAACTGATTCGCCCGGTTCATATGAAGAGCGTGTCTTGGATCTGGTAAAAGCTGAAGATCCGGATTTGATCCTACTGGCTGGGGATTATCTGCAAATTATGGATCCTGATCAATACAAGGAATCTGTCATCGTCTTGAATCGACTCTTTACCGAGGCAGATCTGTCACCTCCGTTGGGATCTGTAGCGGTCAGGGGAAATGTGGAAAGGAATGGATGGGTAGGTATTTTCCAGGGCCTTGAGGTTATATTAGTGGAAGAGACACAAACGTTTGACCTGGGCCCTTTAACTATAACGGGAGTAGATTGGATGGACTCAGAAAATCCAGCCCTTGAGATCCCCGGAAGCGAAAAATACCATATTATCCTGGGGCATTCTCCCAATTACAGCCTGGGGAAAATAGAAGGTGACCTATTGCTGGCTGGTCATACTCATGGTGGTCAGGTCCAGCTGCCGGGAATTGGTCCGATTTTGACGTTATCGGCTGTTCCCAGAGGCTGGGCATCTGGTTTAACGGAAATCCACCCTGGACAGTTTCTAGTGGTTTCTCGTGGGATCGGTTTGGAACGAGGGCATGCTCCCCGATTGCGATTTTTGTGCCATCCCGAAGTGATCATAATTGACCTCTTGCCGGCAGAGACCGATTGATTAATAATTATGGGTAATTCTCTGTTACCCTTAAATCAATAGTTATTGGAGAAAAAATATGATGTCCGATCCGAGAGTAGCAGGCTGGTCGTTTAACAAAAACAAAGAAGGATCCTTGTTGGGGTCCTCTGTCCTGTTGGTTATGGCATTCACAGCTTTATTATTATGGCCGGGATGGTTGTCTGGGATATTCTTTGGGATTGTTTTTCCGCTCTGGTGTATTTTATTTTATTTTTTCCGAGATCCCGACCGGGTGATGAGCCTTTCTAGGAACTCTTTTTACAGCCCGGGAGATGGGGTTGTAAGCGATATAGAAACGGTCCAGGAGGTTGATTACCTCAAACAGGAATTTATTCGGATTGGGATATTTCTATCCATTTTTGATGTCCATGTCCAACGAGCGCCAATGATGGGGAAGGTTGATTTTGTTACTCATCAGGCTGGAAAGAATCACCCAGCTTATGCCCCGGAAGCTTCTTTTGAAAATGCTCAGATCATTATGGGACTGGATACTACTTACGGGAAAATAATGGTGAAACAGATTTCTGGTATCCTGGCTCGCAAATGTTATAACTATGCCAAAACCGGAGACAAGATCCAGTCTGGGCAGCGCTATGGATTGATCAAGTTTGGATCGAGAGTTGAGTTATATCTTCCTCCCAATACCCGGATACTTTGTTCGATCGGTGATAAGGTTCAAGCTGGAATTACTGAACTGGCCGAAATCAACAAAGATTAATTTTCTTATGATTAATGATCTTCGCAAATATCTTCCGAATTATATAACTTTCCTATCCCTGGGATTTGGACTGGTCTCGATTGTCTTGTCTATCCGGGAGCTTATTTTTCTGGCTGGCCTATTTATCATAGGCTCTTCGATACTTGACAACCTGGATGGTTTTTCCGCCCGTAAACTCAACCTGGAATCGACTTTTGGGCTGGAGCTAGATTCCCTGACGGATATGGTTTGTTTTGGCGTAGCCCCGATCGTACTGATCTCCCAACATCTCCATCTTCAGGATCGGTTCAGTTATTGGCTCCTTCCCTTTTTTCTGCTTTTAATTTGGTCAGGCGCATTTCGACTAGCTAGATTCAATCTTCAGCTACCAAAAGAAAGTTCCACGGGCAGTTCAATTGGTCTGACTATCTCTCTCTCTGGATTGATTTTGACTTTTATGATTCTATCTGACCTGACTCAAACCGGAGATGATTATCCATTGGCTCTCATCATTGGACAGATCCTTCTCCTGTGTTTCTTAATGGCAAGCAGGATCAAATTTCCTGCCTTGTCCTGGTTTGTGCCTCACTGGGTTCTATATATTTTGTATTCGATCATAATTGTGATCGTGACATTGATATTTTCTGTTTTTAATGCCGTGTGGACCTTCTGGCTGTGTATATTGACAGCCTCCATTATTCGGCACCTCATTCGTGTACGTTGGAATAAGGATTCCAAATAATAGGATCCTTTCAAGGATGAAATTATGTTAAACAGGATCAGTGGGACCATCTTGTATCTTTTTTCGGTTCTGGTATACAGGACCTGTCGGTTTACGTTCCATGGCCTTGATCAGATTAAGGCATATCAGGAACTTGATGTTCCTCTAATAATTACGAGCTGGCACGGTATGACAATGATGGTGGCTGGGTTTATAAACAAAGTGTTGGATATCTCAAAATTCGCAGTTATTATGCCGGATGACTATCGGGGTGATGTTCTGGCTATTTTTGCCAATCATCTGGGGGGTGAGCCAATACAAGTGAATCTGTCTGGGGATTCTTCATTTGGATTGGGTAGGAAATTAGTCAGCTTGGTGAAAAAGATGACCGCAGGTAAAAGATTTTTAATTCACCCTGATGGGCCGGAAGGGCCAGCATATAAAGTTAAACCCGGATTGTCTTTTATTGCTCGGAAGACAGGCGCTGCTATCTTGCCCCTAGGCTGTTATTGCCGCAACGCATACCATGTTAACCGCTGGGACCGCTACACGCTGCCGCTCCCTTTCAGTAAGGTCCATATCCAGCTTGGATCATTGATAATAATCCCGGAAGATCAAAAAGATTTGGAACCAACGAACCGGGAGATTGAGGATGTTCTCAATCGTTTGACATTTCAAGCTTCTGCCAAGTATTATCTGGATTGACTGCTGCTTTTTTCCTTGGCAGTTTATTTATCTATTGCGAAATGACACAAAATAATGTATCAATATCATTATGAAAACATTAGTGATCGTCCGACACGCCAAATCCAGCTGGGATAATGCTGGATTGTCCGATCATCAGCGTCCGCTCTCAAAACGGGGGCTTAAAGATGCTCCGATAATGGGCGCCCGCCTCGCTGAATGGGGTCCGCCAGTAGATAGGGTCATTTCCAGTTCAGCGACCCGAGCTTTAACCACCGCGGAACTTATCATCCATGAAATGGGTTTGCCCTGGGATGAGATCCAAATCGAGGATGCCCTCTATCATGCGACAGAAGAAGATATGATCGATCTTATCAATGAGCAGGATGATTACCTGGATGGATTGATGTTATTTGGACACAATCCAGGTATGACCTATCTGGTGAACTACCTCTCTGATCTGGATTTGGACAATCTGCCTACATGCGGAGTAGCTATGCTCCAGTTTGATGTGATCAGTTGGTCTGAGATCGGAGATGAGATCGCAACCACCGCGGATTTTGATTTTCCGAAGAAGGATAGATGATCCCTGAGCTCAAACGAGGTGCCTCGTATTGGTGGACCTTTTGAAAATTCCCTATTTGACGACCCAACAGATGATTGAAGTGGACCGGTTAATGGTTGATGTGTTTGGCATAAAGTTGGTTCAAATGATGGAAAATGCCGGGCGCCAGCTAGCAGTCCTGGCACGAAAACGATTTCTCGATGGGGATCCTGTAAACAAAAAAGTGATCGTTCTGGCTGGTAGCGGCGGAAATAGGGGAGGAGCGATGGTCTCTGCCCGAAATCTGCACAATTGGGGGGTCAAGGTTGATGTTTTTTTGACAAAACCTGTAAGTGAATTATCTGGAGTGATCCAGGAACAGGCCAAGATCCTGCAAACTATGGATGTTGAACTTCTGACAGTTATCGATCTGACTAAGGATACTTCTCCAGATTTGATAATCGATGGGATCATCGGCTACAGCCTGCAGGGAGCTCCCCGGGGCGATGCTGCGGAAATGATCAACTGGGCCAATAGCCTTGAAAACCCTGTTCTATCACTGGATGTTCCGTCAGGACTGGATGCAGGAACAGGAGAAATACATTCGCCGGCAATTCACGCAGCCGCAACCATGACCTTGGCCTTGCCCAAGACTGGACTTAGACAACCCGACGCTGAAAATGTGGGTGAGCTCTACCTGGCGGATATTGGCGTTCCCCCAGAGCTTTATGATAACCCTCTGCTTAAATTACAGGTAGGTCCGATCTTTCAGAAAGACCAAATCATTCGTTTAAGTTGATAAACTCAATGTCGTTGATTTGATCAGGGATTTCTTTCAGATCCATCTACACCTTTGATTTCAGGTTATCTATTCCAATCCATATTTGACAGTTAAGGGTTATTGATTATAATATTCTTTATTGCAAGTATTCGCAATAGGAGACTATGACACACTGCCACACTATTTTGGAAGCTTTACGACAAAGAGGGTACCGCATTACTCCCCAGCGGGAGATGATCATACAGACGGTTACCCACAGACCGCGCCATATCACTGCCGAAGAAGTGGCGGAACAGCTGCGGGTTCACACCACGGCTATAAATATTGCCACTGTTTACCGAACCCTGGATCTGCTCTGGCAGGAAGGATTTGCCTGCCGTAATGATCTCAGTGAAGGGAAGATTGTTTATGCCACCTTCCAGCACGGCCCTCATATTCACCTGGTATGTCGAAAATGCAATAAAGTGATAGACGCTGATATTGAAATTCTGAATTCATTAGGTAAAGATTTGCAGCGTAAATATAAGTTCCAATCCGATCTGGACCATTTTTCGATCTTTGGCGTTTGTTCTGACTGCCAAGATAAAAGTTAAAGCATGTAAGAAAGGGCATTCCTGCCAACTCTATACTTAGAGGAGAATTCCATGAATTATTCACCTGCACCACTTCACATACCTGATGGTTTCCTGACTATTGTGGTTTCATTGATCTTCTGGTTGATCACTATTATTATGGTTGGTTTAGCGGTTTCAAAAACCAATCGCAGCCTGGGTGAAAAACAAGTCCCAATTATGGGAGTGATGGCAGCATTCATCTTTGCGGCCCAGATGTTGAATTTTCCTATCGCTGGTGGAACATCTGGCCATTTCCTGGGTGGAACCCTGGCGGCCATTGTGCTCGGACCTTGGGCAGGGATCTTGGTGATGACTGCTGTAGTCGGCATCCAGGCCTTGTTATTCCAGGATGGTGGATTACTGGTCATGGGAGCCAATATCTTTAATATGGGAATCCTGACTGCGGTGATCGGCTATGGTTTATACCGCCTGGTCATCCATCAAAAAAGAGGGATTCGATTGGCCGTAGCAGGGGGAGGGGCCTGGATCGCAACTATGGCAGCTGCCTTGACCGCTTCTCTGCAGCTTTGGTTAAGCGGCACAACCCGGCTGGAAATTGTCCTGCCAACGATGTTGGGTGTACATGCATTAATCGGATTAGGCGAAGCGCTGATCACCGTGGCAGCTTTAGCTTATATCGAGCAAACCCGGCCGGATATTTTGGATGTGAATAACCCCGCCAAGGAGGGGGGCAGAGGCTGGATAGTCTCCGGCGTTCTCATTTCCCTGCTAGCTGTTTTGATCTCTCCCCTGGCTTCAGGTAATCCTGATGGTTTGGAAAAGGTAGCTTCGGACCTGGGTTTCCTGGGAAGCGGATTGGATGCGCCCTACCAACTTTTACCAGATTACTCGATTCCATTTTTAGGTGATACTGCGATTTCAACTATTCTTGCTGGTGCTGTTGGGGCTGTCGTATTGATCGGCCTAGTAGTATTACTGGGACGTAATCTTCGCCGTCAAAAAAGTGGATGATAGTCGTAATTCTTAGGATTCAAACTTATGCATGTGGACGTTTTTGATCAATACCATTTCACACAAAGCAAGGTTCATGACCTTGACCCCCGTATTAAGGTATTGATCACGGTTTTATTTATTCTGTCCAATGCTCTCCTGCCTGATGGTAGCTGGCCTGCATTCGCCCTAGCCTGGTTGTTTTTATTAATTGCAAATGATCAAGCAGGCCTTGGTCTGGGGTTTACATTAAAACGATCGGTTGTGGCCCTTCCATTTGCGTTGGTAGCGGTCAGTGCAATATTTTCTCCTTATGGATCACCGCTGGCGGTCTGGGATCTGGGGTTTATCACCCTTTATCCAACGGATCTGGGCCTGATCCGCTTTTTCAGCATTATGGTGCGCTCATGGTTATCAGTGCAAGTGGCCATCTTGCTGGTTGCAACAACCCAATTCTCGGATTTGCTCCATGCCCTGGAACATCTGCGCCTGCCCCGCACATTGACGACCATCATTGCGTTTCTATTCCGGTATCTTTTTGTACTTACTAATGAAGTATTTCGAATTCTCAGGGCAAGAGAAGCTCGCAGCGCTGGTCTGCCGGGAGTGAAAGGTGGTGGCTCCCTCCCCTGGCGGATTAAGACTACCGGCAGCATGGTAGGGCAGTTGTTTCTGCGCAGTTATGAAAGGTCAGACCGGATTTATCAGGCAATGATTTCCCGGGGCTATACCGGTCATATTCGGACCCTGAATCCTCATCACATGAACCGCCGTGACTGGTTAATTCTTTTTATATCAATATTTTTATTAGTGATCATTCAATTCGTAGGGTGGGTCCGCTGATGCCAGTAAAACATCAATCTTTATTTGAACTTCAGATCCCGGAATGTGATGGGGATATTCTCCAGATCAAGGATCTTCATTTTTCATATCCTGATGGACATCAAGCTCTAAGGGGTATTGATCTATCCGTCTGTGAAGGTGAGAAGGTTGCCTTGGTCGGCCCCAATGGAGCTGGCAAATCAACATTAATGCTGCATTTGAATGGCATTCTGGGTGAGAACAGTCCAGTATCCATTGCCGGGTTGGAAGTAAATAAGGATAACCTGCCCACAATCCGGGCTCTAGTTGGTTTGGTTTTTCAAAATCCTGATGACCAGCTCTTTTCCCCGACTGTTTTTGATGATGTGGCTTTTGGCCCTTTGCATATGGGCCTTCCGGAGGAAGAAGTTTACCAGCGAGTGGAGAAAGCTCTGGCGGATGTGCATATGAACAATTTTGGCGATCGCCTTTCCCATCACTTGAGTATGGGTCAGAAGAAGCGAATTGCCATTGCGACAGTTTTGGCTATGCAGCCCCATATCCTGGTTCTGGATGAACCTTCAGCTGGATTGGACCCCCGATCCAGAAGGTCACTGATCAATTTTCTGAAAGAATTGCCAATCACCATGTTAGTATCAACCCATGATCTGCGCATGGTGGAAGACCTCTTTCCACGGATGGTGATAATGGATGAGGGGAAAATTGTGGCAGATGGATATTCCCGAGACCAGCTTCAGGATGATGAACTGCTGGAAGCCCATGGATTAGAAAGCCCATCAAAAAAAGATATTGCCTGACACTGTGCGTTGTTTTATATCCCCTGATCATTAATTATGAATATTCCTGAAAAAGAAGACATTTTAAAATTACCACCAGACGGTGGTCCGGACTATAACAGGCTTGTTTTCGAGAAGTCCCCTTATTTGCTGCAGCATGCGGCTAATCCTGTTAACTGGTATCCCTGGGGAGATGAAGCCTTCCTGGAAGCGAAAGAGCAGGACAAACCAATATTTCTGTCTATTGGTTATGCGACTTGCCATTGGTGTCATGTGATGGAAAAGGAATCCTTTGAAGACCCGGAAGTGGCGAGCCTGATCAACGATAATTTTATTCCTATCAAAGTGGATCGTGAGGAGCGGCCGGATATTGATCAGATATATATGGCCGTATGCCAGGCCGTGACCGGAGCCGGGGGTTGGCCATTAACTGTCCTTCTGACACAGGATAAAAAACCATTTTTTGCTGGTACTTATTTTCCCAAGGAGAGCCGTTACGGTAGGGTAGGGATGGTGGAATTGATCCCACGCGTAGCTTCCTTGTGGACAGATAAACGAGATGAACTACTTCAAAGCGCTGAGAAGATAACCGATCATTTACAGAATTCTAATCAATCTCAAAGTGGTCAATTGGATCAATCAGTTACTCAGACTGCATATCAGCAGTTGAGCGCCCGCTTTGATACACTCGAGGGGGGGTTTAAACCGGCGCCGAAATTCCCATCTCCTCATAATCTGATCTTTTTACTCCGATACTGGCATCAAAGCAAAGAACCGGGGGCGTTGGAAATTGTGGAGAAAACGCTTCAAAAAATGCGCCTGGGTGGAATTTTCGACCAGATCGGTTATGGTTACCACCGCTACTCAACGGATGCTGCCTGGAGGTTGCCCCATTTTGAAAAGATGTTATATGACCAGGCCATGCTGGTCCTGGCTTATGCAGAAGCATTTCAGGCTACAGGAAAAGAGCAATATGCCCTGGTCATGCGGGAGATCCTCACCTATGTATTGCGTGATATGACCTCCCCGGAAGGTGGTTTCTATTCCGCCGAGGATGCTGATATAGAAGGGGAAGAAGGGTTGTTTTATCTCTGGACAACAAATGAGTTCAGGGATTATCTGGGAAAAGATGGCGCAGATCTCTTTATTTCTCTCTTTAATATGACTGAAGAGGGCAACTTTGAAGATGAAGCCACTAAACTTGCCACTGGACGCAACTTGCTTTACCTCAAAGAATCTTTGAGCGAGATTGCGAAGAATAAGGGGATGTCGGAAACTGAAATAGTAAAGCTATGGGAGAAATCTCGACAGCTATTATTTGATGTGCGTGAAAAACGGATTCATCCCCTGAAGGATGACAAGATACTGACCGATTGGAATGGGTTGATGATTGCAGCCCTGGCCGTTGCGGGGCGAGTTTTGGATGACCCCTCTTATATATCAGCCGCAAAACAGGCTGCAGATTTTATCTGGAAAACTCTTCGGGATGAGAATGGGTCGCTTATGAAACGCTTCCGGGATAGTGAAGCAGGGTTGCCAGCCCACTTGGACGATTATGCATTTTTAGTTTGGGGAATGCTAGAAATACACCAGGCGGATTTTGATACTGAATACCTAAAAAGAGCGCTTGAACTTAACCTGGTCATGGTTGAAACCTTCTGGGATCAGGAATCAGGAGGACTGTTCTTCACCGATGCAGATCAGACCGATCTGATCCATCGTAATAAGGAAATCTATGACGGGGCGATTCCTTCCGGGAATTCTGTTGCCGCCATGAATCTGATCCGACTGGGCAGGTTAACATCAAATCTGGATTACGAGGAAAAAGCCCATCAGATCGGAATTTCCTTTGCTGAACAGATCAATATGGCTCCCCAGGGACATACCCAATTCCTCAGTGCCTTATTGTTTGCTTATGGGCCGTCCTATGAGGTCGTTATCAGTGGAGATCCTGAAGCTGATGATACTCGGAAAATGTTAGATCGTCTTAGGCGGCACTATTCTCCAAATAAGGTCCTGCTTTTACGCCCTGAAGAAGACAAAGACTTATTAGAATTGATTCCTGCTTTGAAATATCAGGAGGCCCTCAATGGAAAAGCTACGGCTTATGTATGCCAGGACTTCCAATGCAGTGCTCCAACAACTGATCCGGATGAAATGATCGGATTGCTGGATAAAATGTAGATCCTCCCGTTATAGACTTATATAGAAAATCCTGTCCAAAAGAGACAACGGATGGGATTTTTTTATCCCACTAGTGTTTTTGCAACAACTTTTTCGTAGATTATTTATTGGTATACTCAATCCTGAAACTTTTAATTATCTATTGAAAAGGATCTCGTATGTATATCTGTATCGATTTTGATGGCACGATCGTTGACCACCGTTTCCCGGAAATTGGTCCACCAGCTCCGGGTGCGCTGGAGTGGATGGCAAAATTCCAGGAAGCTGGCGCAAAGTTGATCCTTTTTACGATGCGTTCAGATGGCGGAAAACATGAAGACACCTTGACCCGGGCAGTGAACTACCTGCAAGAAAATGGGATCAAATTGTACGGAATTAACAAAAACCCTACCCAGGTTCACTGGACCAAAAGTCCTAAAGCTTACGGTCAACTATATATTGATGATGCTGCTTTCGGCTGCCCATTATTTCAACCTGAAGGATTTCAGCGTCCTTGTGTGGATTGGTCAGTCGTTGGTCCGGGAGTCATTGAAAAACTTGCCGAATAAAATGTTTTCCAATCTGGGGGAATTATATTCGATCCGCGAATAACGATTGAAGGGGATTTTCGGTTATCATAAAAAGAGGATCTGTTGCTTCAGGAGGAATACCATGACAACTCAATCGGAAATGATAATCAAGCAGTTATTTGAAAAAGCAGATATCGAAGTAAACGGAACAGATCCCTGGGATATCCAGGTTCATGATAACCGTTTTTATAATCGTATTCTGCGTGAGGTGGAGCTCGGATTGGGTGAGTCCTATATGGACGGTTGGTGGGATTGCCAGGCTATTGACCAGTTTGTTGATCGGGCACTGCGAAGCAATC
>CAYORF010000077.1:9646-12774 GCA_964406305.1 uncultured Anaerolineales bacterium | reverse complement strand
TGTTTTGACTGCTGGACCAAAACTCCGGGTCTTTGCGACGTGGATGAGGCCTCCAGGGAAATGGGACGAGCCGTGATCAATTCAGATTTTACACTCTGGGCGGCCCCACTGAAGATGGGATTCCCTAGCACCACGCTCAAGATGGGTATTGATAAACACCTGCCGTTGATCCATCCCTATATGGTGGTTGAGAATGATGCTTTTGAAATGCGTAAAGACCGACCGTTATTAGAAAAAGATTAAAATATTGGGGAACTATTCTTAGTTATGCTGGAAGTGTTATAAGCTTTCCGTTTTTTGTGTTTACAATGCCTACGAATGCGGTATTATTATTGAAATTGTAATTATTGTACGGAGATATTTCTGATTATGAAACGTATTCAAATCTTGCCCATTATTTTGCTTGTCGTTTCTTTGGGTGTGCTGGTGATCATAGTTTTAGTCAAGATAGTAGGAACTCGCACACAGGCTGCCGCCCTGGTCAAGACTCAGACCGCGATAGCTACCTCTATGACAGATACTCCTGTACCTACGAACACAGTGAAACCAACAGCTACACCTAATTACACTGAAACACCTTCATTGCCAACTCTCACGGTTACTTCTTTTCCTACAGAAACGCCAAAACCAGGTGAGGTCATCGAGGAAGGCTGCAATGAGGCCCTGTTCATGGCTGATGTAACTATTCCCGATAAAACCGAGATTTATGCTGACCATAATTTTGTTAAAACTTGGCGGTTGTTAAATGCAGGTACTTGTACCTGGACGACCAGATACTCTTTGTACTTTGTATCCGGAAGGCAAATGTTCGGCCCGGATAGGGTAAACGTATTCCCTGTACAGGTTGAACCAGGCCAATCCATTGACATTTCAGTTACATTAAGAGCACCAAAAGTTACCGGGGTGATCAGAGGTTATTGGGGGTTAAAGGATCAGTATGGAAATACCTTCGGCATGGGGCCAGAAGGAGATCCATTTTATGTCGAGATCAAAGTGATTGAGTAGAAGGCCGAAGAATATTTAGCGAAATAATAAAAAAAGCTCCCAATCTGGGAGCTTTTTCCTATCCACTTTTGAATATCATAGAACCTCAATCACATCCAACTTGATCAGTTCATCCACAATGTCCTGGATTTCCTTTGAATAATCTTCCTCAACCACGGCTTTCTCCATGATGTCCGAGATTGTCACCGGCCGGGCCTGGGGGAATGGGAGGTGGAACAGGAATTTTCCCTGGGGAGTCGTCAGGCTGATCTTGTGTTCCTGGCGCTCCCGGCCTTCACCTTCCCAGACGGCAACTGTGCTAAAACAATCTCCCGTGCGAGCAATGGCAAAGTTGGCTCCATTTTCTTTCTTTTCTCGGATCAGCCGAGACAACCCTTCGCCCGGATTTTCCTTTTCAAAGATAGAAAGATCCAGATCTAATTTAAGATTGGTTTGGACCAAGGTATACCGGAAATAGGGTCTTTTCTTTTCAAACACCTTGGTTTTCTTGACGACTTCCAACTCTGTCAGATTTTCCAGGAAGTCCTGTGCGGTCCGGATATGTAAGCTGAGCCTGGAAGCAGCCTCCGAAGCCGATATATCCTGATAGTTTACAAGCAGTTTGAAAAAATCTTCAGCATAATCTTTGGAAATGATCGCCCCGTACAGGGCAGCAGTTTCAAAATTCATCTTGGCTTCCTCATTAATTGAAAGGACTTAATCGCAGTGCGTTCATGCGGTCAATGATCTGGGAATCCTTACCGTCCTTGGACAGCTGCAGGAATTCTCCAAAAACATTCCCCAGGGATTGACAGATTTGGTCAAAATCAAGGTCTGTCTTGAATAATAAGTAATCTTCTTCGGTGATGTTGACCGTGATGTTGCCATCATAATCAATCGCAACCCAGGTATCTTCCAAGTAATCCTTTTTAATTCCAAGCAGGTAGGGGAGGTCATTACCAGGTAAGGTCAGCACAAAAACCACCCGGTTTTCTTCTCTGAAGGCGAACGCGATCAATTTGCGAGTAACAAAATCCACAAAACGGATCATTTCAGTCTTGCTGATTGATACTTGACCAGCCGGACGAGGACGGGCGGTGAAGCTGTTACCAATATCTTCTACTGGTAAAGCTGCCAACTCAAAGATTTCTTCTCCTCGCCAACGCAGTCTTCTATTAAACGCTTGATAGACAACAACCATCATTAGCCCGTACATAATAACGATGAAAATGGGAATCAGGCCAACATTGTTTTTGTCTTGAATGGCTGGTGGTACACTGATACAAACCAGCCCGGCAAAAATCATGAATAAGGCTACTGCCAGGTAACCGTTGTTTCGGGTTTTCAGGAAAGTTACAATAGGTAATATCGAAGCAAGGAAATAGATACCTCCTAATGTGTAAAATGCAGGTCCTTGCCCAAACAGACCAAAGGCACTGAAGAATATTCCCAGTGATAGGATAGGAAACCAGATCGATTTCAAGATATTTTGTGATTTAGTCTTTCTCTCAAAAAACATTTTGCACCTCATTGTCTAAAGGCTTGTATACTTCATTAAGAGTGAAGTATAACATATCAATACTATATGTCAACCCTACATAAGTAGGGTTTAATTTAATACTAATTACGTAGAAGAACAAGGGGCCTATCGGAATCTAAGGATTTGGAACCCAGGATAAATTGGCAGGACCGGGAAATACAACGATCAATTAATCTTCGAATTTTTCTTGATTCGGAGGGATTATTGAGTAAATTCCGACGATTGAATTATGTTACACTGAGATTGTTGAAAAAATGAGCGCACAGCGTGGGTCATTTTTGCTTTGGGAGAAGGACCTAAATTCAATATTTCATTTCCTATAATAGTAAGATCAATTCAGTCGTAACAAATATGCCTTAGTTTTCGTTAGTAGAGTAAGGAACATTATGGCTCAACCAAGCAATCCAGATCTGCAGTTAGTTCAAAAAGCAGTTAATGGCAATCGGAAAGCGTTCACTACATTATTCAATCGCTATTTTCAATCCGTGTACAACTTTGCCTTAATGCTTTCGCGTGACCCTGCCTTGGCGGAAGACTTAACCCAGGAAGCCTTTATCCGGGCTCATGCCAACTTGGATAGATTAGGACCACCCTGGAACTTCCG
>CAYORF010000077.1:0-9546 GCA_964406305.1 uncultured Anaerolineales bacterium | reverse complement strand
GAGCAGCATTCCAGGAAAGTTTTGGTATTCAACTTCTCTTGGAAGATCCGGAAGGAGAATGCAAGGAAGTGACTCCTTTGCTGGGAGCCCTTCATGATAATGAAGAGTTGCTGGATCGAGAGCAGTTTGTCAGAGAACACCTCAAGGTGTGTCCGGAATGCCGGGAACGCAGACAGATGTTAATCTCGCAATCAGTCGCCTTGGGCGCTTTCATCCCTGTTATTCCACCCAAAGCGCTTGCCGAACGTATTCTTAATAAGACCGGAACTCCTCCACAAGGACCAGCTGCCAAAAAACCGGGTTTGATCAAAGGAATATTTGGATATGGCGGCGGTGCGGCTGTTTTGGGGGCTATGGTATGGATCGTATATAGTTTGATCTTTAATACACCCAAGATCCTGCCAAATTTCCCAGGCAGTGGAAATTTGACTCCCACCCCGGAAGTTTTGGCCCCGGCCGCTCCTACTGAAGCAGCCGCTGAGGAAATCCCCCCACCCCCACCCCCTCCTTCTTCTGAAGAATCGGAGCGCTGTGCCCTCTTTGATGAAATAGAGATCTCCCTGATGATGCTGAATATTATCGACGGTACATATAACATTCCGTTCTACATAAAGATGGAAGATGGGGTTCTGGGCGGAGCCAGCGAAGGGGACAACGGAGACCCCCTTTGGCCTTACATAGCCTGGGTGGATGGTATCCCGGCCTATAAATGCGACTTTCAGGGATTTCCTGATCGGTTCTACTGTATGTTCACTTTAAAACCTGAGATGCTCGGAACAGAGCAGTTCTTCCAACTTAAAATGGAGAATTGTGAGAATCCGCTCTTTGCCCAAGCTGTCGTACTGCCCGATATTCAGCAGGCCGAGGGTGGACAAGAACAACCGCCGGTCGGCTGTCATGCCAGTCTCGGTCCCCGTGAATGCAAAACCCTGGGAGGGGAGTACAAGAAGATCAACGATACTACTTACCTGTGTTTTTGTCCGCCCTAGATTTACCTGGCCAGCCAAGCAAAAGCAAGGGGGATATTTACATATAATCAATTGAGTTTGATGTGGCAACAGCGCTAAAATTTGTTTATCCCAGAGTACGAAAAATCCAGCTAAAGCCAGGCTTGGATTCTCCGACTTTACTCTAGTTAAATTCGATTTTGAAGGTATCTTCTCTTAGAGTTTTGAGCAGGGCATCAAGACAACCTTCGTGAGCCCTTCCCTGCGGATCTCAGCTGCGCCACGTGGGGTGTTGGTCATCAAACGCAGGAAACTGTTCCGGGAAGGGTAATAGACCAGAGCAAAATCGTGCCAATTGTTGGAAATGGCGCTCTTCTTGTCACCAATATAGGTGCTGAGAATTTTCGCGTAAATATCAGGGTAACCTCCCACACTGATCAAGCGGGGCATGATTCGGGCTGAATATTGATTGTAGGCTGATCTGCCTCCCTCTCCTCGTCTTGGGGAGGGTGAAAATTGATTTAAGTTCATCATGAAGAAGGGCTCGGTAAGCTTTTCGCTGCTGAACCCCATTACTTTCTCGGGAATAGGATCAGTATCTGGATCAAGCCTGTCAGAAATATCCTCGAGTGGTTCTATCCCCCTAATTTCAGCCGTTCCAAGCCATCTTGTCAATATTGAAGATAAAAAACCCAAGCCCTTGGTAACTTTCTTTACCATTGTGTTTGGCTGGACGATCAAAGCGTAAATTTCACTGAGGGACTCCTGGCGGATCTCTCTGGAATTCTCATGGGCTAGCAGCAGGGCCTGGCTGGATGAGAAGCTGTCCACGGTGAGATATTGGTAGGGCATTTCATCACCGGTTAAGAGTTGATCTATCCAGAGCTGATGATCACGGGTACCACCTTCTGTCAGGACCGCTTGGTTGGTGATCTTTAAATATTCCTGAGCTACATTTAAATCTTTCATTACCAGGAATTGGACCAGGGTCAACTTTGTTTTTCCTTTGGCGAGCATTTGATCTCGCTGGATGCTGGAAGGTTCTAGTGCCATTATTTATTCCTTCTGAAAATGGTCGATCAATAATTGGCTAACTTCCACGGCTTTGTCATGCTGGACCCAGTGGGTAGCGTCTTCAATCAGGACCAGCTGGCCATCTAGGCAGAATTCCTGGCTGAGGGGCGCCATCTGGTAGCTGAGATGAGGATCCTTTTTACCCCAGATGATCAAGGTTGGGGGCTGAACAGTGTTAGATTTTCTGGGAGACCCCCGACTACCAAAAGTCGCCCGGTACCAGTTGATCATGGCTGTGATCGCACCGGGTTGAGCCCAGGCTTCTCGATAGCGGTTATATTGATCTTCTTCCCAGTACTTGGGCATAGCCCCGATCAGAAACTTCCAGTTCGCCCCTTTTACAAAGCGCTCTGGCAGGCCCGGCAGCTGAAAGAACATGGCATACCAGCTCTTCAACATCTGGGCAGGATGACTTTTTAGATAACCGCGGAAAACCGCGGGGTGGGGCACGTTGGCGATGGCCATCCGATTGATCCTTTCAGGGGAGCGTAGGGCCAGACTCCAGCTTACCATGGCGCCAAAATCGTGACCGGCCAAGGAAAACTGCTCATAACCCAGCTGATCTGCCAACCCCAGGATATCGTCTACCAGGACCGCCATTTTGTATTGATCAATACCTATAGGTTTATCGCTCAGATTATAACCGCGCTGGTCGGGCACGATGACCCTGAAACCGGCCTGCACAAGGGGTTTGATCTGTTTTTCCCAGCCAAACCAGGCTTCCGGGAATCCGTGTAAAAGGAAAACCGGTTCTCCACCTTGGGGACCGGCCAAAACAGTATGCAACCGAATGCCATTGGTATTGATATATTCAAATGTTTGGGTCATATTCTTTTCTTCCAGAACCCATAAAGGAAAGTCAGAATGCAGATAGCCATATAGACCATCATCATGGTTTTGCCACCCCAGGCTGATTGGGAAATGGCAAAATCTGCACTGTAAAACCGGATGGCAAGACCGCCGACCAGATAGGCAGCGGGGATCAATCCCAGCATTATCCAGGCCAGCTCCCTGGATTTCCAGCCCATTAAAATCAATGCCAATCCGCTGATAAAGTTGGAAATACCAAAGGAACCCATTAATAGAAGCAAGTCTCCAGCCTGAGAGGTAGATAAATCAAGCCCAGCAATATTTGTGGCCGCGTACCTGATCAGGATAGTGTGCATGAATCCCCTTATCAGATCCAGACTTCCCAGGGCAATGGCAATAATTGAGACAATTTTTGGGATATTCGTTTTGTCATTCATACACCCAATCATAACGCTTTTTGAGAGGATTTTTAGAAACTTACGTATATTGTTGTTAGTAGAAAAATCAAATGGCAGTTTAATAATTACAAATGTAGCCTGCCAGATCATTATGGAGAGAAAATAATGCGTACATTAACCAAACTGTTCTTAGTTGTTCTCGTAATTGCTGCTGTCACAGCAGCTTGTGTGGTGCCGTTCCAACCACGCATGGCCAAGGGGTCGGGAGATATTATCGTTGAAGACCGCAAAGTCAGCGGTTTTGACAAGATCTTGATGGAAGGGGCTGGAAGGATCATCCTCACCCAGGGAAGTTCGGAATCCCTCAGCGTTGAAACAGACGATAACCTGATGGAATACATCAAAACCGAAGTTAATGGAGATACCCTGGAGATCGGTTTTGAAGATAATGTAGTATTCAGTTCTGGCAGTGGTCGGACTGCCCTTGATCCGACTGATGGATTCATCTTCCGGATCAACGTGATCGACTTACAGGCGATCTCAATCTCAGGCGCGGCCGATATTGAAATTGAGAAACTGAAAACCGACCAGCTCGATATTGATCTCAGCGGCGCAGGGCAAGTGTCGGTTGATGATTTGAATGCTGATCATTTATCGGTTTTAGTAAGTGGTGCGGGAGACGTGAAGATTGCTGGGTCAGTTGAGGATCAAATCGTCAGGCTAAGTGGCTTTGGGCGATATCAAGCTTTTGATCTTGAGAGCCAGGAAGCTTCTGTTACTATCAGCGGTGCCGGAGGCGCAGATGTGTGGGCTATGGAAAAATTAGATGTGACCATCAGCGGCGCAGGGGATGTGAAATATTATGGAACCCCCTCAGTGACTCCAGAAATAAGCGGCCTGGGCAGAATCCAAAGCCAGGGTGATAAATAGATATATATCTTAATTGAGATAAATTAGGGACTGAGTCCTTTCCAAGGACTCAGTCCCTTTTTGTTGCAAGGACTAAATCCCTTTTTTTACTTTAAACCCACAACATCGTCATCACTGCAGCAATCGCTGTAATGATCAATGAAATCACCACAGTAACCCGGATCACTTGGCTTTCTTCCCCGATCCTGTCAATGCTGGCGGCGGCGTTCTGAAGTTTGGCGGGAGAGATCACGCTGGCCAATCCACCCCCAATCCCACTTGCAGCGGCAATCAGCAATCCTGACGCCCCAATTTTCTCAGCGGTAGTCAGGTGAATCCCCGTTAACATGGCAATAGCGGATGTTTCAGATCCGCTGATAAATCCTGATATCAATCCTAAGAAGGGGGCCACAGCTGGATAGAATTTTCCAAAGGCGGAGTTGGCTGCGTCAGCAATCACATAAACCATATTGTTGGTTGCCTCAATCAATTCCCAGTCAGCATTTTTTCCAGAATGATTGATCAAGAATGCAATCGCAAAAAAAACGGCCGAAGATAACATGGGCCGCGGTGCCCGTTTAAGCCATTTACTGAGAGATTCCTTCAGGATAGACTTGTTAACTTGAAGGAAAGGAAAAGCCAGGATGGTGCTGACCAGGATCCAGAAGTAAGCTTGCCAGAAGAGGCGGATCTTTTCTGGGGAGCCGGGGATGATCTCCACCGGCATGCTCAAGCGGCTGAAGGTGAATTCGTAAAAGGGCAGGAAAGGTGCATTCAGCAGCAGAGCAAATGCCGTGAGAATGATCCAGGGAGAGATGGCGGCTGGCAGAGAGAATTTCTCTTCTGCTGCCAGATCAGACCCGGTAAGCAGGTCCCTCCCTTGTATTGTATGGCCGGTTAGTTTTAAATAAACTAACATCACAACTACCACGCCTAACCCCGCTGCAATTCCAGTTATGGTTACTAATCCTAAGGCATTCATGCCAATGGCGATAAAACCTGCAGTTATACCGGACAGAATGGTTGGGATTAAACCCCTCCAGAGCAACTTCCAACCACCGGCTAACCAGAGCATTGCCAGGGCGATGCAGGTGCTGATCACCGGCATAAAACGGGCGAAATACCCCCCGACATCCTGGACTGGAAGCCCCACAAAATTGGAAAAAACCACTACCGGGATGCCCAGCAAGGCATAAGTGCAGAGAGCATCATAGCCCAGTGAGGGTAAGGCAATCGCTACAAATGAGGAATAACCCAATGCGATCATGATCGGGGGCAGAATCGATACCGGGGTGGCGCCCAGGGCAGCTAACAACGTACCAAAACCGATATTGAGGATCAGGATCTGGGCTACCTGGTTGCCTGGTGCGATGGTCTTGATAAAAGCCACTACCCGGTCGATTGCGCCAGTTTCTTTCATGATCGTGATCTGCAGCAGCGATGTGGCCACCATGATTGTGATCGGCAGGGAAGCAATCACGCCGGAGAGGCTGATCAACAAGGTGTTGGAAAGGGGGGTTTTAAAATATAGCCAGACGATCAACAGGGAGCAGACCCAACCCGCCAGGCCGGCGATATCGGCCGCTGTCCTTCGCCAGACCAGCAATATCAAAATAAGAATGATAGGCAGAAGAGAGAGGAGAAGAGAGAGGAGATTCATGGATGCTCCAGTTCCGAAGCCGAATTATAGTGATCGTAATTTTATTCTAATCGGGAAGGTCTTTTTCGGAGATAATTTGCATACAGTGTTCCCGGCGAACAGGGATCACAGCCCAGGCAGGAATGGATTTGATCCCTGTCGGGTTCGTTTTCCTTGAGGAACTGTTGAGCTTCAGGCCCCGAATCGATTTTCAGTTGGGTCACATAACCCAGGTAACACTCGCATGTAGCACATTCCTCATGACGAAATGAAAATTTGGCATCTTTAATCAGGGTTTTGACTTCTGATAGTGATAATTCTTTTTTCATGGACTGTGCCTTGGCGCATCGGCTTTATTCTTGGCTAAGAAAAATCCCTTTATTGAGCATGAGGTGATTTGGCTTAGATCAAAAATTCTCTCATGATGATAAAAATCATTTCACGGTTATTTGGATTTTTTAACTGGGTTGGTTTTTTGCTCGATCCAATTATCCATCACATCCAGCGCTAAACCCAGGTTGCCCACCTGACAGTGATTCTGGGCCTGGTCTTCCGGGCCAAAGATTTTATCTGTGACGGATTTTGCATTTACCAGCGCTTTGACTTGGAGTCCATGCATTTTTAAGGGGATCATATGATCTTCTTTTCCAGTTAGGATCAATACGTCCTGGACTACTTTCTCTGATTGTAAATTGTGTTCGTTGAACTGCAGAAGGATATCAAAGGCTTTAATCGGCACATCGTGGTTTGTGACATACATTAAGTGATTTACAAACCAGTTGTAACGAATGTCCTTTTTCATTTTATTGATCATGGACTGGTTAGTGAATTTCCTGAATTTTGTAAAGAATAAATTGGCGATCTTTTGGGCAAGTGGATTGACATATTGATTCACATCAAAGGACACGCTTGATGCGATCACTCGCTTGATCCTGGGTTCAAAAGCCGCGGCCCTGAGACTGAGCCAACCCCCCATAGAGATACCTATCAGGGTTACATCATCCAGGGATAGATGGTCTAAAACCGCTTTGATGATCTTTTCCCATCTGATATCTAACCCTGGATATTCGTCATCCTGGGGCAGCTTCATCCAGGGACATTCAAATGTGATCACCTTGTAGCCCAGCTCTGAGAAATGCTGGACCAAGGGATATAATTCCTCTTTATAAGAATCGTATCCGCCGTGTAAAATGATAGTTCCTTTTTCCACTTCCGTGACAGATGGTTTGATTATTGTAGGGATAGTAGATGAACCGTAAGGTGTCTCTACAAGAGTATGACCGTCATCCCCAAAGACCTCATTAAAATAGTGGATGAAATTTTGATGGATAGGGATTTTATCTAGATCGTTTTGAGCCAGGAAAAATTCAGCTGCCCGAGAATAGTACGCGGCGTTTAGGAGGCGGTTCTCAGAAACTGCTTTTTCAGCCTGGGCCAGCATGGTTGTTTTCCAGTTTTCAGGATTATTGATCTGCGCCCCGGCTGTTTTCAGATCCTCCAGTCGGCCATACCCTAAAGAATGCCAGCGATTCAACTGAAAATTAAAAGCTTGATCTTTGTGAAAGGAATGGTAGCCGATCGGGAAGGTGATCTTTAGTTGCCCTTTACTCATTTAATTGGTTCCTTTCCACCTAATTTATCTCTGTATTACTTTCTTTGGAATTTGTTAATTCAATTTATGGATTCTCGGGAAGAATACCTGGTTGAGGGCAATGATCAGGATGCAGCCGACCCCGGAGATCATGGCCGCGGTGGGGGCGCCGATTTGGTCTCCTAGAAATCCCATTAGTAGGGAACCGAGGGGATAGAAACCGCCCAAGGCCCAGGTATAGGTGCTCATCACTCGTCCCCTTAGATTATCAGGTACTATAGTCTGGATCATTGTGTTGGAGATCACCAACTGGGTGATCAGAGAATAACCCATCACAGTCATCAAAGCCAAACTGATCCAGGGAGTCCGGGAGAGGGCTATTCCCAGGATGGTAGGGCCGATTAAAACACGGCTGAAAAAGAGCAGTTTGCCTTTGTGGAATTGATCGCCGAAGAAGATCAAGAGAGCTCCGCCAATCAGGGCGCCAACACCCTGCCATGAGAGCAGCTGCCCGAATCCGGTCACGCCGATCTTCAGGATATCCTTGGCAAAAACCGGTATCAGGGTCAGTGATCCAAACCCCACGAAGCTGAAGACAGCGACCATGGCCACTAATCCTAAAATATCCTTTTCGCCGGCGAGATACTTAAAACCCTCCCGCATCTGGTCCAGATTGGATTTGCTGGATTCTGACGATTGGGGTGGTTTTAGATTCATCAGTAGTAAAGCGGCGATCACTGCCAGGTAAGATAGACCATTGATTGCGAACGTGGGTGCTTCCCCCAGGGTGGCAACGATCAATCCGCCGATAGCAGGACCGATGATGCGGGCGACATTGAAGATGGAAGAGTTCAAGCTGAGGGCGTTGAGGAGGTCGTTCTTGTCGTCATCCACCATCTCGGTTACAAAAGCTTGCCGGGCGGGCATATCCAGGGCGCTGCCAAGGCCGAGTGTGAAAGAGAGGACCAGAATGTGCCAGTATTGAACCAGTCCGGACCAGGTGAGCCATGCTAGGACAAAAGCTCCCAGCATATACCAGCTCTGGGTGATAAGCAGGATCTTGCGGCGCGGAAATCGGTCCACGATCACACCCATAAAGAGGGATAGGATCAGAACCGGCAAGAAACTTATAAAGGTTACCAGCCCCAGACTGGTCTGTGAGCCGGTGATGCGGTAAACTAACCACTGTTGGGCAGTGGACTGCATCCAGACTCCGATCACAGAGATCAGTTGGCCCCAGAAAAAGAGCCGGAAGTTTCGATGGTTCATGGCTCGAAAAGTGATACTTAAGTTGAGTCGATCTTTGAGATTTTTCATACTTCCTGATCTGATCCTTTATGATGGAGGATTATACTATTGTACCTACTATAAGCACCAGACCAGCAGCTGAAAATACGGAAAAATATTGAAATAGATTGAAAAAATTTAGCTTGGTTTATTGAACCAAGCTATTTTGGGAATTTGAATATATAATTAAAAATTGGATATTGACAAATCCGCCACAAAACAGGACTTAGTCAGGAGTTTTTACCAGTGGTCAATAGAGGTTACAAAATTATCACATATGGTGTGTATGGTTTTCTTTTAGGTTTGTTCTTTCCTGTAATTAGCACCTTGGCCGAAATAAATAAACACAACATGGATATATCAATATCCTCTCTCCGTGGCCTTCATTTGGGACAACCGTTAATGCTGGTTATAGATGCCATGCCAATTATTCTATCGGCCTCTTTTGCATTGATCGGAATTCAATCAGCCCGTGCTTATGAAGCTTCCACACAACTCAATGAAATAAAAAACGATCAGGAGCTCCAGGCCCAGAATGAACACTATTTCCTGGAGGCATTGATCAGCAGCACCTCTTTTGCGGTGGTGCGATTGGACACCAATCACCATATCATTACTTGTAATGCGGTGTTTGAGGAGTTATTTGGATACACCTGTCATGAAGTCATAGGTGAACACCTTGATGACATGATATCCTCAGGTGATTACTACAACGAAGCCTCCCAGATGTCCGATTCTGTTTCAGGTGGTAATTTAGTGAGAAAGATCAGCAAGCGGAGAAGAAAAAACGGCTCCCTGGTTGATGTTGAAATCGTCGGCGTACCCGTGACGGCGGCGGGCGAGAAAATTGGTATATTGGGACTTTATCACGATATCAGCATTCGGAAACAA
>CAYORF010000076.1:0-12797 GCA_964406305.1 uncultured Anaerolineales bacterium | reverse complement strand
TCCGAGGCTAACGAATTTTGACAAACCCAGGCGACCCGCCTGAGCCCAGTCCAGGATCGCAGTACCAAGGGCGCCTGATTGGGACATGAATGCCATTGGTCCCTTGGGAGGAGTACCAGCTGAGAATGAGGCATTTAATGGGGTATAGGTATCAATGATTCCCAGACAGTTTGGTCCAATTAGGCGGATATTATATTTCTCGGCAATTTCTACCAATTCTAATTCCCGCTCCAGCCCTTCCATACCAGCTTCACGGAATCCAGCGCTGATGATAACAACAGCAGGGATCTTCTTTTTTCCGCAATCCTCAAGGACCGCAGGAACAAATTTATATGGTATTACTACAGCTGCCAGATCAATATCACCTGGGACATCAAGCACAGAGGGATAGGCTTTTTGTCCAAGGATCTCATCGGCTTTGGGGTTAATAGGATAGATTGTGCCTACATCTACATATCCCCCTTCAACCAGGTTTTCCAGAACAGCGTATCCGAGCTTCCCGGGCGAGGTTGAGGCACCAATAACAGCTACTGACTTTGGGTGAAAAAATTCTTCCAGCATATATACTTCCTAACGTTTAACTATATATAATCTCATCTATTTTGTGCCATTTAGAATGAAGAAATTCTTAGTTTCTAATTGATTTCAAAAACAAGGTTTTTTCATCCACCTGACACCGCGGACATTATACTCCAAATCAAAAGTATTGTGAAACAAAGAACGAAGGAATCGTCCAATTCTGCGCCTGGTTAGATTTCCAATTTTATATTGTGGGCAGCATGCCCCAAATGCAATTATTAGAGCATCTTCCGGCGAAAATAGGATCAGTAAACACCAGGCCTGCGGTCATCAAACACAGGCATCCATTCACGAATTTTCGATACTTCATCCAGATCAATGTCGGCTTGAAGCAGCTCCTCGTTCTCTCCACCAAGCGTCAAGAATTCCCCCATGGGAGTGACTACAGCGCTGTTTCCCCCCAAGGTTGCTCCCTGGCTTGTACCGACTTTATTTACAGCTGCGATATAACACTGGTTCTCTATCGCTCTGGCCTGCAGAAGGGTCTTCCAGTGTTCTATCCTGCGCCTGGGCCATTCCGCAACAAGCAAGATCAATTCCGCACCATTAACTGCACAACTTCTGAAGATTTCCGGGAATCTCAAATCATAACAAATTGCTAATCCGATTTTCCCCCAGGGAGAATCGATCACCACAATCTTCTCTCCTCCCGAGAAATGGATATGTTCCTGAAGTTTTTGAAATAGATGGATCTTTCGATAGGACCCCAGTAAGTCACCTGTTTTATCATAAAGAACAAAGGTATTGTAATATTGCCCCTGGCTCTCTTCGATCATTGACCCGCCCAGCGCGATTCCATTTTCCACCGCCAGAGTCCGCATGCGGGCGAACCAGCCCTCATCAAGTGAGCTGGCGTATACCTGGGTTTGATCAAGGTCAAACCCGCTGGCCCATAATTCGGGCAAAAGGATGATTTCCGCTCCCTGCTCAGCTGCCTGCTGAACTGCTTCTTGAGCCTTGAGGAAATTATCCTCGGGGGCTCCAAGTTTTAGATCCAATTGAGCCAACGCGATGGAAATATTCATGTGTAACCTTAATTCTTATGGTCCTACTGGCCGGCTTGGGTCTGTTATCCATTCACTCCAGGAACCGGGATAAAGTTTGGGCATCTCGTATCCAGCTTCAACCATGGCCACAATATTGTGGCATGCTGTGACTCCTGATCCGCAATAAAAGATCACTTGCTCAACTGGAATACCGTCCAGTAAATTTTCAAAACGTTCCTTTAACAACTCAGCTTTCAAAAAGAAGCCCTGATCATCCAGATTTCCAGCATAGGGAGCAGTCACAGCACCCGGGATGTGGCCGGCAACTGGGTCTATGGTTTCGTTTATACCCCAATAGCGTTCGGCCGCCCTGGAGTCCACCAGTAAATAATCTGGATCCAACCTGATTTCCTCGATAACATTCACATCAACAACATATTGCGGGTGTTCTGCCGGAGAAAATACTCTTGTCTCTCTTGTGAATTCTCCTGTTTCAACTGGATATTTCTCAATATCCCAGGCAGGCCATCCACCGTCCAAGATAGCTGCATCCTCATGTCCTAACCAACGCAGCAGCCACCACAACCTGGCAGCCAAGCCGCCATTTTTATTATCATAAATGACCACATTGGTCGAACTATCAATTCCCCAGGAAGAAAGCCGATCAGCCAAAACCTTCTTATCCGGAAGCGGATGCCGGCCAGTTTTTCCAGGGATAATCTCGCTGGAGAGGTCACGGTCAAGATTAATATACAGAGATCCGGGGATATGTCCAGTTAGGTATTCCTGATAACCCAATTCCGGTTTATCAAAATCAAAACGGCAATCCATGATTGCCCAATCAGGATTATCGAGATTCTTATTCAGTTCAGCAGCGGAAAGGATATTTTGAAATGCCATATCACCTCTTCAGGTTATATATTCTATTCTAAGGAAGATAAAGTTTATTCTTCTTTATATAATCGGCCACACTATCTATCAGAAAATGTTCAAAAGGAGCACCCTCCCGCACTCTATTACGGATAACGCTGGATGATATTTCAAGCATAACATTCGGGATGAATATTGTTTTTTCTGATATACCCGGAATAACCCGGTCCAATTGATCCAAATCAGTCGATATCTCTGGCCTAGTAGCTACTGCTAGTTGGTCAATGGCTGTAAGAAATCGGTTGGATTCATACCAATCAGGTAAATCCTTTAAAGAGTCCTCCCCGATGATATATACCAGATCTGCTGAAGGATTTTCCTTTTTCAGGATTTCCACTGTATCTGCTGCATAATGGGGAGGATCACGTTGAATATCAACTTCACAAATTTCAAACATCCCCAGTTTAGCAATAACGAGTTTTAGCATTTCCAGACGATAGTGTACTGGGGTAATGATCCTGTCTTTTTTATGAGGAGGTTCGGGAGTAATGATCCACCTGAACCTATCAAGACCCAGGTAGTGTTTGGCTTCTGCTGCAAGGATGATATGTCCCAGGTGAGGTGGGTCGAACGTCCCCCCAAAATATCCAACCCTGGTTTTACTCATTCTTCCCACTCCAGTTCATGTTCACCGATGAGCACAATATCACCGGGTTCAACACCTGCTTTTTTTAGCGCCCGATCCACACCCATTGCTTCCAGGATTTTTTGGAATCTCCGGGCAGATTGGGAATGTTCCCAGTACGTCATTGCCGCTGCACGTTCCAGGGCTTTACCCGATACCTGCCAACCCCTTTCTGTTTTCAGAATGAAATAATTCTGGGGATCGCTATCGTATCGATAGACCGGCATCTCATCATTGTCGATTTCCACTCTATATTCATATCCCGGAGTTTCTTCCAATAACTGCGCAGCCCTATAAAGGATAGGCCTGATTCCCTGATTTGTGATTGCAGATATGGCAAAAACATCCTTGTACCCCTTATCACTCAGCTGTTCCTTTAACTTCTCCCACTTTGCCTCAACTTCTGGCAAATCCATTTTGTTTAAAACAACAACTTGTGGTTTATCACCCAACGCCGGATCAAATAATGCAAGTTCAGAATTGATCTGGGCCAAATCCAGGAATGGTTCATCAGAAAGCCCATCCAGCATATGGATCAAGACCCTAGTGCGCTGAATATGTTTCAGGAAATCATGCCCTAGTCCTTCCCCTCGGTGGGCACCCTCGATCAATCCCGGAATATCAGCCATAATTAGCTGGAGCTCATCATCCAAGTCCACTACACCAAGGTTCGGTTGGAGTGTGGTAAATGGATAGGGAGCAATTTTCGGTTTTGCGTTGCTGATCACCGAGAGCAAAGTGGACTTCCCTGCATTGGGAACACCGATAATACCAACATCGGCAATCAACTTCAGCTCTAACCTTACGGTTTTCTCTTCGGGCGGTTCGCCTTTTTCAGCTATTCTGGGAGCTTTATTCATTGAGGATTTAAAGCGAGTATTACCTCTTCCCCCCCGGCCTCCCTCGCAGATAACAAGCTGCTGCCCATCATCAACAAGATCACCAATTAAGGAATCATCTCCCTTATTGAACACCATCGTTCCGGGCGGAACCTTTATTATCAGGTCTTCTCCAGATTTCCCGGTTTGATTCTGGCCTCCCCCCCTTAATCCATCTTTGCCTTTAAATACTTTTTGATGCCGAAAATTCGAAAGTGTATTCTCGTGTGGATCCACCTGCAAGATAACATCTCCCCCATGTCCACCATCGCCTCCATCGGGACCACCCCGGGGAACAAATTTTTCGCGGCGAAACTGGATGACGCCATCTCCACCTTTTCCGCCAAAGACATCGATAATAACTTCATCAAAATACATGAGTGAGTTTCCTTCCTGGATTCCAGACCTGAATCTTTGGCCTTTCAACCAATGGTTCAGAGTCATAGAAATACCCCCTGCAGGTTATATTTCCAGATCTATAAAAGCTAATTTCCTCGCTATTATACCATTCTCAATATTCAGGGTTTATTATGGTAAAATTGTAAAAATTCTCACAAATAGCCCGAATTTCAAATTATAGTATCAAATATTGGAAAGAATAATGACCCCACGAATCCCTCGCATTATTATCGGTCGCCTCCCGCTCTATCTTAGAGCATTGAATCGGTTGAAAAAAGATGGTTATGGCTACGCATCCTCACGAGAGCTGGGGAAACTTCTGGATATTTCCGCAGCCCAGATCCGGAAGGATCTCTCGCATTTTGGAGAACTGGGTAAACGTGGTAAGGGATATGAGATCGAGTTCCTTACTTGTAAACTGAACCAGATCCTGAACACTGACTCAGTCTGGGATATGATCGTCATCGGCGCAGGTGATCTCGGCAGCGGCTTGGTCAGGTATAAAGGATTTTTAAATCGAGGTTTCCGGGTGGCAGCAATCTTTGATATCGATCCCCAGAAAATTGGACGGCAGATCGGTGATCTTGTTGTCAAAGATATCCGGGAAATGTGTGATTTTGTAGCCGAGAAAGGCATCCAGATCGCAGTTCTCGCCATCCCCGCTGAATATGCCCAGCGCGTGATCGATGACCTGGTTGTGGTTGGGATCACCGCAATTCTTAACTATGCTCCCATCTATATCAAAACCCCAGATGGAGTGCAAATCGAACATATCGATCCCGCGGTACATCTTCAAAAGCTCAGTTATTTTCTGAAATAAATTAGCATGCCTTGCGAAATTAAAGAAAATCCGTAACCGGAAAATGGTTACGGATTTTATATTTTTGAGGTGTAGATTATCTCAAGAAATGAGGCTTCGTCGAATCTTTGGGAAGATACCTGGACCAAAAGCCTTGGACGCGCCTTCCACAACACAAGTTGTCGGATTATCCACCAGGTAAGTAGGCACACCCAATTCTTTAGTTAACAGTTTTTCCATTCCGGGAAGCAGCGCTGAGCCGCCGCTGAGCGCGATACCCCGATCGATAATATCAGATACCAGCTCCGGAGGTGTTTTTTCTAGTACTTTTCGGGCTGTTTCAATGATTTCCTTCAGAGGATCCTGTAAAGCTTCTACGATCTCTCCTGTCGTCAAAGTAAGCGGCTTAGGAAGTCCCGTTACCTGATCCTGTCCCTGGACTTCGATTCCCGATTTCTCTTCCATAGGAATCGCTGCGCCAATCTCCAATTTGATCCTTTCCGCAGTTGGCTGAGCGATAATTAAGCCATACTTCCGCCTGACATAAGTTGCAATGGCTTCGTCCAGGTCTGCACCACCTTTCCTCAATGTGCCGGCAGAAACAATACCATACATCGCCAGGACAGCTGCTTGTGTCGCTCCGCCGCCCATATTCAGGATCATGTTGCCCGTAGGTGTGTTAATGGGAAGATCAATTCCAATTGCTGCAGCTAAAGGTTGAGGGATCAAGAACACCTCTCGCGCTCCAGCTTCAAGAACCGCTTCCTGAACCGCCCTGCTTTCCACACTAGTAACTCCGTAAGGAACAGTCACCATAATCCGCGGGCGAACCAATCGGATAGACCCAGTCACCTTCTTGATCAGCCGGTCCAGCAATAACATTGTGACTTCAAATTCAGCAATAACACCATGTTTTAATGGTTGTGTAATTTCAAGGGAGTCTGGTACACGGCCAAACATATCTTTAGCGGCCTGGCCGAATTCAACAATCTTCTGTTCATCAATAGCAATAGCTGCCACTGTTGGCCAACGTTCAAGAAGTACACCTTCCTCAGCGATCATGGTGTAATACGTGCCTAGATCAATCCCAAAATCCTGCGATAAAAATCCCATAAATATCCTGTTATGCTGAGCCCATGCCGGGGGGCCGTGAGCGATGTCCGCGTTTGCGGTGCTGCTCTGCGGCCTTTAGACGCAGACTTGAACGGTGTAAAGCTGCCTGGGCGCGCATATAATCTTCTGCATCGGTGGTGCTATATTCTTCCAGAAGCTGACTGGCGCGTTCCATTGCTTGTTCAGCCCTATCGATATCAATATCTTCCACATTTTCTGCCGCATCCGCCATAATAGTCACAATATCCGGCTGGACCTCAATAAAACCACCGGTTACAGTAAAAATCTCTTCAATCTCTCCGGTCTTAACTCGAATAACACCCATTTCCAGAGAGGATAATAACGGGGCATGACCTGGGAGAATACCCATTTCACCCAGGGATCCAGGCACCATAACTATGTCTGCGTCGCCTTCGTAGACCAGGCGATCCTGGGAAACTATTTCACACCGGATTGGCATAACAACAGCTCCTGATCCTAATTAGCTCCAATTCTTTCAGCTTTTTCAACTGCTTCATCGATCGTCCCCACCAGCATGAATGCGTCTTCGGGCAGGTGGTCATGTTTCCCTTCCAGTATTTCGCTGAAACCTCGAATGGTTTCCTTAATGGGAACATATTTTCCAGGCATGTTTGTAAACTGTTCAGCAACAAACATGGGCTGGGAGAAGAAACGTTCAATTTTGCGGGCCCTTGAAACTGCGATCTTATCATCTTGTGAAAGTTCATCCATGCCCAGAATAGCGATGATATCTTGCAGGTCTTTGTATTTCTGAAGCACTTCCTGCACGCGGCGAGTGATCTCGTAGTGTTCTTTCCCGACAATATGGGGGTCCAGGATCCGTGAAGTAGAGGTCAATGGGTCAACCGCGGGATAAATACCTTTCTCAGCGATCGAGCGCTCCAAAGCGATCGTTGCATCCAGGTGAGTGAAAGTAGCCACAGGAGCCGGGTCAGAATAATCATCCGCCGGCACATAAATGGCCTGCATGGATGTGATTGATCCGGTCTTGGTGCTGGTGATACGTTCCTGCAGGCTACCCATTTCCGTAGCCAGAGTGGGCTGATAACCTACTGCGGAGGGCATGCGGCCTAAAAGCGCCGATACTTCTGCGCCAGCCAGACTGAAACGGAAGATATTGTCGATGAACATCAATACATCCCGGCCTTCATCCCTGAATTTCTCTGCCATGGCCAATCCTGTCAGCGCAACCCGCAAACGGGGTCCTGGGGGCTCATTCATCTGACCGAATACCATGACGGTGTCTTTCATCACTCCAGATTCCAGCATCTCCCTGTATAACTGAGTGCCTTCGCGGGTCCGCTCGCCAACACCTGCAAAGACTGAGTTGCCTTCATGCTCGGTAGCAACTGAACGGATCAGCTCCATGATGATGATTGTTTTTCCAACGCCCGCGCCGCCAAATACTCCGGTCTTACCACCTTTAGTAAAAGGAGCAACCAGGTCAATTGATTTAATGCCGGTTTCAAATACCTCGACTTCCGTGGATTGTTCTTCAAATGATGGAGCCAGCCTGTGGATGGGGTAATATTCATTGGATACGATCTCACCCTTGCCATCTACCGGTTGGCCGAGGACATTCATAACCCTACCCAGGACTTGCTCTCCAACAGGTACCATTATGGGTCCGCCGGTTCCGGTCACCTTCATACCACGTCTCAGACCAGGAGTTGGTCCCATAGCAACACAACGGACTTCTCCGCCGCCTAGATGGTTTTCCACTTCCAGGACCAGGTCATCGCCATCCTCAACTTCCACAACCAGGGCATCGTAAATCTTCGGCAAGTTTTCTATCTCAAAAACCGCATCGACCACACCGCCTTTAATTTCGATGATCTTTCCACTGGCATCTGTCATTACACCCTCCACTCAAATAATCCTTTCAGATTTTTCTTCCAATATCAACTATTCCGAGATTGCTTCTGCACCACCTGCAATATCGAGCATTTCATTTGTAATAGCCTGCTGCCGGGCTTTGTTGTATTCCAATTGCAGCGCGTCTGCCAGCTCGGTTGCATTATCAGTTGCATTCTTCATTGCCACCATTCTGGCAGAGTGTTCACTCGCCAGTGATTCGATCACAGCGTGAAAGACCTGGAGCACTGTAAAGCGAGGTATGATCGCAGTCAGAAGCGATCGTTGGTCCGGTTCGAAGATATATCCACCAACCAATGACTCTTTGATCTTAAAATCTTTCACGCGATCCTCGGAATCAGGATCCAAAGGTAGGATCTTTTTAACTACCGGCTGATGGTTCATGCGGTTGACGAATTGGGTATAGATCAGGTACACCTCATCCACTTCGTCATCCAAATATTGATCAACGGCAAGAAAACCTGCCGGAGAAATATCATTATAGGATGGCTGGGCCGGCAAATTGCTGAACTCAGCCAGGATTTCTTTCCCCCTCCGGAGCAGCTGATCACGACCTCGTTTTCCGACAGTGATATATTTCACCGGAACATCAATGGTTTCAGCCCACTCATCGGCTTTCTTGACCAAATTGGAGTTGTACGCTCCTGCCAATCCCCGGTCACCACTGATTACAATGGCAATTACGTGTTTGACTTCAGCATGGTGTGCCAGCATCGGGTGCAGTGTAGAATGGTCGGGTTGCTGTGCGATATGCTGCATCACCTGCCAGGCTTTAACTGAATAAGGCCGAGTATCCTCAAGCTGATTAATTGCTTTGCGCACTTTGCTAGCGCTGACAGCCTGCAAAGCCCGGGTCACCTGGGATATATTCTTGACGCTTTTGATGCGTTGCTTTACTTCTCTAGCATTTGCCATATATCAATTTCCTGGAGATAACTGGCTTCTATTAGTCAATTAGAGTGAAAACCCTTCCAGGGCACCCTTAAGCTGTTCTTCGATCTTATCAGTTAGCTGTTTTTCTTCCAAAATGGCTGAAAGTAGATCCGGATGGCTGTTTTCGATATAACGGATCAACTCGTTTTCCCATTCTGCCATATCGGCTAATTGGATCTCATCCGCATAACCTTTAGTTGTCGCGTAAATCACCACGATCTGGTTGGCAACCGGAACAGGAGAGAACTGGGGTTGTTTGAGAATTTCGCGCAAGCGCCGGCCCCGATCCAATCTATCCTGGGTCGCTTTATCAAGATCAGAACCAAATTGTGCAAATGCCGCTAATTCTCTGAAGGCAGCCATTTCCAGTCGCAGCTGGCCGGCAACCTGTTTCATAGCTTTGAGCTGGGCATCACCACCAACACGTGAAACCGAGATACCAGCGTTAATAGCAGGGCGAATTCCAGAATAGAACAAATCGTTTTCGAGATAGATCTGTCCGTCGGTGATCGAAATAACGTTAGTTGGCACATAGGCTGACACATCACCCAGCAGAGTTTCAATGATCGGCAGTGCAGTCAAGGAACCGCCAGTGCCCTTCACTTTCATAATCTTTCCTTTTTCACCAGCCTCCAGATCGTGTATGGCATCACCTTTTGCCAGCGGACCAATATAGATTTTTCCGTTCACGGCATCTTTCTGTTCGGCCAATGCGTCTTTGTAATCCTCGGGAACGATTACATAATTATCGGCCATCCTGGCTGCTCTTTCCAGCAGACGGGAGTGCAGATAAAACAAATCTCCCGGATAAGCTTCACGTCCTGGTGGCCGCCTCAGCAGCAGAGAAAGTTCACGATATGACCAGGCATGTTTTGAAAGATCATCGTACACGATCAAAGCGTCCCGTCCAGCAGCCATGAACTCTTCGCCCATCGCACAGCCGGCGTAGGGGGCAATATACTGCAGGGCGCTGGGTTCTTCTGCCGAAGCAGAAATGATAATTGTATGCTCCATGGCGCCATATTCTTCCAGGAGGGCTACAGTCCTGGCTGTTCCGGCTTTTTTCTGGCCAATGGCCACATAAATACAAATAACGCCCTTTCCTTTCTGATTGATGATGGTATCCAGGGCAATGGCAGTCTTTCCAGTTTGGCGGTCGCCAATGATCAATTCGCGCTGTCCACGGCCGATCGGGATCATGGAGTCAATAGCTTTAATACCAGTCTGGAGGGGCTCATCCACATCTTTTCGTTCAATCACACCAGGTGCGATGAATTCGACAGGCCGATAACCTGTACTGCGAATGGGGCCTTTCCCATCGATAGGCTCTCCAATTGCGTTCACAACCCGCCCGATCAGTGCGTCACCTACTGGAACCGAGGTAATACGATTGGTGGACCGTACTTCCATGCCCTCAACGATCTCATCATATTCACCCATGATGATCACACCTACGTGGTCTTTTTCGAGGTTAAAGGCAGTTCCCATCACGCCATTCTTAAATTGGACCAATTCCTGTGCCTGCACATCAGCGAGGCCAGTTACACGAGCAATGCCATCGCCAGATTCCAGCACAAAACCAACGCTCTGTACCCCAGCCGTAGGCTGAAATTCATCAATAAATTTCTTAAATTCTGATGTAATTTGACTAATGGATTCAGTCACGATACCTCCGCTGTAATTAATAAAGCAAATCAAAAAAATGACTCTCGATCCAGTCATTTTTCCGATCGATCACCTAGAATTTTTTATTATCAGAAAAGATGTTATGCAACCGAAAAAATGATAACTGATAGTCGGCTTCTTGTCTAGTAAGAGACCTCTCAACTGAAGAACCTGAGGGCGATTTTGAGCCTGGTTTCCAGGTCCAAAGGGGCATCCTCTGGCAAATTCTGCAGAGCTGCCTGTGCCTCCAAAACCGAATACCCCAAAGTGACCAACGCTTGCTGGACCTCTGCGTTAATCCCCGCAGTTTCCGGGGAAATCACCATTGCATCAGTAAAGCTGATCCGATCTTCCAGAGTTAACAATATCTTCTGAGCTGTCTTTCTTCCAATTCCGGAGACTTGGGCGAATATCTCTTCCTGTTTATTCAGGACCGCGCGCTTGATCACATCCGGATTATGCGTGGAAAGGGTTTCCAAGGCCAATCTTGGCCCTACTCCATTAACTTTGATCAGCTCCTGGAATAGCGAAACCTCTTCTTGTTCTTGAAAGCCAAATAAAGTGAGCGAATCTTCTCTCACAACCAAATGTGTAAATAGTGATACTGCCTCTCCCCGGCGTTGCGATTGAACCAGAAATTCAGTCACATAAACCAGGTAGCCTATCCCCCCGACCTCTACAACCAGGTTGTCTTCGCCTATTTGGATTACTTGTCCTTGTAAACTTGCGATCATATTTTTTCTCTCATAGTAAAAAGGCCATCCCGAGACCAATAACAACCATCAATGCCATAATAGGCCAAATGTATTTACGGAGTGCCTTAGAACCGATTGAAAATACCAGGGCACCTTTGGTCAGGGTGTTGGATATCGTGGCGAAAATAATAGCAAGTTTTCCCGATTCCAGCGAAATGCTTCCTCCGGTGCGGGTAAGATCTGATATTGACAGAGTAATCGCATCTACATCAGCCAAACCAGCTATGATGCTGGTAAGATAAATTCCTTTTTCTCCGATATACATCTCAGCTGCTTTTGTACCCAATAAAACAAGGGCATAGATCAAACCAAACTTTATTGCGGTACTCAGTTCAAACGGGTTTGATAAAGCAAGCTCTTCTTCATCGATAGCTGCTTGCGAGAAGTAAAGATATCCTGCATAAATCAAAGCGGCCAAACCCATAGCTGTCAAAGCTGGCCAGACAGCTGGAAGGAGTTTATTATTTACAACAGCAATTTCGACCATCACACGGATGAACATGATGATCCAGGCTACTATGATGGCAACAGCAAATGGCTTTTCCATCCCTGTTTGGGATTTGCTGCGTTCTGAAAAGCTCATCGTTGTTGCGGTGCTCGATGCCAGACCACCCAGTAAACCGCTGATCCCTAATCCTTTCTTAGGGCCAACTACTTTGACAAGGATGTAGCCTAAAAAATTGATCCCAGAAATGAATATCACCATTTCCCAGATCTTGGCTGGATTCAATACGTCAAAAGGTGGAAGACCAAAGGTTTTATTCGGCAAAACCGGAAGGACGATAGCTGTGATCACCGCAAATTGAAGAGTGGCGAAAACATCTTCCCGGGTGATTACCCTTACAAATTGGCGAAACTCCCCTTTCACAGCCAATAAAACCGTGGTTACGACACCCAATGCAGCAGCTAATTCGATAGATTGGATATAACAGATCGCTCCGATCAGGACAGTGATAAAAGCCGCAACCTCGGAAGTGAGGCCAATTTCCTCTCTTTCCGTCGCGGTCACATAGTAAGCAACGATGATCATCAGTCCCATCATTCCGATGATACTGATCAAAATCCAGATCGAACCCAGGGTATCCGCTAGAAACGCCGCTGTTGAGCCAATAAGGCCCATTAATGCAAATGTCCGCGCTCCAGCGAATAAGCCCGTCCCTTTGCTGGAACCATGAGCATACTCCCGCTGCATGCCGATTAATATACCTATCAATAATGATGCGCCAAAGCGAAGGAAAA
>CAYORF010000075.1:0-12844 GCA_964406305.1 uncultured Anaerolineales bacterium | reverse complement strand
TTGTTGATATTGTAAGGGACTTATCAGGTATATGTCAACAGATCCTGGGCAGCATTTCACCAGCCAGCAGATCAACAATCCTGGTTGAACCCAGTCCTGTCTTTAGAAGGAGCCGGCCAGACGGGCTTTCCTCAACATGCCCGATCACTACGGCTTCTTTACCGTACTTCGTTTTATGCATTACATCGAGTATCCGGGGTGCATCTTCAGGACCAACAACAGCTATTAATTTACCTTCATTGGCAATATACAGTGGGTCAAACCCCAGCATCTCACAGGCTGCTGCGACAGCTGGTTTAACCGGAATAGAACCCTCGTTAAGGAGGATGCCAACCTGGGATTGCTTGGCGATTTCATTTAAAGCAGAAGCTGCTCCGCCACGTGTAGGGTCCCTCAGGACATGAACCTTATCGCTTACGGACAACATTGCTCTGATCAGATGGTTTAAGGGAGCGATATCGCTTTCCAATTTGGTCTCAAAACCCAAATCCCCTCGGGCTTCCAGGACTGCAATGCCGTGATCACCCAAGCTGCCCGATACAATCACCTGGTCTCCGGGTCTGGCCTGGCTTCCACTAATGGTGAGTCCTGGTTCCAGTAAACCTACACCAGTTGTGGAAATATATAGCCCATCCGCTTCTCCATAGGCAACAACCTTGGTGTCTCCACAGATGATCTGCACGTTAGCCTCATCAGCGGCTTCTTTCATGGAGAATACGACCTTTTCAAGGATGCTGATGTCCAGCCCCTCTTCCAGGATAAAGCTGGCAGATAGATAAAGCGGTTTTGCGCCAACCATAGCAACGTCATTAACTGTGCCGCACACGGAAAGCTTTCCGATATCCCCGCCAGGAAAGAATAGGGGGGAGACTACATGCGCGTCCGTGCTGATGGCTAAGCGGACCCCATCACTGATCTCAACTACTCCTGCGTCATCTCCAGCTAGGAGGGCCTCATTAGCTAGAGGGGGGTAGAAGATATCTTTGATGAGATCTGACATCATCTTTCCGCCACTGCCGTGTCCCTGGACGATCTTGTCGGAATGTTTACGGGGTATAGGGCAGGTTGGACTTTCCATCGAAGGTGTCTTTTTTGTCATGAGCTTTTCTCCGGGGACCTTGGTGTCTGGGTCCGGTAGCGATAATACGCAGCACAAGCGCCTTCGTCTGAAACCATAGTTGCGCCCAGGGGATTCTCTGGTGTGCATAATGTCCCAAACGCTTCACATTGATCGGGTTTTTTTATACCTTGCAGTACCAGGCCTGATATACAAAGAGGGGATTCCTCTACCTGGATAGTTTCAACCTGGAATCGTTTTTCAGCGTCGTATTTGCTGTAAATCGGCCTCAGGCGCCAACCACTGCCGGGAATGAGCCCGATGCCGCGCCATTTTCTATCACATTCTTCAAATACTTTATCGATCACAGCCTGGGCGCTCTGATTCCCTTTTTCAGTTACTGCCCGAATGTAGGCATTGTTTACATCGCAGGTTCCTGCTTCGAGGGACTCGACGGTAGTTAATATTCCCTGGACGATGTCCAGAGGTTCAAAGCCTGTAATGGTCATGGGGATGTTATATTTTTTAGCCAGGGGGATATATTCCCAGTATCCCATTACTGCGCAGACGTGGCCTGCTGCCAGGAAACCCTGGACCCGGTTATGGGGTGAGCTGAGGATGGTTTCTATTGCCTGCGGTACCCTTACATGCGAGACCAGGATACTGAAGTTTTCGATTCCTAATTGATCGGCCTGGAGCACGCTCATCACATTGGCGGGTGCGGTTGTTTCGAAGCCGATAGCAAAAAAGACAACTTCCTTATCAGGATTCTCTTGGGCCAGCTTGACAGCATCAAGTGGAGAATAAACAACTCGGACATCGCCTCCCTGGGCTCGAACGGAGAACAGGTCAGCCTGGGAGCCAGGAACCCGAAGCATATCGCCGTAGCTTGTAAAGATTACGTCTGGTTTTGAGGCGATTGCCAGGGCCTTATCAATCAGTTCCAGAGGAGTAACACATACCGGGCATCCCGGTCCATGTACCAGTTCGATCTCATCCGGAAGCAGTTGGTCAAGCCCATTTTTGATGATGGAATGAGTCTGGCCTCCGCAAATTTCCATTAAGGTCCAGGGTTGAGTAGTTATCTCTTTGATCTTATCGATCACTCCATGAACCAGTTCGGCATTGCGGTATTCAGTGAGGTATTTCATACCGGATCTTCGCCTTCCAATTCACCAGCTTCAATGATCTCTCGGATCAGATCGATCGATTCCTGGGCTTCTTCCTCGCTTAATAAACTGATGGCAAAACCCACATGGATAATTGCGTAATCGCCAATTTTTGCTTCAGGAACGTGTTCAATGCAGGCTTCACGGGTGACCCCGCTGAAATCCACCTTGGCCATCTTTAGTTCTTGTTTTTCATATATTTCGATAATTTTTCCTGGAACCGCAAGACACATTATTTTCTGCTCCTTTATTTGGATATAAATCTTTGCCCAATCACTGCCTGTCCCAACGAAAGGCCGCCGTCATTGGCGGGAACTTGTTTATGGATGAAAATCTTAAAACCTGCTTTTTGCAGCGCACTGTGTGATTTTCTTAAGAGGCTCATATTTTGCCACACTCCGCCGCTCAAGGCAACCTGGTTCAGATCGTTGATCTTTTTCAACTTAAGCGCCATTTCCAAAACCAGTTCTGAAATTGTGTTATGAAAACGGGCAGAGATGGTTGGAATGTCACAGCCCTGGTTGATATCTGACAGGATCTCAACGATCATTGGGCCGGGTTGGAATATGCAATCATCAGAGATATCAAGGGAATATGAAGCGGCTTCGTCCGGGTCTGCCAGCGCTTCCAATTCAATAGCTGCCTGGCCCTCGTAGCTGATCTTGTGGCAAATACCGAGCAGTGAAGCGACCCCATCGAACAACCGGCCCATGGATGATGTCAGTGGTGCGTTCGTTCCTGTTCTGAGTTGTCTTTCGAGTATAGACAGGGTGGATGTCTCAGGAATATATTCGGGCAAAGATTGCGCATATGCAATTGGAGATAAATCAGGATCGAGGGAAATCTGGGCAAGATCTAATAGGGAAACTGCTGTTCTCCAAGGTTCCCGTATTGCCAGATCACCTCCTGGCAGGGGGAAATATGCCAGGTGTCCACCTCGAGAAGAACTTTGATAATCTGCAATCAGGAATTCTCCTCCCCAGATCTTGCCGTCTTCTCCGAAACCTACGCCGTCAAAAGAAATTCCAATGACAGGCTCTTCTCCCTGGTAATTATTATCAGCCAAGCATGCTGCGATATGGGCATGATGGTGTTGAACGGGGAGGGTTGGAAGATTTTCTTTTTCGGCTCTATCGAGGATATATCGAGTGGAAAGGTAATCAGGATGCATATCGTAAACGAGAAGATCTGGCATGACACGAAAAAGAGATTCGTAATGCGAGATGCTTTCCTGGTATGTGGTCAGGGTTTCGTAATTTTTCAAATCACCAATATGTTGGCTGAGAAAAGCGTATTGATCTTTGATCAGACAAAATGTGTTCTTGAGTTCTGCGCCACCGGCCAGTACGGATCTTCCAGAGAAGGGCGAGGAAATTGGTCCGGGTGAATAGCCACGGGACCTGCGAATAGGGTAAATTTGCTTCAATTCTTTATCGATGGTATCTGGGACTCTGGCAACCGTATCATCACAATGGATGTGGATATCGCGGTTATGAAGTAGATAAAAATCAGCGATATTTCCTAAAAGATTTTGTACCTGCTCATTTAGAGTGAGAATTGGATTCCCGCTGAAATTAGCGCTGGTCATAACTAGTACTGAATAAGGCGCATGTGGGTACTGGTCCTGCTGTGAAAAGAGCAAGTAATGGAGAGGTGTATAGGGAAGCATCACCCCGATCGTATTTTGGCCAGGAGCGATGGAAGCTGGTAATGTTGATCCTGGTTTCCTGTTCAGCAGCAAAATGGGCCGCTGCCTTGAGATGAGGAGTTCTTCCTCTTCCTTTGAAACTTCGCAGTATTTCCTGACGGTTACCAGATCAGGCATCATCACAGCTAGTGGTTTGTCAGGTCGACTCTTTCTGGACCTGAGTGTTTCGACTGCTGTTGAATTTTCTGCATCACAAGCCAGGTGAAAACCTCCCAGACCTTTTATCGCACCGATCTTTCCCTCAGCGAGCAATTTTTGTGTAAGCAACAACGCCTTGTCCGCAGTTTTTTCCCTGACAGGATTCGATTGGGCACTGTATTCCAACCAGATCTCAGGGCCGCATTCAGGACAGGCTACAGGCTGGGCGTGGAATCTGCGATCCAGAGGATCGTTATACTCTTTTTCGCAAGCATGACATAGATCAAATCCCGCCATAGTCGTCTGGGGACGGTCATAGGGGATATCCTTGATGATGGTGAACCGGGGGCCGCAGTTAGTGCAGTTGATGAAAGGATATCTGTACCTGAAATCTTCAGTTGTGAATAATTCACGTAAACAATCATCGCAGATACTTACATCGGGGGATATAGGTTGAAATGCCCCCTCAATTACTTCTGAGTGATGAATATGAAATGCATCATATCCTTCTGATGGGATGGCCTCATATTGTAAAGATTCGATTTGAGAAAGGGGAGGAGCTTCGTCAGTAATGCTGGATAAAAAACCATCCAGATCAGATTTGGATCCGCAAACTTCAATCTCAACTCCGCCGGATGTGTTTTTAACCCAACCCTGGAGATCATATCGGATTGCGAGAGTATAAATAAAGGGGCGAAAACCAACCCCCTGTACTATTCCATTGATGAGAATTCGATATGCAGATGGCCGGCTCATATCAAGCGGCTTTCTTTTCCTTAATATGTTCCACGACCCAATTGACCCATTCCTCAATCCCTTCTCCTGTTGTGCAGGAAACCAGGAAGGTGATTAGGTCCGGATTCAACATCTGGACACCCTTTTGGAAGTATTCCATATTAAATTTGACATAGGGAAGCAAGTCGATCTTGTTGATGATCAGCGCATCGACGTCCTGGTACATAGCAGGGTATTTATAAGGTTTATCATCTCCCTCAGGGATGGAGGCGATCAAGACATTTTTGTCTGTGCCTAATTTGAAGGAGGCAGGGCAGATCAAGTTCCCTACATTTTCTACCAGAAGCAGATCAAACTCATCCAAATCCAGTTCCATGAGGGCATTGCGGAGCATATGAGCGTCAATATGACATTGACCACCGGTGTTGATCTGGACTGCTGTTGCGCCGGCTTCCGCTGCTCGGTCTGCGTCAATACTGGTGGCGACATCGCCGTCAATTGCTGCAATCTTGTAATCGGATTTAAGTAGTGGAAGGGTTTTTTCGATCAAAGAGGTTTTACCAGCACCCGGGGAAGCCATGATGTTGAGGCTGAATAAGTCTACTTGATCCAACTGCTGTTTATTTTCTAATGCCAGTTGATCGTTGGCACTGTGAATTTTTTCCACAACCGAGATTTTTTTCGTCATTGGTCCCTCTAAATGATATTAATGCTGTCGAGGTGAAATTCCTTACCTTGCAGGATCTCCATCTTGGTACTCTGGCAAAAGGGGCAAGGAGCTAATTCGCCATCTACCATTTGATATTCTTTTCCACATTCCTGGCAGAGGAAATTTGCGGGTATTCTTTGGAAATGGAGTGTTGCGCCTGCGCAGATGGTATCTTCTGTTATCAGATCCCAGTAAAATTGTACTGAATCATCTATTACGGTGGATAATTCGCCGATTACCAGGTACAGATCGGTAATCTTCTCCGCCGCGTTTTTCTCTCCATGCCTGATAGCAATGTCTGCTATCTGTTCAGTTATTGATAACTCGTGCATGAAATAAGTTGCCTGCTCCGGATAAGTTAGACTGGATCGTTCAGTTTACCTGCTGCCAGCAGGAATAAAATTGTCATGATCACTGCAGATGAAAGGCACCATATACAGGTTGCGCCGATCACAAAAGGCTCCAAGAATGTCAGGTAGATCGAGAATAATATGCCAAATAAAGTAATCCCGAACAAAGCAAGATTCAGGATTCGGGTAAAACCCGGAAGATCCAGCAACCTTGCAAGCCAAAGAATGATTATGGCCAGGTATCCCATGACACCCAAGACACCTATTGGCAGGATGCCAAACAGGGTTGCATACTCACTCTGCTGAACTGCATTACAATTGCCGACCGGACCGCAAACTGCCTCTACCTGATTTAGTTCTACATAGGCCAGATAGCCTGCAACTCCAATTCCGATAACCGAGAGAAGGGGGATCAACCATTCAGGTGCTCTCTTTTTGTCAGGATCTGGATCCTTTGTGAGATTGATTCCAGTGATAACGAGGACTACCAGCATACCAGCGAGAAGAATTACGGATAGTGTGTTTCCTACCAGGTCTGATTTGAATTTCTCCTGCACGGTCATCTCGTGAACGATTGGTGGGGTTTCCTCAGCCGAACCATTCGTAGAACCTTCCATGGCCTCCATCAATCCATTAATGGCTGGCCAATCGATCCCTCCGTTTTTCAGCCCCTCCTCGATGATTCCTGGAAATAGTTCGGGGATTTCGTTTGAACCTAACAGGACCTGATCGCCCACCACAAGGGTGGGAACGGCCTGTCTTTCATTGGGGACATCGAATAGCTCTATATAATTTGCATAGAGGCCATTACCTGTTTCTGAGTAGGTATTCACACCGTAAATGACAAGCTGAGACCCGTATTGGCGGTCCAATTCCGGCAGAACCTGCTCAATGATCTGGCCACAGTGACCGCAGCTGGGAGAATAGAACAAAACCGCATGAACGACAGGCTCTTGAGCTTGGGCTGTATCCACAAAAGGCGAAAAGCCTAAGATGATGACAAGACAAATTAGAAAGAAATTTCGAACGCGGACCATACTTTCTCTATGAATGGAGTAGTTTTTTTGCATTGGGAGATTATAGTCCCAATTCAACTAAATGTACACATTATGAAATCTCAGGAATCCGTAGACCGGCCCTTTTGAATGCGTACCAGGTCTTTACTTGTTTTTTCCTGGTAACCTGAATTTAAAAGGATAAAAATATCCTGTGCCTGGGACATGAGTTGTAAGGCCTGGTCGAGTTCCGTCAAGCCTTCCTGAGCTAGAGCCTGATTCGCAAGAGCGATACCTTGCCGCAAAATATCCCCATTTTCCTGGGCTGCCTCAAAGGACTGTTGATGATAATCCAAGGCTGTTTTGAGATCTCCCTGGCGGGATGAGATCATGCCTAATAGATCATAGATGATCACCAAGGAAGGCTTTGAGGCTCGTGACTTTGCCAGATCAAGGGCAACCAGGGCAAAACCTAGCGCTGGTTGGTATTTTTTGTCTAGAAGGTTGCTATCTGCTAGATTAATGAGGGCGTTCAATTTTAGGGAAGGATCCTTTATCTTCTCAGCGGTTTCAAGGACAAATTTATGGGATTTCGCAGCGTTTTGATAGTCCTTTAGTTCGCTGTAAGCTAAACCGAGGTTCCCTTCGATAGCTGCTTTGAGGGTGGGGTGATGCTCATCTTTCAAACACCGCTTTGCAGCAGCCAGTTCTTCTAAGGCTAGTTCTGTTTGGCCGGACATCACCAGGCAAACTCCCAGCTGGGTCAGAGCCTTGGACTGCCGGATGGCTTCTCCTGTTTTCGAGAAAAATTCGGCGGCATTCTTGAAATAAATAGATGCTTCAGGATAGACATTGCGTTCCAGGAATATCTTGCCTGCAGCAGAACAAGCTTCTGCTGCACGAAGGTGATCACCGGATAATTCGGCGTCTTCAAGCTCATTTAAGATTTCATCAAGATTTGCCATTGTGTTTCCTTTTAATCAACAGGTATATTTTAACACTAGAGGAAGTATAAATCCTCAAGTTCAGAGTCGATGTCAATTTTCTGACAGATAGTAAATAAAAACCTGCTGTTGATAGCAGCAGGCTTTGTTATTCTGTTTGTTATCCAGATGATTAATTGAGCACACTTTCTATCCAGTTAAAGACGTCTGAGAAGACAGACTCCTGTTCGGGCTCGTTGTAGATTTCATGGAATAATTCATCATAAATGATCAGCTGGTTTTGCTGGGACGAGACCAGGTTGTGCAGGTAGGTAGACCAGGAAGGATTGCAGATCTTGTCCTGGCCACCGTGGAGCAGCAGGATGGGTGCCGTGACAGAGGATCCCTTTTCAGCTACATAAGCGATTCCCTCATTGATAACTGACGAGATCCTGGCGGTTGATTTGCCATTATAAACAAGAGGATCATTGATATAGCTATTTACTACTTCAGGATCCCGGCTTAGTGCCGATTTTTCAATCCCGATCAAACGTAGTTTGGGGAGGATTTTCGAAATGATAGTGCCGATTTTCACTGTAAAATCCGAAACGAAATCGGGCACCTTTGCAAGCGGACCAGAAATGACTGCCCCTTGGATTTTTTCCTGATAGTCAATTAGGAAACTAATACCAATTAAACCTCCCAGGCTGTGGCCCAGAAGGAAGATTGGCACGTCCGGGTTTATCTCTTTGATTTTGTCCAGTGAGACAAGAATTGGATCGGTGAAGGTGGAGAAATCCTTGACAAAGGATCTTGTTCCATCGGATTTTCCATGTCCGATGTGATCGAAACCAAATACGCCATAACCTTTCTCGGTGAAGAATTTTGCCAGGTGGTGATACCTTCCGCTGTGCTCATTGAGCCCGTGGCAGATCAGGAGCATTGCCTTGGGTTTGTTGTCGGGAAGCCATTGCTGGTGGAATATGGATTGGCCTTGTTTGTTCTTAAAATAACCTTTTTGATGATTCATATATTTCCTCATAAGAATAAATATTCGGATAAAATGTTAAACAATCTAAATTACTTACTGACGATTACAAAAAAGTATAATATAGTTAGCATATCTTTGCATCGTTTTCGTTATTCTGGAGAGAATATGGACTCCATGGCTCTGTACTATCCTGACGGACATCAGAAGCATTATTTGTATGCTCATCCAGAAAGCCCGGAAAGGGTGGAGGTAATAAAAAGGGGGTTGATGGAGATTGGTCTATGGGATGGCTACCCCCAGGTCAGTCCTTTAGAGCTGGACAAGACTCTCCTAGAAGCAGTTCATGATCAAAATTATCTCAACATCCTGGAACGGACCAGCCGGCAAGCCCAATCGCTGGATCCGGATACCTATACTACACTTCAATCCTGGCAGCTGGCCTTGAATGCTGCCGGCGGCGGGGTTTCGATTGCGGATCTTGTTTGGGATAGAAAAGTTGGTTCGGGTTTTGCTCTCACCAGGCCACCTGGACATCATGCGACCCGGAATAGGGGTATGGGTTTCTGTTTAATCAATAACGTTGCAGTGGCTGCTGAATATTTGCTTCAGGTGAAGGGAGCGAAGAAGATTGGTATTCTAGATCTGGATTTGCATCACGGCAACGGCACTCAGGATATTTTCTGGGAACGCCCTGATGTATGTTATATATCCATTCACCAGGCACCATTTTATCCAGGTACAGGAGCCTTGTATGAAACTGGCTCAGGTGCTGGAGAAGGAACTACTCTGAATCTCCCCATCCCTCGATTTTCTGGCGACAAGGCTTACACAACCCTGACCAGAGATATCATTCTGCCTTATTTGGAGGAACAGAAAACTGATATGCTACTGATCAGCTATGGATTTGATACCCACTGGAAGGATCCGTTGGGCAGTATGCAAGTGTCGGGTGATTGTATTTTTGAGATCATGAGTGACCTCAAAATTTGGACAGAAGAACATTGTTCCGGCCGATTGGCTGTTTTTCTTGAAGGTGGATACGATCTGGAAGCAGGTTTTTCCTGCGGACAGGCAGTCGGCGCGGCATTAAGCAACATAAAGTGGGAGGACTCACTGGGAAAATCACCGGCCGTTGAGAAAGATGACTGGAATGAGACCCTGTTTGAAGCTAAAGATCTCCTTAAGTATTGATTAACGTTTGAGACTAATTGATTTGTTACTGGTTTTTGGCTAGTTTTAAGTATAATGATTAGAGGTGGTAAAAAAAGGAAAGACTATGTTAAATCATTATGTCGAGCCGGAAGACCAGATTCCTGGTAAAGAATTGATCCACCTCAAACAAGCTTTAATCGAGGTTGTGAGGATGGATATCGAGGAATCGCCCCCGGGATCAGCGAGAGAATATCAAGTCCGGGTTAGGGGTTTGATCGAGACCTCCTATGAAAAAGTTGCTGATGAATATCCGCTGACAGAGTTCGAAAAGCTTCGTTTGTTCAGCGAAGTCGAAGATGAGATCACTGGTTTTGGCCCTATCCAGCCCCTGCTGGCTGATCCGGATATCAGTGAAATCATGATCTATGGTCCAGAACAGGTCTATGTTGAGAAAAACGGCAAGTTGGAAGACACAGATGTGAAGTTTGAGAACGCTGACCATCTGATGCGGATCATCACACGGATACTGTCTCCTCTTGGCAGGCGGGTGGACCAGGAAAATATGATGGCTGATGCGCGCTTACCAGATGGGTCGCGAGTGAATATTGCTATTCCTCCCGTAACTGTGGATGGCCCCTCATTGACAATTCGGAAATTCCTGGAAAGTAAATTGACAATCCAGCAGATCATAAAATTGGGGACAATGACCGATCATATGGCTGAATTCCTGCAGGCTTGTGTTGCCTCGCGGATGAATATTCTAATCACCGGGAATACCAGCTCTGGAAAAACCACTTTATTGAATATTCTGGCAATGTCCATACCTGATGATGAAAGGATTATCACCATTGAAGATGCGGCTGAATTGAAACTGAACCAAAAATATGTCGTTCGTATGGAAACGCGCATGCCGAATGTCGATGGGGTTGGCGGAGTGATAACACGCGATCTGGTTCGCAATGCCCTGAGAATGCGCCCAGATAGGATTGTGGTTGGCGAAGTGCGTAGTGGAGAAGCCCTGGACATGCTGCAGGCAATGAACACCGGGCATGATGGCTCGTTGACAACTTTGCACGCCAACTCTCCCAGGGATGCTGTTTCGCGTTTGGAAACCATGTCGATGATGGCTGGATTGGAATTGCCATTAATGGCAATTCGAACCCAAATCGCTGCAGCTATCGATCTGATTGTGCATATGGAGCGGTTGACTGACGGAACACGAAAAGTCACTCATATCACAGAAGTTCCCCGCATGGAAGGCGATATTGTTACACTATCTGATATTTTTAAATTCGATCAGACAGGTGTGTCATCTGAGGGGAAAATATTGGGAGAGATGAAAGCCACTGGTCTGAGGCCGCTCTTTACTTCCAGGCTGGAAGCGGCAGGTTATAAATTGAGCGGAGAGATCTTCGGAGTTTAAAGTAATTCGAAAGTCTCATTTGTGCAACTTCCCTGGTTATATTCCGTATATTGGATAATGGAAATATCAAAGATCCTGTTGAACCGGGATCGTATTTCTCTGTGTGTTAATCATTCAATCAAACAGGAAAAGTTAGTATGAAAAAAGATCAAAATAAATACGTATGGGGTGGGTTATTGATCCTGGCAGGTGTCCTATTTATGTTGCAGGAGTTTAACATTCTTGGCAGCGCATTCGAATATTTATGGGTGCTGATGATGGCAGCCGGCGCGGCGGTATTTTTATGGATCTATTTCACCAAGCAAGAACAATGGTGGGCTGTCATTCCCGGGTTGACACTCTTTGGTCTAACCCTGGTTGCGATCGATGAATTATTTGATATCCTTCCTAGCTCAGATATTTCCGGAGCGATCTTCCTCGGTTGTATAGGATTAGCTTTCTGGTTGGTTTACCTGCGTAAACAGGCCCAATGGTGGGCAATAATTCCCGGGGGTGTGTTGATCACCCTTTCTTTAGTAGCTGGGTTGGATTTCCTATCCGAATGGAATGACGTGATCTTCTTCGTAGGCATGGGAATTACATTCTTCTTGGTTGCCCTTCTCCCTGGAGCAGCTCACAATACAAAGTGGGCTTTTATTCCGGGTGGAATTTTAACAGTCCTGGGTTTAGCACTTTTCGCCCCAGTTCTGAATATTGTTAATATCGCCTGGCCTGTTATCCTGATCGGTCTGGGTGCATTCATCCTGATTAGAACCTGGAAACAATAAGCCAGAGAGGAGTTTACTGATGGAAAACGTGAAATTATATCGAAGTACTACAGACCGGATGGTAGGTGGCGTCTGTGGAGGTCTGGGGACCTTTCTGAACATTGATTCGGTCTTCATTCGCTTATTATTCGTCCTTTTGCTCTTTGGCAGTGATTTTGGATTTATCCTCTATCTGCTGCTGTGGATAGTGATCCCTGAAGAAGGTGGAGCATATGGTTTTAAAGAAGAATCCATGGGCGATAGATTTAAATCAATGGGAAATGATATCCAACAGGCTGTGACTCAACCACACCCCCAATCAGGTTTGATCCTAGGTATTGGATTGATCGCCGTGGGAGGCTTCTTGTTCCTGGACAGGATGAATTTTAGCTGGCTGCAATGGGTTGACCTTGATATTATTTGGCCGATCCTGTTGATCGTTGGTGGTGTTGTACTGCTGTTTCGAAAAGGTAGGGAATAAATCATGAGTTATGAGAATAAACACAATAATGGAAAGCGGAGAGGATTATTTGGTCCGATCCTGCTGATAACTATCGGTTTGATTTTCCTTGGAAATAACCTGGGCTTGATTCCCGGAGAAGGCTGGGAGATGATCTGGCGTCTCTGGCCGATACTGTTGATCATAGCTGGTTTGAATGACCTTGTTCGCAGGGAAGGGATCGCCTGGCCAATTCTTTTGATTGGAGCAGGTGTGTTTTTCCTGCTGAATAACTTTGGCCCGCGGGTT
>CAYORF010000074.1:0-13046 GCA_964406305.1 uncultured Anaerolineales bacterium | reverse complement strand
TGAGAAGAGGAGTGGAAATATTAAAAGAGAATAATATTGCATCTGAAGTAAAAATCCGGCGAGGTATTCCAATTGAAGAGATCGTCCGGGAAACCCAGGTTGAGAATTATGACCTGGTAGTGATTGGGTCCTCAATGGTCGATCAAGGCTTGCTGGAAATGCTTCTGGGAAACCTCGCGGTAAAGATCATAAACCGCATAGAACTGCCAGTTTTAGTCATTGGAACTCGGTCATTAGCGTAGGGAAACAGTCAGGTTTAGGATTAAATTGATGTGGTATGATATGCAGTTGATTTTTTCGAGAATAGATATTAAATCAACTTAATAGACAATAAGAAAATAAGGAGAACAAAATATTATGAAGAATAATGGAAAGATCATCGAACCCTATGGTGGCGACTTAGTAAATTTAGTCGTCAGCGAAGCGGAAAGAGAAGAATGGCTGGATAAGGCAAATCAATATCCTTCCCATCAGCTAACCGATCGCTCATTGCACGATCTTGAGCTATTGGCTGTGGGAGGTTTTTCACCCCTGACCACTTTCATGGGTGAAGATGACTACAATGGTGTTTTGGCGAATATGAGATTGGCCAATGGAACGCTGTTCCCCATCCCGATTACACTTACTATTCAAAAAGAAGCTTTGCCTTCCCGGGGTGAGTGGATCACCCTGCGTGACTCCCGCAACTATATCATCGCAGTGATGCGAATCGAAGAAGTATTCCGTTGGGATCCGATCGAAGAAGCGACCCAGGTTCTTGGGTCCACGGATTACCGCCATCCCCTGGTTTCAGAAATGGAACAGTGGGGAGACCTTTGTATATCTGGTGAACTGAGAGTGATCAATTTGCCTATCTACTACGATTTTGCGGATATCAGAAAATCCCCTCGGGAAGTCCGGGAAATTCTAGCTAAGATTGGCAATGAAGATGTAACAGCCTTCCAGACTCGCAATCCTATGCACCGGGTCCATGAAGATCTGACCAAACGGGCTATTGATCGAGTTGGGGGTAGTCTTTTGATCCATCCTGTAGTTGGATTGACGAAGCCTGGTGACGTGGATCACTTCACCCGCGTTCGCGTTTATAAAGCCCTGGTTGAGAACTACTATGATTCCAATACGGTATTGAGTTTGCTGCCCCTTGCCATGCGTATGGCAGGCCCCAGGGAAGGACTCTGGCATGCGATTATTCGCCGTAACTACGGCGCGAATCACTTCATTGTGGGACGCGATCATGCTGGTCCGGGTAAAGATTCCAACGATAAACCATTTTATGGTCCTTATGATGCCCAGGAACTGGTCGAGCAGCACCAGGAAGAGACCGGAGTGACCGGAGTATTCTTTAATGAGCTAGTTTATATCGCTAAAGATGATATATATGTCGCGAAGGAGGATGCGCCCGAGGATGCGGAAGCAAAATTCATCTCCGGAACCCAGGTCAGGGAAGAATACTTGAACAAAGGTAAAGAACTGCCTGGTTGGTTCACACGGCAGGAAACAGCTGAGATCCTGCGGGATTCTTATCCCCCGCTGCATAAACAAGGTTTATGCATCTGGTTTACAGGATTGAGCGGATCTGGTAAATCCACCATCGCTGAGGCTCTGACTCCTATGCTGCTTGAACGGGGCCGGGAAACAACTACTTTAGATGGCGACGTGGTGCGAACTCATTTATCCAAGGGTCTGGGATTCAGCAAAGAGGATCGAGACACCAATATTTTACGGATCGGGTTTGTTGCAGGCGAAATTGCCCGCCATACCGGCACCGTGATCTGCGCCGCGATCAGCCCTTACAGCAAAACCCGCAACGAGGCCAGGAAAATGGTGGGCGGAGACCAGTTCATCGAGATCTTTGTGAATACTCCCCTGGAAACCTGTGAAGAACGGGATATCAAAGGTCTTTATGCCAAAGCCCGAAGTGGAGAGATCAAAGGATTCACTGGCATTGATGATCCGTATGAAGAACCCGTGAATCCAGAAATAGTAGTCACAACTGAAAAGAAAACTCCTACAGAATGTGCCAGGGAAATTATTGATTACCTGGAAGATAGGGGCTTCTTAAAACCTGATGGGTTTACTTCTGTAAAATCCTGAAGGAACTTGTGAAAAATGGCTATCCTCTGCCGGTTTAATAACTGGCAGAGGAAATCAAAAAAGGGAAGGGTCAATGACTGGAATCCAGGTATTATTCGACCTTACTGGCAGGACAGCCATAGTCACTGGCGGTGCCGGTTTTCTGGGACAGCAGTTCTCAGAAGCTTTGATAGAATCTGGCGCAAATGTGGTTGTTGCTGATATCAATCAGCGGATTGCATCAGAATCTGCAGAAATGCTAAAAAGGAATGGGGGAGAAGCAATCGGTATTGCCCTGGATGTCACAGATCCTGCTTCTGTAGAAGAATTAATGGTATCAACTCTTGGAAAATATGGCGCAATAGACATCCTGGTCAATTCTGCCGGCATGGACCCAAAGTTCGAAAGCGGTTCTAAAGCCTCTCATGTAACATCATTTGAAGAATTCCCTCTTGAATCCTGGAAAGAAGCACTGGACGTCAACCTAACCGGAATGTTCCTCACCTGCCAGGCTGCTGCAAAAGTGATGAAAGATACAGGTAAGGGTTCAATTATCAATATCTGTTCTACTTACGGTATCACTGGACCAGATCAGCGCATATATAAATCTCTGGGCGAACCTCGTTTATACAAACCGGTCTATTACACAGTAAGTAAAGCAGGAGTGCTCGGTTTGACAAAATATATTGCCACATATTATGAAGGAACTGAGATCCGCTGCAATGCCCTAACACCCGGGGGTGTGGAAAGAGATCATGACCCAGCATTTAAGGAAGCTTACAGCCAACGGACTGTCATGGGCCGGATGGCCTATCCCCATGAGATGAAAGGGGCAGTTGTTTTTCTGGCATCAGAAGCATCAAGTTATGTGACTGGAACAAACCTGGTCGTAGATGGAGGATGGACAGCATGGTAGAAGTTCTGGCGCTTATCCCCGCGCGAGGTGGATCGAAAGGTATTCCCCGCAAGAATATCAAGGATCTGGGGGAGCATCCTCTAATTGCTTACAGTATAGCTGCTGGTTTGGGTTCAAAATTGGTTACCCGAACTATAGTAACCACTGATGACGAGGAGATAGCCCGGAAAGCCAAGGAATATGGAGCAGAGGTTCCTTTTTTACGTCCTGAGGAATTTGCGCGGGACGATACCAGGGATCTGCCAGTTTTTCAGCATGTGTTGTCTTGGTTAAAAGAACACGAGGATTATCAGCCTGAAGTAGTAGTACAGCTCCGACCAACCAGCCCTTTCCGTTCCCCAATACTTGTTGATGAAACGATCCAAATATTGCTTAATAATCCCCAGGCAAATTCTGTACGGGGAGTTGTACCTTCTAAGCAGAATCCCTATAAAATGTGGCAAGTTCTGGGTGATGGGAGGATGGAACCTCTGCTAAATACCGAATTTGTCGAAGCTTTTAATATGCCGCGACAGGAATTACCAGAGATCTTCTGGCAAACCGGTCACATTGATGCCATCCGAACTCAAACAATCCTCAATGGTTCTATGAGTGGAGAGAACGTCTATGCTTGTCAGATCGATCCTTTGTTTTCGGTAGATTTGGACAGCCTCCTGGACTGGGAACAAGCTGAATCCCAGATATCAACTTTAGGAACTGATATTGTTTTTCCTCAAGGATCTTCATCTACGATCCCTGAAAATATTTCACTACTGGTGCTGGATTTTGATGGTGTATTAACGGACGATCGAGTGTATGTAAATCAGCATGGAGAGGAAACCGTCGCTGCCCACCGGGGAGATGGTATGGGTATAAGTAGAGCAAAAAGGGCTGGCATTGGAGTTATTATTCTGTCAAAAGAGAAAAATCCTGTTGTGCAAGCACGTGGGGATAAGTTGAAGATCGATGTCTACCAGGGTATTGACGATAAGGGTCAAAAACTGCAGGAAATCCTTAAGGAAAAAGGAGTCTCTGCTGAGCAGGTGGTATATGTGGGCAACGATATCAATGATCTACCTTGTTTCCCACTGGTTGGTTTGGCTGTAGCAGTGGCTGATGCGCATCCTGAAGTAATATTCAAGGCTGACCTGGTATTGCGTAAAAAAGGCGGCTTTGGTGCGGTACGGGAAATTTGTGATCTGCTGGTTGATAAGATAACCGCGGAAAAGTAAATATTGGGAGATTGGTATATGAAACGAGAAGTTAAAATGGGAAATCGCTATGTGGGCGACGGCCATCCGGTTTATATTATTGCTGAAATTGGCATCAATCATAATGGAAACATAGATGTAGCTAAGCAGCTTATTGATGCTTCGGTAGAAGCTGGCTGTGATGCTGTGAAATTCCAAAAACGGACTCCGGAGTTATGTGTCCCAGATGACCAGAAGGACAAAATGCGCCATACTCCCTGGGGATATATCAGCTATCTGGAATACCGCGGAAAGGTTGAGTTTGGCAAAGATGAATTCAGCGAAATAGTAGATTACTGCCAGGAAAATAGGATCGATTGGCAGGCCTCTGCCTGGGATGAACCCTCGGTTGATTTTTTGGAGCAGTTCAGCCCGATAGCTCATAAAGTAGCATCGGCTTCACTTACGGATTCAGCCCTGCTGTTGAAAATGCGCCAGCAGGGACGACCGATCATCCTCTCCACCGGTATGTCTCAGATGGACCAGATCAAAGCTGCTGTTGAGCTGATTGGGATAGATGATTTGGTCCTGGCCCACTGCACTAGCGCTTATCCATGTCCTCCTGGAGATTTGAACCTGAAAATGATCCAGACCTTGCGAGAAATGTATCCCTGCCCAATCGGCTATTCCGGTCATGAAGTCGGTTTACCAACCACGGTTGCTGCTGTTACTCTGGGCGCTTCCTTGATAGAACGCCATATCACCCTGGACAGAGCAATGTGGGGTTCAGACCAGGCGGCATCCATAGAACCGGGGGGTTTGAGAAAGTTGGTGAAGTACATCCGCGTAGTGGAAGAAGCCCTCGGTGATGGTGTGAAAACTGTCTATGAGAGTGAACAACCTGGTTTACAGAAACTGCGCCGGACAGATACCCTACCTATCCGTGGACGTTATCAAAAAGAATAACTCAGGATATTTCAGTCCTGAGTATCAGGCTAAAAACCATGGCTGAGTTAACCGGGTTAATCAATCGGGGAATTCGCAAGCTACAGCTAGTCGGCCGCATTAGGCGGTTGAACAAGATGATCGCTGCCCATTCAGTTCCAGAAGATGATCAAAAGCCCATTATTTTCTTTAACGCTTCTGCCCGATTGGAAGGGCTAAACCTCAATGCTGCCTTTGGATTGATCTCCAGTTGGGGTGTGCAGCTGGCTGGTCGAGAGGTGGTCCATTTTACCTGCCAGTCCGGGATGAGTCAATGTGTGCTCGGAGCTGGGCTTGGTGATCCCAAAGCGCCCCCTCCCTGCCAGGGCTGTATCCAACATTCAAGATTATTCACAGGATCCACTCAGACTGCCTGGTTCAATTATCAAGAAGACCCTGATCTCAGACATATTCTGAATGGAATTACTGTTAAAGAGCTGGAAACTTTCAGTTACCAGGATCGTCCCTTGGGTAGATTGGTGCTGCCGAGTTTACGCTGGATTTTACGCAGATATAATCTGCAGGAAGATGATCTTACCCATTATTTATTCTCGGAATACATTCTTTCAGCCCATAATATAGCTGTTAAGTTCAGTGAGGTTATTAATGACCTTGAACCTGATACAGTAGTTTTATTTAATGGATTACAGTATCCAGAAGCTGTGGTTCGCTGGGTTTCGCAGGGGCAGGGCATCCGGGTAGTCACCCATGAGGTGAATCTACAGCCGTATTCGGCTTTTTTTACTGATGGGCAGGCGACAATATATCCAATGGATATCCCGGAAGATTTCAGATTATCCGATAAGCAAAACCAGGTTCTTGACAGTTATTTGACAAAACGGTTTAAAGGTGATTTCAGAATGGCTGGGATAAAATTCTGGTTGAAAATGGATCAACTGCCAGATGATTTCCTGACTTTCGCCGGAGATTTTAAAGCAATTGTTCCTGTGTTTACGAACGTCATCTTTGATACCAGTCAGGCCCACGCAAACACATTATTTAAAGATATGTTTGAATGGCTGGACCTCGTTGTAAAAAAAGCAGTTGAAAATCCTGATATCCTGTTTGTCATTCGGGCTCACCCGGATGAAATGAGGAAAGGGAAAAGCAGTCAGGAAAGTGTTATGGCCTGGGCGGAGGCAAAAGGTGCTGCGGAGGTTCAAAATATCAAATTGATCGGCCCGGATGAAACGCTCAGTTCATATGAATTAATTCGGCTCTCAAAGTTCACTATGGTCTATAACTCATCCATTGGATTGGAAGCAACCCTGCTGGGAGCTGCCGTCCTTTGTGCTGGAAAAGCCCGCTACACTCAGTACCCAACGGTTTTCTATCCGGACTCGCGGAAAGATTATAAAGAAAAATTAGAATCGTTCCTGGCAGCTGATGAGATCCAGATCCCGGAAGAGTATTACGAGTACGCCCGCAAGTTCTTATATTATCAGCTCTATAAAACATCACTTCCATTTGATGAGTTCCTATTTGAACATCCCACTCCAGGGTACGTTCAGATCAAGAACCTTTCCTGGAAGAGCTTTTTGCCTGGCCAATCCCCAGTGCTGGATTGTGTGGTGAGCGGTATTAAAGAAGGCAGCCCGTTTGTATTGGAGAATGATTTATCATGAAGCTTTATTACCAAATTAAAAGACAACTTAAACTGATCCGTTTGGAGCTCCGAAGAGCCCGGGTTGCTCGCCGGTGGGGAAAGGATGTTCTGGATAAATCTCCATCAATATTTGGGAACGCGATCCCCAAAGCAGGATCTCACTTGTTGATCCAGGTTTTATTGGGGTTGATGGAAATCGGTCCTTTTGTGAATCCTGGCTTTCCTCCTATAAATAGATTTGAGGGTAATACTCGTTTGGAGTTACCTGAAAGGATAATTGAGCTAAATAGGATGCGTCCAGGAGATATCAGATATGGATATGCTGCTTGCAGAGAGCCCTTGACATCTGCAATAACGGGACCGGGACGAGCTTCTGTATTTATTTATCGTGACCCAAGGGATCAATTAGTCTCCCATGTTTATTACGCTAAAGATATTCATACTGGCCATGGTATGCATGATTATTATAATAACGTCCTGACGACCATGGAAGAACGATTAAATGTTGCCATCGAAGGCTGCGATTTGCTTGGACTGGGGCTACCCACTGTCTGGGAGCGTTATGCTGAACATTTTGGCTGGTTTGAAAGAGATGATGTGTTATGCTTGAAGTTTGAGGAGTTGATTCTTGATAAGGAAAAGGCATTTGGCGAGTTGCTGGATTATATCGAGGGATTTGGGGTTGAATTTTCTGTATCCAGATTACAAGCCATTGAGATCTTAAGCCAATCTATCAAACCCAAAAAGTCAGGGACCTTCCGGAAAGGCCAGCCAGGAGCCTGGAAAGAGCATTTTACGGAAGAAAATAAACGTCGATTCAAAGCAGTCGCCGGGGATTTGTTGAGCCGCCTAGATTACGAGGAAAACGACCAGGATTGGTAGAAAATAATATTGGAAAGTTCATGTCTGGACAAAAACCACTTTGTTCGATCGTCATCCGGGCTTATAACGAAGAAAAGCATATCGGTAAACTTTTAACTGGTATTGAACAGCAGACTCTCCGGGAGAGGGAAACCCTGATTGTGGATTCTGGCTCAACGGATGGAACCCTCGAAATAGTTTCTAAATTTGATGCCAAGGTAGTAAATATTGATCCAATAGAATTTACTTTCGGTAGGTCTTTAAACAGAGGTATCCATGAAGCTCAGGGTCGATATGTTGTGATCATCAGTGCCCATTGTTTTCCTGTATATCCTGATTGGCTGGAACAGCTGCTGAAAGCATTTGAGGACCAGACCGTAGCGGTGAGTTATGGAAAACAACGCGGTGCGAATACTAATCATTTTTCGGAACACCAATTCTTCCGGACATACTTCCCCGATATCAGCCAACCTGATCAAGGACAGCCGTACACTCACAACGCCAATGCCGCCATTCGTAAATCTCTCTGGGAACAGCATCCTTATAATGAACAGATCACCGGGCTAGAAGATCTGGCCTGGAGCAGCTGGGCCAAAGACCAAGGATATTCGATAGCCTACGTGTCTGATGCTGAAATAGTGCATATTCATCAGGAGACTTTTAAACAGGTCCATAATCGCTATAGGCGTGAGGCAATCGCCATGAAGCAAATCTTGCCCGAAAGTCATTTTTCGGTTCGGAATATGGTTGGCATGTTCATTCATAAATCGATTTCCGATCTGTCTCAGGCTCGTAGGGAAAAGATATTCTGGAAGGAATTTATTGACATTCTAAGGTTCCGCCTTGTCCAATATCTAGGTACCTGGCAGGGGTACCGATATTCCGGGAAAATTGACCAGAAATTACACAGGCAGTTTTATTATCCTCCTGGTTCGTTGACAGATAAGATTCCAGAATCCCGCCCGATCAAACCCATCCGATACCCTGATGAGGAGTAACATAAGATGACCAAACTAGCAGCCTTGGTGCCAATGAGACACCATTCCCAGCGGGTGCCAGGGAAAAACTTCCGTGACCTGGCCGGGAAACCGCTCTACCAACACATTCTATCAACATTACAGGATGTCCCGGAGTTGGATGAGATATATGTGGATACAGACAGTCCGGTGATTGCGGAGGGCATTATGATTGCCTTTCCGGAAGTTAATGTCATTAATCGACCAGAGGATTTACGGGCGGATGAGGTATCGATGAACCGGATCATAGCCCATGATATGTCAGTGATTGGAGCGGATCTTTATCTGCAAACCCACAGCACGAATCCTCTGCTTCAGGCAGGGACGGTCTCTAAAGCCATTCAGATATTTCTAGAGAATAGATCTGAATTTGATTCCCTCTTCTCCGTAACCAGGCTACAAACGCGTCTATATGACCAGGAAGGCAAGGCGGTCAATCATAATCCTGGAGAATTGATCCAAACCCAGGATCTATCGCCATTGTATGAAGAGAATTCCTGTATATACTTGTTTACAGAAACCAGTCTTAAGGAGAACGGTCACCGGATAGGGAGTTCCTCATACCTGTTTGAAATTAACCCTGAAGAAGCTTGGGATATTGATACTCCCCTTGATTTCGAAATAGTTGAATTCATAATGAAGAAAAACAAAGAGTGATCTAATGCCTACAATATTATTCTCTGCGCCTTATATGATTCCCTTCCTGGACCGCTTTCGTCCTGTTCTGGAAAATTTTGGACTTGAACTGATCGTTCCTGTAGTGGAAGAGCGTCTGGAGGAGGCTGAATTGATTAATTACGCGGGCAAATATGATGGAGTGATCTGCGGAGACGATCGTTATACCCGCCGTGTGATTGAAGCATCTACTCCCAGGTTGAAAGTAATCTCCAAATGGGGTACAGGTATAGATTCTATTGATAAAGAGGCTTGCAAAGAGTATGGTGTGATGCTTGGAAACACTCCTAATGCTTTTACTGAACCTGTGGCGGATTCTGTGTTTGGATATATGTTGATGTTCGCCCGACAGCACCCCGGGATGGACCGGGCTATGAAACAAGGGGTTTGGAAGAAGATACCAGGCAAGGCATTGAGGGAATGCACTTTGGGTATTATAGGCATTGGTAATATTGGGAGAGCGCTCGTGAGAAGGGCGCAACCTTTTGGGATGAAAGTTCTTGGCAATGATATCCGGGATATTGATCCCGAATTTATTAAGACATATGATCTTGAGATGGTAGGTCTCGAGGAACTATTATCAAGGTCGGATTTTGTGAGTGTGAATTGTGACCTGAATCCCACCAGCAGGCATTTGATTGACAAAAGGGCTTTTTCCCTGATGAAACCGGAAGCTGTCTTTATCAATACTGCCAGAGGTCCCATCGTGGAAGAGGAAGCTCTGATAACTGCCCTGCAGGAAGGGAAAATAGCCGGAGCGGCCATGGATGTGTATGAAAATGAGCCCCTTCCCAAGGACAGCCAGCTCAGGAAATTTTCCCGGGTGCTGCTGGCTCCGCACAACGCCAATTCCAGTCCGCAGGCTTGGGAAAAGGTACACTGGAATACAATTAAGAACCTACTAGATGGGTTGGGGATCGATTACCAGATCAATGAAAGAGGTGAAATCATATGAAAAAGCGATATGTCGTAGTCACGGGCGCAGCAGGAGGTATTGGCCGGGCAACTGCAAATTTCTTTGCAAAAAAAGGTTGGATTGTGGTTGGTATCGATCGAGCGCCGTTTAATGGTGATTTTCCTCAGAATGGATTATTTATCCAAGCAGATGTTGCTCTTGAGAAGGATTGGCAGGATATCCAGGGGAAATTGGCTGAACGGACTTCCAGCCTGGATGCATTGGTAAACAACGCTGCCATACAAGTTGCTAAACCCATAATAGAAACGACTGTTGAGGAATGGGATCTCGTATTGAATGCAAATCTGCGTTCAGTTTTCTTGAGTGTAAAGATGCTTTATCCTGCACTAAAAGCCAAAGATGGTGGAGCGATCGTGAATGTGTCATCCGTCCATGCAGTTGCTACTTCGAAAGACATTGCCGCGTATGCAGCCAGTAAGGGCGGAATATTGGCTTTGACCCGTGCTCTGGCAATTGAACTGGCTCCCGACAATATTCGAGTGAATAGCGTTTTACCAGGCGCAGTTGATACTCCTATGTTGAAGGCTGGTTTAAGCAGGGATCATGCAGGCAGCGGAACACCAGCAGAACGCCTGGAAAATCTGGCCCGCAGAACCGTCAGTGGGAAAATTGGTAAACCAGAAGAGATCGCCCGAGCTATTTATTTCCTGGCTGATCAGGATGAGTCGTCCTTTATCACCGGACAACCAATCGTGGTAGATGGCGGCGCGACAGCCAGGTTGAGTACCGAATAATTATGGATCCTATTAAACAAAATTTTGAAAAATCTTCCCCCGCCTTGTTTCATGCTTTACGTTCTGGCAGGGATACCCTGATTCGGATGGCAGATGTGCCAGGTATGGTCTTCCATCCTTGGTGGCTGGATTCAAATCAGCGCTTGAAAAAATATCAAAATATGTATAATGGCGAGCGCTGTTTTGTGATTGGAAACGGACCTAGTTTGAAGAATACAGATCTATCCTTGCTCAAGGATGAATATACTTTTGGAATGAATCGGATTTACCTGGCTTTCGAGGAATTGGGATTCCAGACCAGTTTTCTGGTTTCTGTTAATGACCTGGTAATTGAACAATGCCACAAAGATTTTTCTGATTTTCATATACCAAAGTTTTTTTCTTGGCGTTCAAAGGATTTGCTATTTCCGGAAAGCCAACCAGATATCAATACCCATTTTCTTTACACAACATATACCGGGCCAAAATTTAACAATAGGATCACAAATAGATTTTGGGAAGGGTCGACGGTTACTTATGTATGTTTGCAGCTTGCTTTTTGTATGGGTTTTAGTGAGGTATATTTAATTGGCGTTGACCATAGCTTTGATACTAAGGGTATAGCCAATCAAACCGTTGTGTCCAGCGGAGATGACCCCAATCATTTCAGTCCGGAATACTTTGGAAAGGGGTTCCGTTGGCAGCTGCCTGACCTGGATGCGTCTGAGAAAGCTTATAGATTAGCCAACCATACTTATCACAGAGCAGGTAGAAAGATTTTTGATGCGACAATTGGTGGACAGCTTAACGTATTCCCGAAAATTGATTATGAATCAATATTCAATAAACACAGAGATGGGTGAATAAAATGGAAAACGGAGATAAGAAACCGGTTTTTGCACCCACTGAATTTTGGAGGGTTTTCATTGTTGTTGTGATATTGGCTAGCGGTATGATCACTCGCTTGTTTGATCTTACAGATCCTCCCCTTGATTATTCGGCTACAAGGCAACTTCGATCAGCCATGATCGCCCGGGGAATATATTATGCAACCCTCGATGATGCGCCCGAGTGGAAACAGGATATCGCCCGGAAACTGAGGAATAAACACAGTCTTATTGAACCTGAGATCATTGAAAATATCACCGCTGCTACCTACCGGCTGGTTGGAGAGGAGATTGTTTGGATCGCAAGAATCTACTCCTCCTTGTTTTGGGTTCTAGCAGGATTGGCGCTCTATTCCCTCACCAGGGGTATGGTATCTGATGATGCGGGAGTTATCGCACTTATATATTATCTGTTTTCCCCATTTGGCGTGGTAGTTAGCAGAACCTTCCAGCCTGATCCGTTGATGACGGCTATGATAGTTACTGCCTGGATGGCATTTTTCCACTGGTATCGCTCCTCCAGCTGGAAGTGGGCCATAATATCAGGGTTAACTGCCGGGGCTGCAATGTATATCAAATCAACCTCGGTATTCTTTTTATTATTTGGTATGGCGTTAGTGGTTCTATCAAGGAAAAAAATAATCCCTACACTGAAAGACCTACAGGTTTGGGTGATCATCTTGTTGTCTGGAATTCCAGTTTTGGCCTATCATATTTATGGGATATTCATCAGCGGGGTTCTTGAAAGTCAACTTAAGGGCCGATTCTTTCCCCAGATGTGGAGTGACCCAGATTTTTACCTGCAATGGATGAATGCAATCTCAAAAGTCACAGGTCATTACATAATTCTATTGATTGGTTTGGTTGGATTATTTTTCTTGGAGAAGAACCGTGATCGGCTCTTCCTCATTGGTATTTGGGTGGGTTATATCCTGTATGGCCTGGGTTTTTCTTATCATATAACCACCCACACTTACTACACTTTGCCGGTGATCCCCCTGCTGGCTGTGACATTGGGTTCGGTGTCAGATAAGATAATCACTTGGTTCAGACAGAAAAAACTTATTCCGTTAATTTGGCCTGGATTGGTGTTATTGGTTTTGATAGGCATGGGTGTGTTTTGCTTCAGACGGAAATGGAAAATTGGCCAACCCATGATAGTATAAAAAC
>CAYORF010000073.1:0-13233 GCA_964406305.1 uncultured Anaerolineales bacterium | reverse complement strand
ATTACCCAAGAGAGGGTTTTTATTTATTTGTCCACCGTATGGGGTGCACTCCAATAAATCCCGGGTTTTTAGTTTAACTTACGCAGATAAAAACGTTTATTTTGGTATTCTGAGACCACAAGACGTCCGTCTAAAAGCATTTCTTCAATGATCTCCATCTTTCCTCCGGCCCGCCCCAAAAACTCTTCTACGGCGTCCTCCCGCATTGGGTGGACGGAAGTAATGCTGAGAAGATCTTGCTCTATATTTCCTGTGAATGCAAATTCATTGCCTTCATATCCGATCAGGTATTCCACATTTAATCCGGCACCCTGAAATATTTGGAAAGCGTTGTTTAAATTCTCTGCTGTGGGAGGTAAGACCCAATTTTCCGCAGGCGGCCTGGTAGGGATACTTAAATATGAACTGTCTGGATTGATCGAAGCCAGGAAGGCAGCATTTTTTTGGCAGTTTTCCTGATCATCATTGAGATCCTTGACCAACATGGTCTCGGTCAATAGCTCCCCGCCAAATTCTCCAGCGAAGGTTTTGATGCCGCTTAGAATGTTCTCCAAATCTATTCTCCCGTAGGGTCGGTCGATCTTCTTCCAGGTTTTTTGATCGACAGCATCGACTTTGATTGATACAAGATCGGCTTTAGACAGGTCCTGTCTTACTCCAGGGTCATCTATCAGTGTGGAATTGGTGATCACTGCGACCTTAACCTCTGATGTTTTGAGGATGTCGATTAATCTCCCTAAATTCTGGTCCAGGGTTGGCTCTCCATCGGGAACAATGGTCAGATAATCAATCTTTTCATTATTTTGCACCAGGGATTGGACGGAATCCAATACTTCCTTCCCCAACTCTTCAGGATTGTAATATTCTCCCCTGTGGTTGACCATTGATAAGGACCTGCCTAGCTGGCAGTAAACACAAGAATAAGAACAGATCTTGGGTGGGATATTATTAATCCCAAGGCTCCTTCCCAGACGCCGGGAAGGAACTGGTCCAAATACTCTTAAACTATCCATTAGTCAGTTCCCCTGATATTTAGGCATATTTTTCTCTGGTAACTGCATCGCTCAGAATTCCTGATAGATATTCTTTTGCTGGTGAGGTTTCAAATGTTCCCAGATGGGTGTGCATATACAAATAGCTGGGTGGAATAGGGTGGGTACCGACGATGACCTTAACCGGGTACCTCTTTTCTAGGAATGCAACGAAAGTATCAATATAGGGACAGGGTGGGTACCCGACCACAAGGCCTGTGGCCAGGTGAATGACTTCAGCACCGTTCTTCACCATTTCAGCTCCCGCATATTCAATGTTGCCCCCAGGGCATCCATCACAGGTGGTATAACCAACCAACTCAAGGTCCGAATCTGAATAAATACTGAAAGCGCCTTCTTTTTCTTTTAATGACCGGAAGCATTTACCTCCAGCACAGCGCCGGTACCGATCACAGATAATAATCCCGATCCTGGTGACTTTCTTCATGCGAACTCCTGATAAAAATATAATACACATGTACCAAAATAATTATACTCCTGTGGATATTTAAAACCACGGGAGTAAATTTATATTTGTCAAAATATTAATAATAGGAGTTATTGATTGGATTGCTCTAGATCCAGGAGCCATTTCTTGCGGTGCAATCCACCACCGTAACCAACTAATTTCCCATCGGATCCGATCACTCGATGGCAGGGGATGATGATCGCAATTCTGTTATGCCCATTGGCCGACGCGACCGCTCGAACAGCCTTGGGGTTACCAAGGATTGTCGCTTGTTCCAGGTAGGAACGGGTCTCTCCATAGGGAATATTCTGTAGAACCTTCCACACTGACTGTTGGAATTCAGTTCCTGGAGTATGCAGGGCAACACTGAAGGATTTTCTTTTCCCTTGGAAGTATTCTTTGATTTGCGTTTCAGTCTCTTTTAGATGAGGATTTTCGCCTGGAAGGATCACTGCATTGAGCCTTTTTCGCAGGTCCTTGAATTCTGTCTCCAACATCCTGCGGTCAGTGAATTCCAGTAAACATAAACCCTGGATACTGGCGCAAGCGAACATGGGACCGATCTCTGTTGTGAAGCGTGTGATATGGAGAAGTTCCTTCTTCCCGGGGGTAGTAGGAGGCTCCCCGAATAACGATTTATAGCTTTCATTGAAGCCACTGAGTGAGCTGTAACCGCTTTCCAGGGCTGAATCCAATACTGATTTTCCGTTTTCTATGTTTTGATAAGCAGTATTGATGCGCAGCATACGCTGATAGGCCTGGAACGTCATCTGGTGATGGTGTTTGAACCAGCGTCGGATCTGATTGGGCTCAAGCCCCCTGTCCACCAGATCTTTATCCTTGACCCGCAGGTACGGGTCCTGATGCAGCTCCTTGATCAGAGTAGTGATGTAGGAGGGTGTTTCTTCTAGCTTTTCCATCGGTTTACAGATCTTGCAGGGGCGGAATCCGTGTTGTAGGGCGCCCTTGGCAGAATCAAAAAAGATCACATTTTCTGCCTTAGGTTTCCGGGCTCTGCAGGAAGGCCGGCAGAAGATCCCTGTAGTTTTAACACCAGTGATGAACAATCCTTCATATGAAGGATCCTTGGTGCCGATAATGTTATATTTTTCCTGGAATGAAAGGGTGACCATAGTGTTATTAAATCCTTGTAGAAATATTTATAATTCACTCTGTACAAGAATTTATCAGATTGCCCGAGATCAAGCTACCGAAAAATTGACAAGTAATTTTCACACTATAAACTTCGGAAATCTTTACGGAAAAACTATCGTGTAGATGTCAGCCTCAAGACTTCTGAAGTCTTCCTTAATTTAAGAATTCTTCCAGCTTGGATAGGGCTTCTGGCATATTCTTCCGCCCGAAACCGATCCGGAAATGATTTCCTGGATGGTCATAAACTGTTCCAGGCAGCAGCATTACGCCCTGGTCTTTGACCAACTGGTCACAGAAGGCATTCACATCCTGTCCGATCAAATGAGGAAATGCAATTGGTCCTGCTTTGGGTTTTATCCAGCTGAAGGTTTCATCATGCGCAGCAAAAAACTTATCCAGCAAACTCAGATTAGAGGTGATGATCTCCAGGTTACGTGCCACAAGTTTTTCTCTATGGCGCAAAGCCAGCTCGGCCAGGAACTCGCTGGGAGCGCTGCTGCAGATTGAAGTGTAATCTTTGAGATGGGAGATTTTTTGATATAGGTCCGGGTTCTTAGTGGCAATCCAGCCAATTCTCAAACCTGCCAGACCATAGGATTTCGACATCACTCCCAGGGAAACTCCGAAATCCCCCATATCACAAGCGGCGGGGAGTCGGTCGGCCGAATCGTATTCAGATTCCCTATATACTTCATCACAAAAAAGGTAAATTCCATTGGATTGGGCAACATGCCAGGTTTCTTGGTAGATTTCCGGGGACATCAAATAACCGGTAGGGTTGTGGGGAGTGTTGATCACAATCGCTTTTGTATTGGGCTGGATCAACCCTTTTAGCTCATCAACATCCAGCTCCCAGTTGTTATCGACCCTCGCCTCCCAATTGGATATTTGACAACCAATGCTGGTGGCGATTTCAAATAAGGATTGATAACAAGGCCAGTGCACGATCAGATGGTCACCCGGGTCCAGAGCTGCCTGCATAAAGGTAAAAATGGCTTCCTCGGCGCCAGAATGGACGAGGATTTGGTCTGATGTTGTTGATTCGTACATTCGGCTGATCTCTCGTCGTAATGAGGGGCTTCCTAAAGATTCGGTGTACCCCAACCAATGCTCCCTGAAGGATTTTTCTGAGTTATCTTCAAGTGCCAGTAGATCAGCAATCGAGAGAGATTCACAGTCCGAACTTGCCAGCAGGTATTTAGCGCTGAATTCGTATTTTGCGAAATACCGTTCCAGCTTAAAGGGATTAATCTTCATTCGTATTTCCTTGATTTTCTACGGTTATTTCCAGTAAACTCTGTCGTCCTCGATTGACGACCAAGCGTGTGACATCAGGGCGTCCGTAATGGCCGGCAGGGTCAAAATTCTGTCTTTCTTCCCGGACGAACTGGTGAGAGATTTCAGCAGTAAAAAGTCCTTCTTCCTCAACAATTGGCTCAATGACCCAATCCCCATCTGGCCCAGCCAGGCAGGAACCGCCATCGGCTTGGGTATCCTCAAAATTATCAAGCATCAACTGGCTATGGGGTAGATCAGTTGAAATATCCGATTTTCGCATTAATCCCGATACGGAGACCACATAGGAGCGGGATTCCTTGGCGATGAATTTTGTGATATCAAAAGTGTTGCGCTGGCTTCCCGGCCAGACCGCTACGTGTAAATCTTCTCCCATGCCGTATAAGGCTGTTCGGGAGAGAGGCATCCAGTTCTCCCAGCAGTTCAAACCACCAACTGTGAACGGACCCAGAGGATGGACCTGCAGTCCGTGCCCGTCCCCGGTGGACCAGACCAGGCGCTCTTCATAGGTGGGCATCAATTTTCGGTGAACTGATTGGATCTTACCCTGTGGGTTGATGTAAATAAGGGAGCAGTACAGGCTGTGTCCTCCCCGATCTTGAGGGCGTTCTATGGTGCCAAGGTATACTGCTAAATTATATTTGCTGGCCGTTTTCTGCAGGGAATCCAGATGCCCGGCTTCGATCTGTACTGCTTGGTCTTGATAATGAGCATGGAGCTCTTTTTGGGCTTTGCTGTTGAATCGGGCGCCGTCCGTGCGCTCCACCCAGAAAGGATAACCGGGAACGATCGCTTCCCCGAAAACCGCCAAATGACAATTGTCTTTGCTTGCTTGGTGCAGGTAATCCTCAACTTTGCTGAGGGTTTCTTCGCGGTTCAGCCAGATTGGGGCCATCTGGACCAGGCCGACTTTGATGGTATCTTCCCTTTGAGTAGTATTTTTTGACATAAGCTTTCCTGTTATGCCTGCAAAGCAGGGCTTAGATTATCCTGTTTAATGAACGGGATTTATTTTATAAGATGGTTTGAGTGCTGTTTATAATCTGGTTGTGATTCGAACCAGAGACCAATAATAAGTCGATTTCTAAACCTGCTGCTTCTAAAGCCAATGAATCTTATTAGCTGGAGGTGATCGTAATATATTCCTTTAGATCTGATATCAGGATCTGTTTTAGCTCAACTTCATTCTCAACGCTTGTCTCTGTGAATAAAAATCCGAAAACAGGATATTCTTTATAATCGAACTTCCGCAATTCGAGGGGATTTTCAAAATCAGAAAGCAGTTTTTGGTAATCAAATCCGCTGATTCTTTCAGGTTCAATTCCAGTGGAATTGTCCAGGATGATGATGCTGTATAGTTTCCCAGATTTATCTTTGAGGATCTCTTTCCAATCCGGCTTCATTTGGGAATAATAATAGACGTATGGGTTAAAGCCAAAAGCGTGATAGGTCAGATCTGCCGTAGTGCACCATCCCCCAAATCGCAGAGGATTGATCTCTATAGGAACCAGGGTGCCGGCAGCATCCTTTCTGAGTTCGATATGAGCAGGGAAATTCCTGACCCCTGCTAATTTTCCGATAGACGTCGAAAATGTAGTGAATTCAGACAAATTCTCGTTAATAATATCTGCTGAAGAAGTATATACCCGGTCTCCAACATCATCAGATGAAGAAAATGTATGCTTCAGGATGTTGAGGATAACTGCTTCGCTGTTGCCATCGAAATAGGCATCCACGGCGTACTCTTCTCCCTCGATACATTCCTCAATGATCAGGGATGTTGAATCAACAACCTCTGGAGGATATAGATCACTGGAATTTTCCCTATCGGTCAGGATCCTATCCTTTGTTTGATCCCAATCAGCCGCATCGAATACCTTATGGACTCCTTCGCTCATAAAACCTGTTGCTGGTTTTATTATCAGGGGTTGATCCAGCCCGGGATAGGGCATGCTGGCCAGGTCTGCCATTTTCACAGCCTGGAAGTAGAAATCAGGCACCAGCGATCTAGTTAATTCTCTGAAAGCCACCTTATTTTTAAAAATCTCGATTTTCTCGACAATATTGCTAAATGGTAAATTATTTATGATCCATCCCAGGGCATTTTCTGAGGTGGTATAGATCATTTGTTCCCCGGGTTCCAGGATAATGTCGATCGCCTCAGTTTCTGAGATGATCTTGGTGCCTGGATACAAGCCTAGTGTTCGAGAGATTTCTGTGTCTACTACAGGAATCGCATGATCTCGAACTGTCTCTTTGAAAAAATCCGAAACGAAAGGTTTGTCTAAGAAAAACAAGCTATCCTCCTGAAAGTTTTTTTGCCCGTTCGGCTTTACTTATCTTAGGTGGTTCGAACGTGAGAAATTGCTCCAGCAGGCGTTCAGGGTTGGTATCGATCAGTAGCATATTACGATGTTCTTGAGCGACAAATTCATCTTTCACTAGGCGGTCCAGGAATTTAAGAAGCTGATCATAAAAACCAGCAATATTAATCAAACCACATGGTTTTTGATGGAAACCCAACTGGGACCAGGTGAGGACTTCCATTAACTCTTCAATTGTGCCCATGCCACCCGGTAGGGCTATAAAGGCATCAGCCAGATCTGCCATCAAGGCTTTACGGCTGTGCATATCATCTACAACCCGTAGATCCTGCAGATCGGTATAAGCGACTTCCATTTCAGCAATCGCCTTGGGGATGACACCGATCACATTTCCGCCCTGTTCCACAACTTCTCTCGCCAAAATTCCCATCAATCCGACGGATCCACCACCGTATACCAGTGTGATATTTTTGGCTGCCAGGACCTTTCCAAGCTCAATCGCAGCATCTTTGTAAACCGGATTCTTTCCGGGACTGGACCCACAGTAAACAGCAATTCGTTCCATAAATTATTTTCCTTAGGAGGAGTGTATCACTGATTTGAGAATGGCTATCAGGGAAGAGATAATGAGCGATGGAGGAGGGGGGGCCGGAACCTTTTTATTTCAGGGTTAGTCACAGAATATAGAGGATTACAATTCCAGTTTGAGTACTTTTTCATCATCTTCCCATTCCCCGGTCTCTTCAAAACCGAGTTTATAGTAAAAAGGGGAAGGATTTCCGTCACCTGGTACGTAGCTGGTGAGGAGTTCTTTGGCTCCCGGCAGGGTTTTGACATGGGCAATGACATGTTCCATGGCCAGGTAGCCGTAGCCTTTACCCTGATGCTCTTGATCGATCATCAAGCGCTATAAGTAGTATTCAGGCTTTTTCTCATAAGCATAAAGCATAACAAAACCTACCGGTATCTCTTCATCATAGATGCCCCGGAACCAGGCTTCCTTGCTGAAATAGGCTTTAGCGATGGAGTTGGCGTTGGGCGCTACGAAGCTTTTTTGTTTTTCAGCAACGTTGAGCTTCATGATCGGCCCGACAGTTTCAGCTGTGATTTCTTTAAGGGTGATTGTAGTGTTTATTGGGTTCATTAAAGTCTCTCTGGTCAATCAATCTTACGAGATATGTAAGAAATATATTATCAGTTTTTTCTCTAATTGGTATTGAATGATCTTCATATTCAGTCCAATATCAGGTCTTCGTAGTGTAGCCCAATAATTGTCTGACTTTAACTAAATGGGGGTAGGTATAAGGATCCTGGCAGAGGTCAATGCTCCACTTGGATATATCTTTAAGATCAAACCAGCGCACAGCTGCGATCTCAAAGTTTACCTCAACCTCTGGCTCAGACCCGGGTTCCGGTTGGCCTCCAATAGGTGTGCAGATATAGGATTTGAGTCTTTTATACATGCCACCAGGATAAGCTACCTGCTCGATGAGCAATTTTCCAACCCGCATATCAAGGCCTGTTTCTTCCTTCATTTCCCGTATAGCACATTCTTCGTCTGTTTCGCCAAGTTCAGGGCCGCCGCCTGGTATAACCCAAAAAGAAATACCTGTCCGCCATTAGTGGCCTCGGATCAAGAGGATTTTATGGTCTTAGATGATCAAACCTTGGATTCTGGTGTGTCTGAGCATAAGTCAATAAGCAGTGAATAGAACTCTGTGATCAAGGAAATGATTAATGAGGGCCCATAGATTTTTTTGTGTGTGTGATTACTCATTTTTCGCAATGAGATCTCTTATCTCCCCAGGTGTAGCGTAGATGACAAGTCCTTCCTGGTGTTTAGTGTCGACATAAGAAAGAAAGTCATCCAACGCTGTCAGAGATTCTGGAGTGGGGGCGTTTTCTCCTTTGCCTCCAACAGCATATTCAATAATATGCGTCACAAATCCCCATGTCGCAGGACGATCAGGTCGGTTCTCAGCCATGTAGTTAAGTGCGCCATCAAACATCCCTGTTAGTTGAGAGAAATGCCGAGTATCCAGAACATCGGGTGGAGCAGCTTCATCCGGAAGGATCAGCCAATTAATAGAAACATGATCGATGAATAACATCTCACCTTGAGGATTGTGGCTGCAGGGGTCTTGATGGATGTAATCCGGCCGCCAGGGGAACATCAGGTTTCCGGTCACTGCCCACATATCATTACCAATCCCGAACACATCCTTGCATTCAGAACTGATGGTGTTCTTCTCGCCACCGGGAGAGAGGTTTACCGTTCCCACATTCAGCCCTAGTTTTACAGGCACATCTATTGCAAAAGACATGGCGTTTTTGGATTCTCCAGGACTGACTTTTGATATCTGGGCTATAAATCCGGATGTAGTTTCAGGTGTGATGCCTATAAACTGCTGTATATTTTCGTATGCATCCTGAACGTCATCCAATTTGTGAGTGTGCACACCGATCTCGTGGCCGTTCTTGAGCAGCTGAGTGATGATGTTGTCCTCACCCTGGTAGAGATAGAAACCTTTTACTGTGGCAGGCAGGAATTGCCAGGATGCTTTGACGCCATAGTGGTCCAGAACCGCAGCGATACCTGCAATGGCTGCAATCATGTTATCGGCTATTTCTGGATCTATGGATGTTTGCCCGAGGTCACTGAAGGGCAGGAATTCATCTGATCCATGGGTATGAATGGTATAGAAGAAGTACATGGGTTGAATATCTGAACTTGGGTCTGATGGTGATATTTCCAAATCCTGGCAGTCAACCGGGCAGGATTCTGAGGTCTCTGGCCCGTTGCAGATTCCATCACCACAGCTTTTCTGTCCGCTGGCTGATTTCTGAGGGATGATCTCACCTTGGGTTTGAATCCCCGACTCGGCATTGCTGATACACCCCGATAGCAGAAGGACCAGGATTAATAAGATTCGATAGTATTTCATAATTAGAAACCTCCTGGATAGATCTTGTATTGCGGCGTGAAGGTAACTTCATTATTCCCTATTCTTCCATCCTGCGTTAATTGGATATTCTTTTTTTGATGGTATTAGGTTAGATCCGACTGGTTATTTCTAGGATCCAGTGTCTTACCAGAGGAAAAAGATCAATCCCAGCATTAAAGAGATCAGCACTGCCCAGATCCAGATCAGATCTGCAATTAATGGTGATGGCCCTTCCTGATCGACAGGATCAAAACCAACAAAGAAGACCCTATCTCTTTTATCTAGCAGATCTTCCAGGTTGGGTTCAATTCCCAGTGCTTTCAGCCAAGAACTAAAATGGGAATCACCCCCGGAATCAAATAGACTCTGAGCGACACCCCTGATCTCATTAAGATCTTCAACTCGCCTGGCATCCGCTGAATAGATCCTGTTTCCCGTTTGGATTGTCACTAGTGGATCCGCATGAAAATTCTTGACCCAATCTGCTTGCCGCCACCAGCCAGGGATCACGTAGTCTCTGTTATTAGAAGAAATACGCGACACCATGGTATGCCGGGGAAGTTTGCTTTTCCGTCCCAGGGTTGTCACCACCATCATCTTTTTACCACCCCTGCTGGGGTGGCTCAGGACAGGTCCGAATCCCAACCGCCACAGCAGCAGAGGAAGCTTGTAGATAAACCGGTTTAAGGATCCCTTTTTAGGATAGTCCATTGAATCAGCAAGATCATTCCCGTCCATGATATTTTCCTGATTGTGTGAGATTGAGATAATACACTGGAGGAAACATATTCTTCCTATATATTTATTATAGAGGGATTAATCAAACTCACAACCCAATTATCTCGAAATTCTTCATCCCCGTTGAGATATTAAAAAGAAAAGGTATTGTTTCGTTTGAAACAATACCTTTTCAGGAAATCTATATATCTTTACTTGTCAGTCGATCATATCTTTACCTTCCCGCAGACTGAAAGAGATAGCTACTCCCAATGCTAGCAGACTGGCAACAGCTATGATCAACGCAACGGTTTTCATTGTTCCGCCGGCAGCTGCCACACTGATGATCAATGGTGCGGCCAGCAGTGATACCAAGTTGACGACCTTGATCATTGGGTTGAGAGCGGGGCCAGCTGTGTCTTTGAGAGGATCACCGACCGTATCGCCGATTACGCTGGCATGATGGCGCTCGGAGCCCTTGCCCAAGTTGTTTTCTGGGTCAGAGTGTTCATCCTCGATCTGTTTCTTGGCATTATCCCAGGCGCCACCTGCGTTGGCCATAAAGACAGCCAGCAGCTGACCTGTCACGATGATGCCTGCCAGGAAACCGCCCAGGGCCCTGACACCGATCAAAAAGCCGACGATGATGGGAACCAGGATGCCGAGCATGGCTACAGTGATCAGCTCACGCTGAGCTGCGTTGGTGCAGATGCGGACTACTACGTCATAAGCAGGTTTGACTGTTCCTTCCATCACTCCGGGGATGCGGAGCTGCTTGCGCACTTCCTCAATGATCAACCTGGCCGCACGCTCAACTGCTCGCAGCAGGATTGAACTGAACAGGAAGGGTAAAGCTCCGCCTATCAGGAGTCCGACAAAAACCAGGGGATCAGCGATGTTCAGGCCTTCCGTCTCTAGACCTGTAACCTCAATGAATGAGGCAAAGAGGGCCAGCGCTGCTATTACCGCCGAAGCGATGGCAATACCCTTGGTGATGGCTTTAGTAGTGTTGCCAACACTGTCCAGGGTGGCTAGGGTTCTCTGGCTTTCAGGATCGGTAAAATCCTCTTTGGCCATCTCTGCAATACCGCCAGCATTATCTGCCAACGGACCAAAGGCATCCATAGCCAGGTTGTTGCCCGTGTGTGAAAGCATACCAATACCGGCCAACGCTATCGAATACATGATGAAGATGAATTCATGGCCAGCTGGAGCAGGTTCAAAGCTGCTGATGATCAAACCAACTACTACAACACCCACAGCTGAGAAGATACCATTTTCGATCTTTTTGGACTTGATGGCCAGGTAGATGCCCAGTAATACTCCGACAATCACCGATCCTATGATTATTGTCGACACAAGGGCTGCCGGAATTGTGACTGTGTAGATAGCAACCGATAGGAGGATAGCAATAACAATGATCAACGCTGCCCAGACTGTGCTTTCGTAACCTACTGCCAATCCGGCCAGGATGAGGGTAGCAGAACCGGTTTTGGCCGATTTTACTATCCTGTTCACCGAGGTCGTCTCGCGTTCTGTGAAGAGCGCCGTGTACTTATTAAAACCAACCGCCAGCAAAATGCCTGCCGCGGTGGCAGAAAAGAGTCGCATATCCTGGGCATAATAGACTGCTAAAAAGAAGAAAGATATAGTTGAAATGATCGATGAAAGATCGTAGGAAAGATCCATAGCCCGGAAAGCATCGTCCTTGACCGGCCACATAGAAACGGCGTATGTTCCGATAATGCTGGAAAATACGCCGATGGCTCTTACCAGAAGTGGAAAAACAATCCACTTAAGGCTCTGGGTGGGATCAAGCTGCATCACAGCCAACCCCAGGATCATTGCCGAGACGATGGTTACTTCGTAGGATTCAAAGACGTCCTCAGCCATACCGCTGAAGTCACCTACGTTGTCTCCTACCAGGTCCGCAATTGCGGCAGCGTTGCGGGGGTCATCTTCTGGGAGACCTGCTTCAAGCTTGCCTACCAGGTCAGCGCCAACATCAGCGGCTTTGGTGTAAATGCCACCGCCGACTCGCATGAACATGGCCAATAAGGTGCCGCCAAATCCGAAGCCCAAAAGAACTTCTGGAGCATGTTTACCGTAGAGTAAAAAGATGATCGTACCACCCAATAAGCCCAGCCCGTCAGCCAGCATACCAGCGATGGTGCCAGAGCGATAAGCCACGCGCAGCGCACCCTCGAACGATCCCATGCGGGCCTGGTTGGCCACACGAACATTTCCGCGGGTGCCAATCAGACGCAAGCCGATCTGGCCGATTGCGAGTGAACAGGCGGCACCCAGGAGCAGGGCCGCGCCGCGGCCGATCGAGATGCTCAGGGGAGCATCAGCCAGGTGTGCAGTAAAAAATAACACAATCGACAGGACAAAGGCGAGGGGAATAACCACTTCCATCTGTTTGTTCAGATAGGCAATTGCTCCTGTCCGAATAGCGTCAGAAATTTCCTGCATTTTTTCAGTGCCGGGATCCTCACTCAGTACTTCGCGGGCAAGAAACCAGGCGTAGACCAGGGCAGCTATAGCTGTGAGCAGAACGACCCCAAGGCCGATCTGTTCGAAAAGCGTTGCGTTTTGAAGTGCTTCAAGTCCTCCCATAATGCCTCCTAAATAAAATAAAAGATTAACAAGATTATTATCAGCATAGGATAAACCAGTGCTGTTGTTTTTTGAGTGTTAAACATAAATTTTCTATTGATGGTATAGAACTCCCGGTAAATATTTTCACTTTTATTGTGACCCTGATATTGAGTGATGGGAGGGGCGATGAATTGTGATCACCCTTCTATAAAAAGATTGATGGCAATTACTAAAGAATACTCCGTAATTATAATGATTGCGGGGAATTTGACAAGCAGAGAATTACAAATACTTAGTGATTCTTATGATATCAAGCCCTCCGATAAGGAAATATTATCGTTTTTTGGTTGATACAGCCAAATAACTATCAGTTACCCCCCCCAGACCTTCTTATGATCCAAAGACAGGAGAGTGGAGGTCGTGAGATCTAACTATCATTCTGTATAAAATCCAGCTGGATTCCCTCAAACCAATTGGCAAATATATTGAAAAGACAAGCTTCCGAGAGTTCTAAAATGAAACCAAACGCAGCGAAGATGATCGGCATACATAAAAGTGCAAAAAATGCGAGCGCTGCGCCTGAATTCATCGAACCAGTACTGAGTAGATCATAAAAAGCTTCCCCAAATGAATAGAATATTCCGGCGAGCAACCCCACCAGGGCCAAAAGTACTGCCTGGAATTTCGCAAATGCG
>CAYORF010000072.1:0-13435 GCA_964406305.1 uncultured Anaerolineales bacterium | reverse complement strand
TGGTCGAAGATGTTGATCTGGTGATCTGCGCCGTCCCGGGTTCTATGGGTTATCAAACTCTGGAAACAGTTATCTCTGCCGGCAAGAATGTAGTCGACATTTCATTCTTCCCTGAAGATCCTTTTGGCCTTGATGAACTGGCCAAGGAAAAAGAAGTCTCTGCGATCGTTGACTGTGGTGTCGCGCCAGGGCTATGCAATATCATCGCCGGATATGTTGCCGAAAAGCTTGAGGATTCAGCTTATTATCATTGTTATGTAGGAGGATTACCAGAGATCCGGGAATGGCCGTATGAGTATAAAGCCGTATTTTCCCCGGCAGATGTTCTGGAGGAATATACCCGTCCTGCCCGTTTGGTAGAAAACGGAGAAGAAGTGATCTATCCTGCCCTTTCAGGAGTGGAATTAATCGATTTTCCAGAAGCTGGCACGCTGGAAGCCTTTAATACAGATGGATTGAGGACCTTAAGCCAGACTCTCCGTTTTCCGACCATGAAAGAAAAAACCCTGCGGTATCCGGGACATGCCAATTTAATGCGGGTCTTCCGGGAAAGCGGTTTTTTCAGCCAGGATCCGGTTGAAGTGGACGGTAGCCAGGTGATACCTCTATCCCTGACATCCAGGCTGCTTTTTGATCAATGGTTTATGAAGGAAGGGGAAAAAGATCTGACTGTGCTGCAAGTTGTCCTTAAAGGTAAGGAGAAAAACAAGCAAGTCATCTATCAATACGATCTATTGGATCGTTTTAACGAACAGACAGGAATCACTTCCATGGCCCGGACTACCGGGTACACCTGCACGATCGTCGCCCGTCAATTGTTAAAAGGAATGATCCCCAATCAGGGCATCTGCCCTCCGGAATTCCTTGGAAAGATCCCACATCTCTTTGAAGATCTTCTGCTTGAATATCAAAAGCGGGGAATCAACCTGATAGAAACGATCACCTAAGCATTTTTAATCTCATCTCTGCTCTAAACTTAGGTATTGATGAACAAGGATTTAGATCAATTAATCCATTTGGCCATTTCATTGATTGCTAGTGAAGCTTATATTCTATCCAGTGACAAAATAGTCGTAAAAAACCAATTGGCGCGAAAATGTATAGAGCCGCAATGTGAAAATTACGGCCTATCGTACAGCTGCCCGCCTTATGGGGAAGGACCAGAATCTTTTCGAGAACTGATCAAAACCCACCCCCGGGCACTTGTCATGAGGCTTGTTATCCCTTCCTTGATGCTTCTTTCCTGGGAACGGTTTGATCTAAGCAGGGTTTTACATGAACTGGTAGCCACTGTTGAATTGGAAACAAGAAAAATGGGCTATACAAGATCGATCGGATTTGCTGGAGGTTCATGCAAAGAATTATTCTGTCAGGACCATCTCAGCTGCCAGAGGATTGAAGAAAAAGGTCCCTGCCGGTACTCCGATTTGGCAAGACCATCCATGTCCGGTTATGGGATCGACGTGTTTTAATTGGTCAAGAGCTGTGGTTGGGAAACAAATTTGAATCAAGAAGAGGAGCTGCCTGTCGAAGATCAGCTATCATGGGTAGCTGGGCTGATCATGATCGGTGAATAAATCACCAGTATTAACTATTTTAGAAGGAGTAAAACATGCCGAAACTGAAAATTGAAGGTGTAGGAGAATTTGAAGTCCCTGCCGGAACCCGGCTTGTGAATGCCTTGGAAGATCACGGCGGTGAACCTCTCCACCGCTGCGGGGGATACGCCCGCTGCACTACCTGCCGGGTGGAATTCCTGGATGGGGAACCGGAGGTCATGACCGAAGCAGAAAGAGCAAAACTGGAAAATAAAGACAATCTGGGAAAGTTCCGACTATCATGTCAATGTACTGTGGAGCATGACATGCATGTCAAAGTACTGATGCCTTTCAGTGAAAGCGGACTCGACGATCCCGGTTCCAGACCGGAAGATCACATAACACCTTAGGAGCAGATTATGAATGACAAGATTACAAAAATACCCAGGGGATTAAAAACCTGGTTTGTGATCCACTTTGTGGCGGATATGCTGTTTGCCATCCCACTTTTACTATTTCCCGAGCTGATCTTGCCATGGTTCGGTTGGGAATCCATTGATCCGGTCATGCCGCGGTTGGTGGGTGCCGCCCTGTTAGGTATCGGAGGAGAATCCCTCTTTAGCAGAAATGCCCCGCAGGAGGCTTTTAAAGCCCTGCTGCGGCTGAAGATCATCTGGGCTTCTGGGGCAATCCTGGCCTTGGGATTGGGTATTCTTAAAGGAGGACCTCCCGCAATCTGGGGTTTCCTGGCGATATTCATTGGTTTTCTGGGAGTATGGGTTTATTTCAGAATTAAAATCAACGATCTAGATTAATGAAAATAGCCCTCTTTTCGAGGGCTATTTTGATCCATTTAATTAGTAGCTAATTTTCAATCGCATCCAAAGCTTCCTGGATAGCTAATCTGAAATTCTCGATTGGCTGGTTTCCACGCAGTAAATTTCCATTCACCAGAAATGATGGAGTACCAGTGATCCCGTTCTGGCGGGCCAGGCTTTCATCATCGGCTGCCACCGATTGGTAGGTGCGATCTGTCAGGCAGGTTTCAAATTGGTTCAAATCCAATTCCAGAATATCCGCATATTCGATCAATTTCTTAGAGTTATCTGCTGCCCGGTTTCCGAACAGGTTGAGCTGGTTGGTATATACTAAGTCATGGAAAGTCCAGAACTGATCCTGTTCTCCAGCACAGTAGGCGGCTTCTGCTGCCTGTAGCGTCGCTTCCGATCCCAATAACCCACCCACACTGTGAAACTGTAAATATACGATTCCAGTATCGATGAATTCCTTTTCAAGCAGTTTTTTGGTTCCTAGACCAAAGTCAGCACAATGAGTGCAGCCAAAATCAGAAAATTCGTGGATGACCACCGGAGCATCTGGATCTCCCAATCCACTCAGTTCACTCTGCTTGTATGTTTCTCGTTCGGGTATGGCAACTTGATTAGAAGATATGATTGCATAAGCGATTGCACTAATGACCAGTACAACTCCCACACCCATGATCCAGATGATAATATTATTCTGACGCTGCCTTTTCCTACGGCGTTCCTGAATCACTTGTTTTGAACTCATAACAATCCACCTCTATGTGTAAAACGGTTAATATAGCCATTTTACACATAGATCTGAAAAAAACCACCCTTTACAAAATAATTAAGGAAAAAATAATAAACTCACTGACCCTACCTGTTAATCAAAAAATCCACCGTTTCCGGTGGATTTTTTGATTACTAAGGTCAATAGCTATTGTTGTTTTCTTTTCCTAAAAATTACTTTGGTCAACTCTGCAGCGATTGATGGTACCAATAACAGGGGCAAGATCACTTCCCACTGAGTCCAACCTAGCGGTACAGTATCAAAAATGCCCTGCAAGAAAGGTACATAAACAACCACCAGGAGTAATACGAGGGAGGAAAGAATAGCCCAATTCATAACCTTGTTTTTAAATATTCCAATTTTAAGAATCGGAACCCGTTCAGATCGAGCAGTAAAAGCCCGCACCAGTTCGGAGAATGACAGGGTCACAAAAGCCATTGTCGGGGCCATTTCTGGATAAAATCTTAATCCAATCCAATAGGCACCCAGGGTGACTGCAGTAATTGCCACAGTTTGGATGCCAATACCAGTAAGCATAAACCGATTCAGGATCGGCTCCTGAGGATCCCTAGGAGGCTGCTCCATCAAATCTGGATCCCCTTTCTCAAGTCCTAGGGCCAAAGCAGGTGCGCCATCCGTGATCAGGTTCAGCCACAGGAGCTGGATCGCGCTCAGAGGAGATTTCCATCCCAGCATGGTAGCCAGGAATATTGTAGCGATCTCAGCGATATTGCAAGACAATAAGAAATAGACGAACTTACGGATATTGCTGTAAATCACCCTCCCCTGCTCTACAGCAGAGACAATGCTGGCATAGTTATCATCTGTCAGTACCATATCTGCAGTTTCTTTGGCAACGTCAGTCCCGGTGATGCCCATCGCAATCCCGATATCCGCCCTCTTAATTGAGGGGGCATCATTTACCCCATCACCGGTCATAGCAACAACTTCGTTATTAGACTTGAAGGCATCCACGATGCGAACCTTATGTTCGGGGGATACTCTGGCAAATACATCGGTGTCTACTACGGCTTTCTTCAATTCCTCATCAGAGAGTTCATCCAGCTCTTTCCCCGTCATTACCCGGTGTCCCTTTTGAAGCAGACCGATCTCCTGAGCAATGGCTTTGGCAGTATTGGGATAATCGCCAGTGATCATCGCTGTCCGAATCCCAGCTTCTCGAGCAATCTGCAAAGCTGGCAGGACTTCGGGGCGAGCGGGGTCGATCATGCCCAGTAAACCCACAAAGATCAATTCCTCTTCGATCTCTGCGCTTAGATCGCCGTTCTGTGAGTAATCCAGATCCTTCACTACCCGGTAGGCCACACCAAGCACTCTCAGGGCCTGGGAGGTCATCCGGTCATTGGCTGCCAGGATACGCCGCCTTTGTTCATCACTCAACGGGACTGCAACATCATCCCGACTCTGGTAATGCGTGCAGCGTTCCAGCACTATATCCGGGGCGCCTTTTTGGGCGACCACGTACCAGGCCTGTTGTTTTTGATCTAAAAATGGAGACACATCGCCTGCATCTGGTTGATTAATGGCATGTACAGTCACCATTCGCTTGCGTTCAGAATCAAAGGGTATTTCCTGAATACGAGGATAAGCCTGGGAAAGCGGGACTGGCAGAGCGCCGCCTTTTGCTGCGGCTACCAACAAGGCCCCTTCTGTAGGATCACCCACCATCCGGATAGTTTTCTTCCCCTTGTCGTCATAATCCGTTTCCAGAATAGCGTCATTATTCAGTGCGCCGATCCACAATGCAGTTCGGATGCCCGGATAATCTCCTGCCAGATCTACAACCTCTCCATTAAGGAGGAAATCGCCTTCCAGGTTATATCCGGTACCGGTGATATCCAGGAACTCGCCATCGACCGCGATATTGGTCACGGTCATTTCATTCTGAGTTAAGGTTCCGGTTTTGTCAGAACAGATAATAGTTGCAGAACCCAGGGTTTCCACAGATGATAATTTTCGAACCAGGGCGTTGCGAGCAATCATTTCCTGCATACCCAATGCCAGGGTGATCGTGACCACAGCTGGTAGCCCTTCAGGGACTGCCGCGATGGCCAGGCTGACTGCAATAATGAACATATCCAGGGGCGGAGTGCCGGAGAACATACCCTGCACGAAAATCAAGCCACTGATAACCAGAGATACCCAACCCAGGGTTCGTCCAAAGCTGTCCAGACGTTTTTGGAGCGGAGTATCGCCTTCTTCCACAGCCTGGAGCATGGTTGCAATTTGTCCGATCTCGGTTGACATACCAGTATTGGTAACCACACCCACACCTCGGCCGTAGCTAACAACCGTGCCGGTATACGCCATGGTCTTTCGATCTCCCAGGGCTGCGTCTTCTTCCAATTCCAGTTGGGCATTTTTTGTCACTGCCACAGACTCACCAGTCAAGGCAGCCTCTTCAATCCTCAGATTTACAGTTTCCAACAAGCGCACATCTGCCGGCACATAATTGCCTGCTTCCAGGAATACAATATCACCCGGTACAACCTCCCGGGCAGGAATCGCCTGACGGTGACTCTCACGGAGCACATTGGCATCCGGGGAGGCCATCTTCTTCAGAGCAGCCAGAGATTCTTCTGCCCTGCTCTCCTGGACTACTCCCAGGGCGGCATTCAGGAGAACGATCGTCATGATGGCCGCCGCTTCCACCCAGTCCCCCAAAACTGCAGATATCACTGCCGCTACAAGCAGCAGAATAACCAGAAAATTGGCAAACTGTTCATAGATCCTTACCCAGATGCTGGTTGGTGGTGCTTCCTGAAGCTCGTTCTTCCCGTAGGAATTAATCCGATTCTCTACCTCAGCGGCCGATAAACCATGCTCCCGGTTAACCTCCAGAGTGGAGATCACCTTGGCATTGTTGATCGCATACCAGAATTCATTTAATTGATTGTTTGAGTTTGTGTTTTGATCTTGTTCTTTACTCACGATTCCGCTCTCCAATAATATCTCGAGATAATGAAAAACAGCTGGAGGGCTTATTCTCCAGCTGTTTGGTCTTCAGTAGGTTCTAAACCCCCAGGTACTTCAACATAGAAATACCAATCGGGGATGGTTTCCAGACGATCAGATGGTTCGAAAATCGGGCCGATCCGGACACCTTTTACTTTTGAGGAGACACCGTAGGTATAAACCGGATAATACAAAGGCAGCGCCGGTAGTTGATCATGGAACCTGACCTGGAAATTCTTATATAATCTTGCCCTTTCACCAATATCCAAGATAATTCGAGCCTGCTCCAGATATTCGCTGGCTTGGCGATCATTCCACATGGAGTAGTTTTGCCCTCCTGTTGCCTGGGTTTGGTGCCAAAAAGGATAAGGGTCCGGGTCCGGCATACTGGTAAGATTCAGGTCCACCAGTACAGCCTCGAAATCTCTGTACTCCAACCTGTTCAGAACTTCCTGGTACGGCAGAGCCAACATAGTCACATCATATCCCAGGGCAGTCCAGTTCTCTTGGACAGACTGGGCAATCTGCGTATGAAGCTCGGTATCAGGATAGATCAATTCCACAGACAAACGGTCACCATCCTCATTGGTCCGGGCAAGGCCTCCCTCTCCCGGGAATGTGTAACCGAGATCACGAATAATCTCTATCGCTTTCTCTGGATCAAAATCATAACGGGGAATATTATCATAATACGCCCATGTTTTTGGGAAAATTGGACCATCAGCGATTATTGCCTGACCCTGTTTGATATGATCGACCAAGTACTGCCGGTTGATTCCGTGCAGCAAGGCCTTCCGCATATCCACATCCTGCAAATAGGGAGTTTCCGGGCTGTCCAGATTTAATAAGACCAATAACATCTCGGGCAACCGGCTGGTATAGAGTTTCAAATTCTCATCAGCCAGCGCATCTCCCAAGATTTCTCCAGGAACTTCGCCGATACCCTGGATCTCCCCTGCCTGGTAAGCATCCCAAACGGATTGATAATCGGGATAATAAAGGAAAGCGACCTGATCCAAAAAGGCTTCTTCTCCATAGAATTCCCTATTCTTCTTTAATACAATTCCCGTGATCTGGTCATCTTCGATGACAAGGCTGTCGTACTTAAAAGGGCCGGTCCCAACGGGTTGAAGATTAAATGGCGCGTCTACAATTTCCTGTACTGAAAGATCAGAAAGAAGGTGTGACGGGAGAATTCCGAAATCAAGATAATCTAAAAATGGTGAAAATGCTTCCGGTAGTCTGAACTGAAGGGTTACATCATCCAATGCAACCACTTCGATTTCCTGCCAGAAAAGAGCCAGGTCTTCCGGTATGGGAAAATCCGGATCTTTCAGCAGATTTACAGTATATACCACATCTTCACTGGTTACTGGTTCACCATCATGCCAGAACGCATCGGTTCGCAGCGAAAAATTATATACATCTCCATCCCTAGAGATACCCCAGAAATCTGAAAGATCTGGCTGGGGAAATCCTTTACTGTCAAACTGGATAAGACCGCTATATATCAAACTACTCGGGTCCTGATCTGGCGGGTTAAACATAGCTAGCAGCGGATTTAAACGCATCAATGAACCTACGATACCTTCTACGTAGATTCCACCACTAGTAGGTTCCGGAGCTTCAACAAGCACTGGTTCTGCCTGCTGTCCCCATAAAACAAATCCAATGACAACAAATGCCAGGACGATTATCAAAATCTGCCAGCGCAGTTTTTTTATTAATTTCATGGGCATTTTCCTGCTGATATGTGAGCCTTCTCCCCCCATGGAGTTAAACCTAGCCGGAAAACATGGAGTCCCACATTTTCCGGCAATTTTATGGCATTGAACTGCATTCTAAATCAAGCCAGGCTTCATATTTAATTAAACTGTTACAATTACTGAGGCAATTGCCAATCCAAAAAACAAAACACTGAGTCCGATAGTTACCCGGAATAAAGTCTTTTCAATACCTCGTCGGGCAGAAAATACACCACCAGCGTCGCCGCCGGTCAAACCCCCCAGGCCTGCTCCCTTGCTCTGAAGAATAACGCTGGCAATCAGGGCGATGGATGTGATGATCAATCCGATATTCAAATATGTTGACACAAAAAACCTCCCAAACCAGCAGAAATCAGGATAAATGGTCCCATTTCCACTAATCTATTTACTTTAAAACTGCTGTTCTGTTAACAAGCAGGGCGATTATACCTTCTCTACAGGGAGAACGTCAAGAAGCTCCTCCCCCACTGATCATTAATCAGAAAACAAACTCAAATAATTCCTCAAGACAAATCCTAGTCTCCGGACCTAATTATGATAGAAATCGCCATAAATCTTCATATGCACACCCGCCACTCAGACGGCACTGGAACCCACCATGATATTGCCGAGGCCGCAATCAAAGCTGGTTTGCAGGCTGTTATAGTCACTGATCACAATATACTCGTTCAGGACGAGGAAGGGTATTTTGCCAGGGGAGAGGATTCCGTCCTGGTTTTAGTTGGAGAGGAGATCCACGACAATAATACTGAGCAAAGGAATAACCACTTGCTGGTCTTTGGAGTAGATCATGAACTGGCAGATCTGGCCTCGGATACACAAGGATTGATCACAAAGATCGCTCAGGCTGACGGTTTATCATTTTTAGCCCATCCCATTGATCCTGCTGCGCCCAAGTTCAACCAAGGGGACTTTTCCTGGGATAAATGGGATGTAACCGGGTTTACTGGAATTGAACTATGGAACGGATTCTCGGAATTCAAGACCAGACTAAAAGGCAACCTGACAGCCCTCTGGTATGCCTTCAACCCTTCCAGCATCGCCCGCGGTCCCATTCCAGAAACATTGATGATCTGGGATAGATTAACCACTGCTGGAAAAAAGATCGTTGCCGTGGGTGGATCGGATGCTCACGCCATGCACGCCAGTATGGGGCCGGTAAAACGTACAATCTTTCCGTATCTTTATCATTTCCAGAGTGTAAACACACATTTACTGCTTCCTGAAAACCTTTCAGGAGACCTGAACACTGACAAAACTCTGATCTATGATGCTCTGCGTCAGGGCCATGCCTTTATCGGTTATGACCTTCTCTATTCAACTAATGGATTCAAGTTCACTGGAACAGGGATTGGCGTGAATGCAGTGATGGGTGATGAGATCTCAGTAGGCAACGGTATCACCCTTCAAATCACCCTACCCAGCCAGGCAGAATGTATTTTAATCAAGGATGGCCAGCCAGTAAAACACTGGCAGGATAAAAAGATCTGTTCCTATTCAGTGTCCCAGCCAGGTGTCTTCAGAGTAGAGGTCTATCAGCCATTCCTTGGGCGCAGGCGAGCCTGGATCTTCAGCAATCCGATTTATATTCGAGAGTAAGTAAAAAAAATGGACTTTAAACTACAGGCACCATTTCAGCCTATGGGGGATCAACCCCAAGCCATAAAAAAACTCATTCAAGGTATCAAGGATGGGGAACAGCACCAGGTATTACTGGGCGCTACAGGGACGGGGAAAACTTATACGATAGCGAACGTGATCCAGGAAATGCAGCTCCCGGCCCTGATCATTGCCCATAACAAGACCCTGGCAGCCCAGCTTTACGCTGAGTTCAAATCCTTTTTCCCGGAAAATGCTGTGGAATTCTTTGTCAGTTATTACGATTATTATCAGCCCGAAGCATACGTACCGCACCATGATCTTTTTATCGAAAAAGAAACTGATATTAACGAGGAAATTGAACGGTTACGATTGGCAGCCACCACAGCCCTGATGTCCCGCAAGGATGTCATCATCGTCGCCTCGGTTTCCTGCATTTATGGCCTAGGCAATCCTGAAGCTTACGGTAAAGTGGTTATCGATCTACAGGTTGGATCGGTATATCGCAGAAACGCCCTGCTCCGCCAACTGATCGAGGGCCAGTACAGCAGGAATGATATAGACCTGAAACCCGGCTCCTTCCGTGTCCGGGGAGATACACTGGAGATCGCTCCTGCCTACGATGATCATTTCATATACCGAATCTCCTTTTTCGGAGATGAAGTGGAACGCATCACCCAAATTGACCGGGTAACGGCAGAGATCCTGGAAGAGATCAAAGAAGTAAGTATCTTTCCCGCCAAACATTTCATCACAGATGAAGAGAAGCTCCGCCAGGCAATCGCGGATATTGATGAGGAGTTAAACGAGCAGGTCATCACATTCAATAAACACGGGAAATTATTGGAAGCTCAAAGAATCGAACAGCGCTGCAAATATGATTTGGAGATGCTGCGTGAGATCGGCTACTGTTCCGGCATTGAGAACTATTCCCGCCACCTTGACCAGCGACCCGTCAATTCACCGCCCTGGACAATGATGGATTACCTCCCTCAGGATTATCTACTGATCCTGGACGAATCCCACATGACGGTGCCACAGATCCGGGGCATGTTCAACGGCGATCGTTCCCGGAAGGCCACTCTGGTGGAGTACGGTTTCCGCCTGCCTTCTGCGTTGGACAACCGACCGCTGCAATTCGAAGAGTTTGAAGGAAAGATGGGGCATACCATCTACACTTCTGCGACACCCGGTCCTTACGAATTGGACAAGGTCGAAAAAGTTGTAGACCAGGTGATCCGCCCCACAGGCCTGATCGATCCCAAGGTTATTGTCCGTCCTATTGAAGGCCAGGTGGATGATCTGATCGGGGAAATTTATCAGCGCACAGAGCGCAACGAGCGGGTACTGGTTACTACGCTAACCAAGCGCATGGCCGAAGATCTATCAAAGTATATGGAAGACAGCGGCATCAAGGTCCATTATTTGCACTCGGAAATCAATACGCTGGAAAGAGTCGGGATCCTGCGCGATCTGCGGCTGGGAATTTACAATGTAATTGTCGGTATTAACTTGCTTCGGGAAGGTCTGGACTTGCCAGAAGTGTCTCTGGTTGCGATCCTAGATGCAGATAAAGCTGGATTTTTACGTTCTGATACTGCGTTAATTCAGACAATCGGCCGAGCCGCCCGCCACGTAAAGGGCACAGTGATCATGTATGCGGATAAAGTCACCCCGGCCATGCAAACCGCGCTGGACGAGACTGATCGCCGGCGGGAGATACAATCCGCATATAACAAAAAACATGGCATTGAGCCGGAAAGTATCTCAAAAACCATCACTGATATCACTGAGAGGGTGAAACGGGGCGCAATCAAGGAAGAAGGCGCTGATTATCAAGGCGGCCTGGAAGGAATCCCTGTGCCGGAATTGAAGAATATCATTGAGGAAGTGGAGAAACAGATGCTGGTAGCTGCGGAGAATCTGGAGTTCGAAACCGCTGCCGGATTACGGGATCAGATATTTGAACTCCGAGAAGTATTGGCCTTGCAGACCGATATGAAACCCTGGGAGAAGATCAATCTTCTGGCGGGGAATTGAGAGAAACCGACCGGGGACCGAGGATTGAAGACTGGGAATGAAACGACTGAATACTGATCACTGATTACTTTTTTTTCACTCTGTCATCCTGACCTTGACCCCGAGCATCGCCGAGGGGGAAGAGGAAAAATCGACAAGGTGGTCCCTGACCAGAATCATTAAATGATCCATATCTCAATTGCTCACAAAGTGAATATGGATTCTTCCATTTCGCTTCGCTCATTGTCAGAATGACAATTTTTAAGGGGTTTTGCTACCTACGCACTAAATGCTTAAACGTAGTCGCCAGTGAATTCTTCTCATCTGACTGAATATCCTGCACGCAAACGTGGGACCAATCTGATTCTTCAAACTGGGGGAAATACGCATCAGCTTCTGCGCTGGTATGCACCTCTGTCAGGTAAAGATGGTCCGCCAGAGGCAGAGCTTCTCTGTAAATTTCAGCTCCCCCGATAATAAATACTTCCTTCTCTCCTGTTTTTTCCGCCAAAGCCAGAGCATCATCCAAAGTTTCCGCCGTGATGCAATCCTGGGCCGGAAACTCAGGGTTCCGGGTCAGAATGATCATCTGTCTGCCTGGCAGAACTGAGCCGATCGATTCATAGGTCTTCCTGCCTACAAGCAAATGATGTCCCATAGTCAGTTTTTTGAATCGGGCCAGATCGGTAGGCAGGTGCCATGGTATTTGATTTTCATAACCGATCCCCTTATTCTCATCCATAGCAACAATAATGGAAATGATCATACTGAGACCTTAGCCTTGATATGGGGATGAGCCTGGTAGTTTTCCAGTTGAAAATCCTCGTAAACAAGGTCAAATAACGAATCAACTTTCGGGTTAATTTTCATCACCGGCAGCGGATATGGTTTACGCTCCAGCTGCATGCGGGCTTTTTCCAGATGGTCCTGGTACAGATGTGTATCTCCCAGGGTATGCACAAAATCACCCGGTTCCAGGCCGCATACCTGGGCCATCATCATCGTCAGCAAAGCATAAGAGGCAATATTAAAAGGAACACCCAGGAACACATCTGCTGAACGTTGGTAAAGCTGGCAGGAGAGTTTTCCCTCGGCAACATAAAACTGGAATAACAGGTGGCAGGGGGGCAAAGCCATTTTTTTTATCTGGCCCACATTCCAGGCACTGACCAAGATCCGGCGTGAGTTGGGATTGTTTTTGATCTGTTCAACAGCTTGGGCAATTTGGTCCACCACTCCACCTTCCGGATCCTCCCAGAAGCGCCATTGAAAACCGTATACCGGACCAAGTTCTCCATTTTCGTCTGCCCACTCATCCCAAATACGAACACCATGTTCCTTGAGGTACTGGATATTGGTCTCCCCTTTCAGGAACCACAACAATTCATAGATGATTGATTTCAAGTGCAGTTTTTTTGTAGTTATAAGAGGAAATCCCTGGCTGAGGTCAAATCTCATTTGGTAACCAAAAACAGATTTAGTCCCGGTTCCGGTCCGGTCTCCTTTCTCTACTCCATGATCAAGAATATGCTGCATCAAATTCAGGTATTGCTGCATTCTCACCTCTGTATCTATGGACACTATTGATAGTATAACATCGGGAGATTTTTACGTCCGAGTCGCGAATCCAGTAATAAACTGAATTTCTGGTGCAATTTAATTGCAATTGGAGAAAGTGGATAGTTATTCACGATTCAAATTATTGATTTCCCTCCTGCTGTGTCGACTTATTCTACATGCTAAGAAATTGCCCCTGACAAAAAGTCAATTGCTATATATTGCGAGTGAGCTTGGAAGAACTCGAACCCCCTACCAATGGCTTAAAAGTCCTTCTATGGTATTGAATTTCCTCTCGTTATTACCGAATTGATTTATTTTAGAGGGGAAATTGAGTATACCTGGATTCCTCTTTATATTATTTCTTAGCTATTTGCACCAGAA
>CAYORF010000071.1:0-13780 GCA_964406305.1 uncultured Anaerolineales bacterium | reverse complement strand
CTTATATTGTACGAGAGGTGTTTTATTTTGTGTCCTGTTTTTGGGGTTCAGTTCAAAATATGAGGGATTTTTTGTTTAAATATTCATTTTCGAAGGCATTCCAGCTGAAGCTCTTTTTTACTTCCTAATCACCCGCACCAACAGCCAGATCCCCACCAGGACCATGATTGCAGGGGTAAAGTACTTCCCGAGATCCGTTCCGAACAAAAAGCCCAACCCCATCACACCTGTGATCCCTCCAGGGATCAAGGCCCACCTATTTTCCTGATTGCGGACAAAAACGAAGAAGAAGGGGATTGCAGTCGCCAGCAGGATATAGGCTGGGACAGCCAGGTCCGTGAGCAGATTAAATTCCAGCAGGCCAACCATAGTTCCAATGGCCAGCAGGACGTAAGAGGGGATCAATGCCCACCAATTTTCCCGGTTTCGGAAATACACGAACAGGAACGGCAGCCCTATCCCATCCAGGATAAATGGGCCAATGATTTCCTCTCCAAACCCAAAACCTTCATCCAGGGTGATGAGGACACCGATCAGTAAGAATACATAGGCGGGGATCAAGGCCCACCAACGTTCCTTATTTTTGAGATACACATATAAAAAGGGAATCGCAAACCCAGGCATAATAACAATGGCGATAAATTCATCGCCCAGCCCCAAAACCTCCGTAGACAATATGATAAAAGCGATCAGCAGGAGGACATAAGAAGCAATCAAAGCCCACCAGTTCTTCTTGTCACGGAAGTAGACAAACAGGAAGGGAATGGCTATGAGCGGGGGAACCGACACAGCGATGACGTCATCATTTACAAAGTCCCCCAGGATAACGGCAGTGATCAATGCCCCAGCCCATAAGATGTACACCGGGATCAATGTCACCAAGTCTGTCCGGTTCCGGTAGTAGAAAACGAATGCTGCCATCCCCGCTAAGGCTAAAACAAGCACCTTGTACCATTCTGAGATGGCGAAGGTATCTACCAACGCGACAAATCCGAAGGCGATTAATAATATTCCCCAACCCGCATTGCGGTTGTTTATTTTCATATCCATAATTTCTTACTCCTTTTATATAAGTATACGGGGGATATGAGTTAAGGTTTCAATAAATTATCTGCAGAACCACAATTACCATGGTAATGATATTAGTCTCGGTGTCATTATTTTAAGTAATTTATCTACACCCCAAAAGTAGATCATCACCAAAATGCGGGGAGCTGAGTTTCACTGGCTAGGCAATCATGTGAATATAATGGCTTAGATGGGGTCCCACGGAGGACACGCATTCGAGTCCCTCTCCGCCTCACAGAGAAAAATCTCTCAAAGATTGAGGGGGGTTTTATTTACTATATCTGGTGCAGTTTGGCAATTAACACAAAAGAGCGGCGAAAGCCGCTCTTTTTTATACCTCTATTCAAACCTTCCAATCATTTAGTAGAAAAATATCTTCTTTTAGGGATAAACACATGTTTCTACGGGCAAACCCGCCCCACTAACACTACGCTCCCACTTACATGAGGCCGCTTCGCAGGAAGCTTGATTTGTATAAGAACCAGGGTTAGAACAATCCGCATTTTGTTTCGGAGGAGGGTCATCACACATACCAAGGTTTTTGGTCACAACCTCACATATTTCTGTACTAGAGGTAGCAAAAACCAGGTAATGACAGGTTGCATACCAATCTCCTTCATTAGAATCTGATGGACCAGACTGAACATTTCCATATCCAGGTGGACAGGTCAGATAGGAACTGGAGGCACCCTGTGAGTCCGGGCTGGGCTCTGCGTAGGTGGCAACGCAGCAGTCTGTATCCGGGTCATACTCATATCCATCCGGACACTCATCGCTGATCTTCACAACCTTAACACAGATATCATCTACCGGGTTATATACAAACCCAGCCGAGCAGGTCCCTTCCGGGACTGGCGGCCCTCCATCATAGACACATGTGGGGGGATCTGTGTGGGTCAAGGTAAAGCCACAATCACAAATTAATTGAACGGTTGCCATGTTTGGCAAAGGCGTGCATGAAGCACATATTTCGAATGAAACAGCAGCACCCTCAGGGCCAAAACAACCGATTGGGTCGTTTGCTTCTGCACAATAAACGCTACCATTCGAGCTATACGATTTAAGATACGCATCGCTGCCAGGCAGCCCTGTTAATATAAGATCAAGGCCACCTGTTTGGGTTGCTTCACTTGGGCAGTAATACTTCCAGTCAACGTCTTTCTCAGGAACGCATGTCATTTCATCAAGATCCGGGAGGTTATTTCCACCTGATGGAGGCCCCGGCTGCCAGGGAGCAGGAAGGCCATCCACAAAAGCCGTTTGAACACAAGGACTGGCGAACGAATCTGGTTCTGCCTCCCCGATCACACAGCGGAAACCTAGGTCAGTGCGGTATCTTTCCGGTTCCAAATAAAAGAGCTGCGCCGATGGGATCAGTTCCTCTTCACTCACATAACTGCTTCCGCGAACAGAGCGTTCTGTTCCATCGGGCGGGCCGGCCGGGAATTCATAAGGCAGTTGGGATATGAAATCATCCTCATACAGATCGAAAACCCACTCATAGGTATTGCCTGCCAGGTCAAAGGCTTGATAGAAACTTCTGCCTTCCGGATATTCATAGACCTCTGAGAGGGCAGGGTTTTCACAATCGCCATAATTAAGCAGATCGCAGTCTGGATCAACCTCACCCCAGGGGTAGGTATTTGCCTGGGGGCCGCGAGCAGCTTTTTCCCATTGAGCTTTGGTGGGCAGTTTTCCTTTCATCCATTCACAGTAAGTTTCGGCTTGTCCCCAGGTCACCCCGATAACGGGCTGATCTTTGATTGCCGGGTCTTCAAGATCTGGATAAGGCGGTTCGCTGGCCGGGGGCGTACAGGCTCCCGTTGCTATACACTGGCGGTACTGCCCGTTTGTAACCTTGAACATATAGATCCAATAATCATCCAGATCTACATTCTGAACCGGATTGTTTTCATATTCGTTATCGCCCAGGGTGACTTCCCCCTCGGGTACAAAGACCAGGTAGCCTTCGTCATACCACTTCATGGCCGTTCCTGCTTCCAACAAATCGTTCAGACCTGCTTCTTCAACTTCCGGGGGTTCTTCTGGCGCATCCACAGGGTCAGCCACCTCAACCTCTGGCACTGGTGTATCCTCGGGAGGCAGCTCTATAGTAACGTCTGGTCCGCAAGCTGAAAGAATGAGCAGAAATATCATGCAAATTTAGAACATACTCATGCTGGCTTTTCTCATCAGTGTAAACCTCCTGATTGTCCCCTCTGACAAAACCATACAAATTTCATTATACACAAAATTCACAATTTTCCGCTTAATTTCCTTCTCTTCTTCTCTCTCGAAGGATATATAATACTGCAGTGGCCTCTGGAGCCATCGACCGGAGGTTCAAGTCCCTCCACTCTCACAAAGAAAAAACCCTCGATTGATGAGGGAATCTCTATAAATACTAATTTGCCTGCGTATTTATTTTAGATATATTTTCAAATTTCTTTTTGGAATACGAAGCTTAGATAAATTGTCTCACCCCTGACAAAACGGTCATAAATCAGAGAGCCGTTTGTGCCAGCAAACTGACGGAAGAAACCGGCCAGAGGTTTAGGAGCTCTTTCTTTGATAAGAGCATTCTTACGTTCGTGGTCTAATTTAAGGGCCTCAATAATATTTTGAGTTATGTCAGTCTCTTTGATTAATCTCAATCCTGAATTGGTTAGTGATTTTCGAAGATTTTCAACGTCCTCTTTCCTCCGAAAATCAGCATATAAAAAATAACCGCCCTCCCTGAGAACCCGTTGAACTTGGGCCAGAAAGGCATCCATGGAACTGTAACAATGGGAAGACTCAACATTGACCACGACATCATAACTGGAATTTCTAAAAGGCAGGGATTCAGCATTGCCAGTTTTGAAAGATAACCCATTTACATCATAATTCTCGTTGCATAATCTTACAGCATCTTCTGAGAAATCCACTCCAACCATTTCTTCAGGTTTTAAATAGCGTTTGATATAGTCTGCTCCCCCGCCCCGGCCACTTCCAACTTCCAGTACTTTTAAATCTTTGAGATCTATAGGTTCTGCGCAATGATCATATAATTGGATGCAAAAACGGTTGTCAATATCCGCTTCAACTAAGCTAATGTCCAGGTTTTCCCCACTCACTGGAGCATAACCATAATTCATAAATTTCCAATCACTTTTTTGATAGGATCTAGCCATAAATTGGTATAAGGGTTTATAAATTATGCTTCGAAGTTTTGGGGATGTGCGAGAGAACATTGAAAGGAAATTTTCCATCATCTTAAAATCACCTTAATCTGTATCCGGGTCTGAATTTGAATCTTATATTATTCTATCAGGCCTTATCTTCCATCTCTGAAGTTTTGTATGATAATTGTTCATTAGGCTGCTAATCATTGTGATTAGATTAATCAGCGATTGGTTGGATATTGAGCCCCATCCTGCCCACTAAATTAATTCAAAGTATCGCTTGTCCAAAGGAATCTTCAGATGTCTAATAATAATTCCAAATTCAACCCATTAAAGCGCTGGATCCTGATCGCCCTGGCTATCATCCTGGCAGGAACCCTAATCTGGGGAATCAGCTGGGCCACCTATTCCCGACCTCCGCTGCCGGAAGCCCTGACCGCACTGGAAAGTGACGATCTGGTTGAGGTTTCCCAAGACCCCTGGCTGACCTTTACCCCCACCGGAGATATCAAGGCCGGTTTGATCTTTTATCCCGGGGGCCGGATCGATCCTCGCGGGTATGCTCCCCTTCTGCGGGAGATTGCTAGTGAGGGTTACCTGGTTGTGGTGCCAAGCATGCCAATCAATATGGCCATCTTTGACACCAATGCTGCGGATGAGATCATCGACCACTTCAGCAAGATCAATAGCTGGGGCATTGCCGGACATTCAGTAGGCGGTACGTCGGCAGCCATTTACACCGCAAACAACCCGGGAAAGATCGCCGGCCTGGCAATATGGGCTTCCTACCCGCCCAATAACACGGATCTCTCAGGAGCAAATTTGCCGGTATATTCAATCTACGGCGAACTCGATTCCAGAGTCGATCGGCCAGCAATCAAGGAAAGAAAAAGCATCATGCCGCCAGATACAGTCTATCTGGAAATCCCTGGGGGAGATCACCATCAATTTGGGTCCTACTTGATCGATCCAGATCAGGATCATTCCACCACACCCAGGGCAGTCCAGCAAGAACAGATCATCGAGGGCACCCTGGATATGCTTGCAGAAATATCCGGAGTGCAGTAGGCTTGAGAAACAGACCAAGAAGGTGTTCATGAAAAATTTCCAAAATAAAATTTGTGTCATCACAGGTGCCGGGTCCGGTTTGGGCCGCGAGTTTGCGTCCCAGCTGTATCAGGCCGGTGCCCTTCTGGCATTATGCGACCTGGGCCAGGACGGCCTGAAGAATACCCTCCTGCTCACTGGGGATGATGGCAGCAGAGTGAAACTTTTTCAGGTGGATGTGTCCGACCAGGCAGCAATGAGACAATTTGCCCTGGATGTAGAATCCCAGCTGGGTCCAGCGGATATGTTGATCAATAATGCCGGGATCTGTCTGATCCCCCAGACCTTTGAGGAAACCCCTGATGGGCAGTTCAAAAAAGTGATCGATGTGAATATGTGGGGGGCCTTTTATGGGATCCGGGCTTTTTTACCGCAGCTAAAAACCAGGCCAGAAGCCAGCATCGTAAATATCTCCAGTCTGGCCGGTATGGTGGGTTTATACGGCCACTCTGCCTACAGCATGAGCAAGTCCGCCTTGCGAGGTCTTTCAGAAGCGCTGCAAGCAGAATTGTCAGGGAGTCAAATTCACCTGCTATTGGTCCATCCCGGTGGAGTCAGGACTAACTTGATCAAGAATGCCCCTAATCTTGAGGAGAATAAGCGGGAAAAAGCTCACAAAAACTTCACCGATTTGTCCTTCCTCACCCCGGAGAAGACTGTTTCCAGGATCATCAAAGCAGTTCAGAAAAAGAAGAACCGCGCCATCATTGGTTTTGATGCCCGCCTAATCCTCGTTATCCGGACCTTATTTCCACGAAACTACCCAAAAATCGCCAAGGCGATCTTCAGCCAAGCCAACTTCAAGGATGACCCTCCCTGGAAAACCAAACGCTCATGACCAAAATAGAACTCCAACCACTGTTCGGTAAAATTTGCCTGGTCACCGGAGCTACAGCCGGGATCGGGAAGATCACTGCCACAGCCCTGGCAGCCCAGGGAGCTGAACTGGTGATCCACGGCAGAAATCAAGAGAAGGCTGAAATCACGGTCAACCAGATAAAAGCCGAGACCGGAAATGAAAGTGTCAGTTATTTACTCGCTGATTTTTCGAATCTAGATCAGGTCCGGAACCTGGCGGCCGAATTCCAGGATAAATTTGATCATTTGCATGTCCTGGTCAATAATGCTGGTGGATTTTTCAATAAAAGGATACCTACTTCCTATGGTGTAGAAATGACCTTCCTGGTCAATCATCTGGCGCCATTTTTACTGACCAATTTGCTGCTGAATACACTAAAGAACAGCCCCCCGTCCCGGATTATCAATATTTCCTCTGAGGCCCATCGCCAGGATCAGATGAATTTTGGGGACCTGGGTTTTGAGAAGGGTTATTTCGGAATTAAAGCCTATGCCCGATCAAAGCTGGCCAATATTCTTTTCACCTATGAATTGGCCAGCCATCTGGAAGGGACAGGGGTGACCGTCAATGCCCTGCATCCAGGCCATATCGCCACCGATATTTGGAAAACTAATTTTGGAGTGATTGGACCAGCTCTAAAGCGGATCATGGGTTTATTTTCGCTGACACCTGAAGAAGGAGCGGAAAACTCAATTTTCCTGGCAACTTCCCCGGAAGTTGAGGGAATAAACAGCAAATATTTCATCAAAAATGAACCTGCCCAATCTTCCCCTGCCTCCTGCGATGAAGAAATTGCCCGCAGATTATGGAATTTGAGCGCAGAGCTAACCTCCCTGCCAAAAAACTAGATCGAATAACCCTCTTTTTCAAGAGCCTGTAACAGTTCTAGGCCCTGTTCTCCCTGCTGGATGACATGGGCAGTGGAGCTATCCCCGTTTTCTCCATTCTTGAAGGTTTTCAGGTCCCGGCGGGTTTGGTCCAGGTCCAGATCGGGCAGCGTGGCCAATCGGGCAGGTCGGGTTGGCAGCTCCCGGAAAGTCTTTTCCACCTTATCCGCCACCAGTTTGGCTGCCAGGGTGCTGGTTTTCCCCAATTCTTCCTGGATACCCCTGGTGGTCCGCAGATCGGCCAGGTCCTTGCGTCCGATCAGGAAACATGACAGTCCCAGAACGATCAAGGCCAGGCCCATTTCACTGCCCTCAATGCTGGCTTCAAAAAATTCAATAACATATGGCTCGCTATCCCCTATCCCTGGAGGTAAAAAGATCATCACCAGGCCGATTATCAGCAAGACAAAACCTGTACCTACCATTAAATGCCAGAAGCGGATCCTGCTCAACCAATTCATAATCTCCTCCTTCGTTCGTTAAAGGACATTTATATTCAGATAACAAAAAAGAGGCTCCTAAGGAGCCTCTTATCATTCATATTTCAATCTCCCGGAGCTTCAAAAAGCTCCGGGAGGTTATGGATCGATAGACTAATGCGATCGCACTTCCTGCACTTTAATACTAGTGATCGAGGGGCAGGCCTGGGCAATTTTCACTGCCTCATCCAGGCTCTCAACATCGATGATCGTATAGCCGGTTGTAACCTGGCTATCAAAATTTATGTCTTTGATGCCTACGGAGCTGACCTCTTTTCCAACGCCGAGACCAACATTCTCAACAGTGACATCCTTAATATCCTCAAACCACTTCATCCAAGCAGACATGATCTCTTCAGTAGGCTGTTCAAATCCAATATGTGCCAAAACAAATTTACTCATCTGCTCTCCTATTCTCCAATAAATGGTTCTAGGATTCAGAAGAGGTACGGAGCTTAAACCTTACCTACCGGCGCCAGGTAGATGACGTATTCGTCCTCGCCGTCCAGCTCCAAAATGGTGTCCATGGCGGCTTGATCATAAGCTCCAATAGCACAGGTTCCAAGGCCCAGAGCTTCCACTGCCAGGTACAGGTTCTGGCAAACATGGCCAGCATCGAGTAGTAAATTCTTATGGGCATGCTCCATGTAGCGCCATTCAGCCCGGTAAGGAATGCAGCTCCAGGCAAAAACGACTGCAGAATTTCCCACAAACTTCTGTCCCAGGTTTGCTTCAGTTAATAAATCCGGTAAATTCTGGGCGGGTTCCTGGAAGTACAGCTGATGGCCGAAAGGCAGATAGCGGTAGATGCCTGGCTCAAGATCTTCCACGCGGTTGATGGCCAGGTAGGTTTCAAAAGCATGCCGGGCACCACCGGATGGAACCGGGCGGCGGCTGGCATAGCCTTGTCCCAACGTCACGATCACTCCCTGAGTGGACCATAACAGGTAGGAAAGTTCATCCAACGAAAGGGCTTCTTTGGTGAATTTCCTGCGACTCTGACGCTCCAGCAGCAGACGATGAAAATCGGGTTTGTGTATCAGGTCAACGTTCGGCTCCGGCAGATCGATCAGCACCACATCTCCCTCAGGCAGGGGTTTCTGAAGGGGTGGATAAGGCACCTTTTTAGCCTGGTCAGATACATCGTGAACAGATTCTGCAAAATTAGATTTCATAAAATTGCGATTGGATGTGTAATCACTCATAGATCTATCCTCTCTAACATAATGGATATTTACTAAACTGCTTCTCAGTGCTGAAAAATATAATTCTGAGGTATTATACCCGTTCACGTAATTTCCCAAGTACAATCAGTCTCATGAGTGCTAAAACACCTTCCCTTGATTTTGAACAAGCCTGGCAGAGCAAACTTACTACTGGCCTGGACCAACACCTTGACCCAAAAGTACGGGACAGGGTCCTTGCCGGAGGAGAGCTCCTGACCATGGAAAGCTCCACGAAAGACAAGGTCATCTGGAGCTGCGAGATGCTGGAGCGGCTGGATGAAGTGGCGGACGAGAAGACCCGCCAGGAAATCATGACCGGCTGCGCCTGCCAATATCCCAAGGCAGAGCTGGATGACGCCCGGGGCATATTCGTGGAAACCGAAGATGTGGACCAGGTGATCGATCTGCTGCAGGCCAAATTCGAAGGGTTCTTGCGGGATGTCCTGGAGCTAGATGAAAATCTAATTAGTGAGATCATCAGCAGGGGCTGGGGTTTAGCCGGTGTTCGGGAAGGAAGTCAGATCATTTCCACCAAGATCCCTAAAAGCGGCTACCTGGTGGATTATTTCGAGACTGAGGATCCCCTGGAAAAGAGAAAACTCTACTGCCACTGCCCTCGAGTCCGGGATGGTGTGGGAGAGGATCCCCAACTGCCTCTGGAGTACTGCTACTGCGGGGCTGGATTTTATAAAGGCATCTGGGAAACCATCCTGCGGGAACCAGTCCGGGTGGAAGTCCTAGAAAGCGTCATGCTGGGAGGAGATGTCTGTAAAATTGCTATTCACCTTCCCAAATCAATTACTATAAATAACAACACATGAGCAAGATCGATCTCAGCGAAACGATCCCGGAAGAAATTCCGGGGGACAGTTAAATATTTGCCAGAGAACCCCAGGATTCAGCGCTTCCTGGGTTGGAAGATCCTGCCTTAAACAACGCAATTTCAAGGAGAAGAAGAGATGAAGATCAATAATTCAAAATTCACGGGTATCCTGATTCTGATTCTGATCAGTATTCTTGCCCTCAGCGCCTGTGGGGGAAGCTCCCCAGAACCCGATGTCATCGATCAGGACATCAGCTCCCATGCCGATGATGAGGACACTGAAGTTACAGATGCGAGCCCATCCGGCGCGGATGATTATTACTACATTGGTACCAATTTGGAAGGTGTAGATGTTTGTAAACTGATCCCCCTGGATGAGATCATAAACATCGTTGGCGCCCTGCGTGAGGACGAGACCGAAGTGGACATCAGCCAGGCCGGCGAGGTGGGCTGCAAGTATGTGGACCAGGGTGGGCAATGGTATTACGTGACCTATTATCCCCTGGGAGACTGGGGATTCGTGGAATATACGCTGAACGAATCAGAACAGGTTGATGACCTATATGATGGAGCCTGGAAGGGTGTTTATTCCAGCGACGAGATCCACATCAAAGCACTGGTGGAGGACGAGATGGTGATCGGTGCCTTTGTGAGCGACGGGTTGGGAGAAACAGCGATCAGCCTGGTGGAATTGCTTTACGAGTATAGACCGAAATAATAAATCTCAGGATACGGTTTCCTTTGAGGAAACTGTATCCTTCTTTGATTAATACAAAAGAACCTGAGACGAAAGTCTCAGGTTCTCATTAGGTGCGTCGGGACACCAGGCATCGAAGGTGAGGTGATGGGTTGGTGGGCAGCGCATACACCTCTTACTTCATGAAAACCCACCTCGCGGACCGTTTTTCCGGGACCGGGTGAACATGCAACTCAAATCTCTCCTCGGTACCCAATGCCGGAGCAAACTGTCCTTCCGACGTAAATTAGTAGCTTATTTGTAGCATGAGAATCAGGTCATGTCAACAAGTTTACTCCTGTTCCAATGTTACTAATAATTACATTTTAAAGTAATAATTATGCAAGACTAAAAATGAAAACAAAGCCTACGATAACATCTAGTGAGTTCAGAAGAATGTGAGCAATGATTCCAACGTAAATATTCTTTTTCTTCACAGCAATTATCAGAGGCAGCATTCCGATTATTCTTGTGATAAACATCCATGGAGTCCAAACATGATATGCAGCAAATAAAAAACTATGAAATAGTTCTGAATTTTTAACAGGTATTCGGGGCAATAAATATCCCCGGAAATATAGCTCTTCAACTGCCGGCCCCACAATTACACCGGAGATTAAAAAAATACTATATGTAACGATAAGAGCAGTTTTTGAATAACTCCCATCTAATCCGCTATCAAAGGTGGGCATCCAGAAAAACAGTTTTTCCATCAATAAATTATCAACGGGTCTCATTACCGTAAATATAGCACCCATCAGTGCTAATACTATCAGTATCCATAAGATGGATTGCCACCAAAGAATGGGTGTGCGATAGCTGATGAGCCCATCTAACGTATAGCGCCCGGTTGCCTGTTTTCCCTTAAGAAGCAAATACCCAAGTTCCACTGGCACAAGAACAAAAACACATCCGAGTATAAGCGCAAAAGCCGAAGGATATCCAAAATTTTGTAGAGGTTGACGAATTAGAAAATAAAATATCCCTATCAAGATGCCAGGAAACAAATGCAAAATGATGGATTGTAATATTGTATGCTTTTCCATTGTTTGTTGATTTGTCATTCTTCTCCATTTCTACATGCGACCAAAGGTTAATTGTATTTCAATTGCCAGTTAACTGGATAAGTAATTATCCTTCTTTTATCCTGGTACCAACATATATCATAATTCAAAATCATATCTATAGATAAACCAATAACTAATTATTAATAGTGGGACTTAAATAAAACAAACTCTCCAAGTACAAAGGATACTTGTTATAGGTTTTCTCTTTGTGCCCGGTAGGATTTAAGAGTGATGGTGCATACCTGCCACCCATCCCGTTAATCGTCTTACCACTTACAAAATCACTACTTACATTTTTTTCACAGCTTGCCTTAAACAAAAAAGGATACCTGTGTCAAACACAAGCATCCTTCAGCTGCGACTGTGGACCCGGCAGGATTTAAGAGCGAAGGTGAATACCTACCACCCATCGCTCTCCCATATGCTCCTGCACATGGATCAGGCGATGGCGGGATATGAACCCTTTTCGCCTTGAAGCCCGACGCTAAGGTGGAAGGGCGAACTGGAGGATAAAAGTTATATTCCCAGCCAGCTAACTTTTTAAGTTATAACACCCTGTTTCAACATAACCGTTAAGCTGTCCGCTGGAACAGGGTGTTAGTTGATCATATTTTTTTACCGATCTGTTAAAAGTCCTCAAATAGTTTTTTGTGGCATTCAGTCAATGTCGAAGCGATCAAGCTGCATTACCTTGTTCCACACCGCTACAAAGTCGTGTAGGAACTTCTGCTGGGAGTCCTCACTTCCGTAGACTTCCACCAAGGCCCGGAGTTGGGAGTTTGAACCGAAGATTAGGTCGACCCGCGTGCCGGTCCACTTGAGGTCGCCCGTTATGCGATCACGACCCTCGAAGACATCTTCGTCTTCCGAGATTGCCTTCCAGATCGTGCTCATGTCAAGAAGATTCACAAAGAAGTCATTGGTGAGAGTCTCTGGCTGCTTGGTGAAGACACCGTGCTGAGATTGTCCAAAGTTAGTATCCATCACACGCAGACCACCAATAAGAACTGTCATCTCAGGAGCGGTCAGCGTCAGCTGTTGGGCACGATCAACCAGCATCTCCTCTGCCGAGACTGTATATTTGGTTTTGAGGTAGTTGCGGAACCCGTCCGCAGCCGGTTCCAGGACATAGAATGAATCCACGTCGGTTTGTTCCAACGAAGCATCCGTGCGTCCCACTGTGAAGGGTACTTTCAATTCGTGACCGGCTTTCTTTGCCGCTTGTTCGACACCTGCACATCCACTCAGAACAATCAGGTCGGCCAGCGAAACCCTTTTGCCATCGGATTGGGCGCTGTTGAACTCCTTTTGGATTCCCTCAAGGGTCTGCAGTACAATCGCAATTTGCTCAGGCTGATTGACCTCCCAATTCTTCTGCGGCGCAAGACGGATACGCGCCCCGTTGGCACCGCCGCGTTTGTCAGAGCCGCGGAATGTGGAAGCCGAGGCCCAGGCGGTCGAGACCAGCTCAGAGATCGACAAGCCCGTTTTAATGATCTTGCCCTTGAGGTCCGCGACGTCCTGTGCGTCGATCAGTTCATGGTCAACTGCGGGCACCGGGTCTTGCCAGATCAGTTCCTCCTCCGGAACCTCTGCACCGAGATAGCGTGAACGAGGACCCATATCGCGATGGGTCAGCTTGAACCAAGCCCTGGCAAACGCGTCCGCAAATTCCTCGGGGTTTTGCTGGTAACGCCGCGCTATCGGCTCATAGATCGGGTCGTAGCGTAGGGAGAGGTCCGCCGTGGTCATCATCGGCCGGTGTTTCTTGGACATGTCGTGGGCGTCAACCACCATATCCTCATCGTCTACATCCTTGGCCAGCCACTGATGCGCTCCAGCCGGGCTCTTGACTAACTCCCATTCGTATTTGAACAGAACCTTGAGATAGCCCATGTCCCATTTGGTCGGATTAGGTTTCCAAGCACCCTCGATACCGCTGCTGATTGTATCGCCGCCTTTACCGCTGCCGAAGCTGCTCTTCCAACCCAAGCCCTGTTCTTCGATTCTAGCCGCCTCAGGTTCTGGACCGACCAGTGCCGCATCCCCCGCGCCGTGGGATTTGCCGAAGGTATGCCCGCCAGCTACTAGCGCAACCGTCTCTTCATCATTCATCGCCATGCGGGCGAAGGTCTCTCGAACGTCAACGCCAGAGGCGACCGGATCGGGGTTGCCGTCAGGGCCTTCCGGGTTGACATAGATCAAACCCATCTGCACAGCCGCCAAGGGGTTCTCTAGATCACGGTCACCCGTGTAACGGCTCTTGGGCTTATCGCTTGTAGCCAACCATTCGTCCTCAGATCCCCAATAAATATCCTCTTCCGGCTCCCAAATGTCCTCGCGCCCGCCGGCAAAGCCGAAGGT